>JBBQKG010000016.1:0-68429 GCA_038326655.1 Solirubrobacterales bacterium
TGGAGTTTCGGTGGGCAGCGGTCTATGAGATAGACGGCGAAGAGCTGAAGTCAGAGCACCTGTTCTTTGACCAGATGGATCTCCTCGGTCAGCTCGGACTGCTACCCGAGTAGGCACTCCGACTTCCGGGCCGCCAGACTCCGTGGCCGACCAGACCGCTAGCGTCGCCCGACGCGCCCCCGATTTGGGGGCGCTTGCAAAAGTCGGTCTAGCCTCCGGCTAGCCCGGCAGAGGGAGAGTGCCTGGTGGGCTGATGAGGCCAGGAGTGGACGCGCTTCATGCGGGACGAACTCGGCGTCCAGATCGACCCCGAGGCGATCGCGCGCGAGGTCGTCGGACGCCTCGCCCGCCGCTACCGCGAGCAGCTGCCGCTCCTGCCGCACGCCCGCGGCGCGGTCGAGGCTCTGGCCGGGCGGTGGCCGCTCGGGGTCGCGTCTTCGTCGAACCGGCCGCTGTTCGACCTCGTGCTCGAGCTTGCGGGGCTGAGCCATCTGTTCACCGCGACCGTTTCCTCGGAGGAGGCGTCACGCGGAAAGCCGGCGCCGGATGTCTATCTCGAGGCCGCGCGGCGGCTGGACGTGCAGCCCGAGACGTGTGCGGCCGTGGAGGACTCGACGAACGGCATCCGCGCCGCGCACGCCGCCGGCATGCGCGTGATCGCGGTGCCGCGGCCGGACTACCCGCCCGCGCCCGAGGCGCTCCCGCTCGCGGCTGCCGTGCTCGACTCGCTCGCCGAGCTCACGCCGCGTGTGATCGAGCCTGCCGCGACCACTGCGTGACGGGCCGCTCCTGCGGCTCACCGTCGATCTCGAGGTCGATGCGCTCGTTGAAGAACGCGAGATGGCCCGCGATCGGCGCCGCCTCCCGCGTCGGCTCGGGATAGAACCAGACGAGGTCCTCTTCGAGCGAGCCGCCCGCCTGCACCGACTTGTAGGACGCAAAGCCCTTGTAGGCGCACCCGGTCTGCCGGGCGGAGTCGAGCAGCTCGGCGCGCACGTCATCCGGCGGGATGTACCAGCGCGGCGGCAGGCCGGTCTCGAAGATCACCTTTGCCCGCGTGGTGTCGGCGAGCAACTCGCCGTTCAGCGACACCCGCACGCGGCGCGACGTGTCGAGCACGTCGACCCTGTGGTAGGGGTCGCGCGCGTGCACGATCGCGGGCTCGTCCTCCTCGAGCCACTCGTCCGCCGAGTGCCAGTAGAAGGCGACGTACCCGGCCAGGGGCGGCGCGTCGGCAATCGGCTCGGGATAGGACCAGGCGGCGTTTTCGGCCACGCGGCCGCCGGCGCGCACCGACCAGTAGCGCGCCTCGCCCTTGAAGGGGCAGTGGGAAGTGTGGTCCGTCGGCTCCAGCAGGTCCATGCGGACGTCCGACTCCGGGAAGTAATAGACCGGCAGGTGGTTCTGCTCGTGGAGCAGCTTCGCGTGGCGGCTGTCGACGATCGTCTCGCCGCCGAACCGGGCGCGGATGCGCCGCGGCGAGTCCTCGAACAGGATCACGCCCCGGGGGCGGGGCACCTCGAAGTTGAAGCTGCCGCCGGGTTGCCGCCCGAACGGCCCGGTGCCGACCATGAGTGACACGCCCTCAGCTTAAGGGGCTCGGGACGAAGAACTCGAGCAGCATGAGCGTGATCAGGACTGCGCCGAGGACTCCCACGAGCGGTCGCCTTTGCTAGCCGGAGTCTTCCGAGCGGCCGGCGCGGATCTCCTGGCGCTCGGCGAGCCGGTTCCGGCGCCGGACCTCGGCCTCGCGCATCCGGCGCTCCTGGTCGGGCGAGTCGGCAGACAGTGGCGGCGCAGTGGTCGGACGGCCCTCGTCGTCGAGCACGACCATCGTCAGGTAGGCGGTGCTCGTGTGCCTCGCCTCGCCGGTCATCGGGTCCTCCGATTCGACGCGCACGCCGACCTCCATCGAGGTGCGCCAGACCGCGTTTACCGTCGCCTTACACGTGAGCAGCTGGCCGACGTGTACGGGATGGAGGAATGTCATCCGGTCGATCGCGGCCGTCACGACGCGGCGACGGCAATGCTTGACCGCCGAGATCCCCGCGGCTTCGTCGCATAGCTTCATGACGGTGCCGCCGTGGACGAAGCCGGCGCTGTTGGCGTCGGTGATCGACATCCAGCGGATGAGCGCCGCCTCGGAGGCGCTTGCGGGCCGGGGTTCCACCGGCGGATCTTAGGCGTGCGCTTCGGCCGGGGCCACTCGGCCCTGTTCCTGACGCGCCCGGCTCGGCTTAGCTCGCCTGGCTCGTGCCCGTGCTCGCGCCGAGGCCCACGGGGCAGGTCACGCCCGTGCCGCCGAGACCGCAGTAGCCGTTCGGGTTCTTCTCGAGGTACTGCTGGTGGTAGTCCTCGGCGTAGTAGAGGTCGCCCAGCGGTGAGATCTCGGTCGTGATCGGCCCGTAGCGGGACTCGCGAAGCTGTTCCTCGTACATGTCGCGTGAGCGCTCGGCCGCCTCGCGTTGCGCCTCGGACGTGAAGAGGATCGCGGAGCGGTACTGCGTTCCGACGTCGTTGCCCTGCCGCATGCCCTGGGTCGGGTCGTGGCCCTCCCAGAAGAGCCGCAGCAGTTCGTCGTAGCTCGTCTTTGCCGGGTCGAACACGACCAGCACCGCCTCGGTGTGGCCGGTGCGGCCGCCGCAGACCTCACCATAGGTGGGGTTGGGCGTGTAGCCGCCGGCGTAGCCGACCGCGGTCGTGTACACGCCGGGGGCCTGCCAGAACACACGCTCGGCGCCCCAGAAGCAGCCGAGCCCGAACACGGCCTGCTCGAGCCCGTCGGGGAAGGGCGGCTCGAGCGGCGTTCCGATCACCTCGTGGCGCGCGGGCACCGGCATCCGTTCCTCCCGGCCCGGGAGGGCGTCTTCGGGGGTTACGTCTTTGGTCTTCTTGAAGAGAAAGGTCATGCCCCAACTGTACGGGCACGCCTTCGATTCATTACAACGCCGAAGCCGGATACCGCCAGCCGTCGCGGTAGATCCTGTTCACTTCCTGCCGGGTATCGACGCGTGCTGCGCAATTCGGGTCCGCCGGCACCGTCTGGTTGAGGAATGCGCCACCGCCGCCGGGCCCGAAGAACGGCGTGAACTGGGCCGGGAACCCCGGTAGCAGCCGCGGATCGGCCGGCAGGCCCCCCAACGACCAGGTTGTCGACGCGCACGCCGCCCATGCCGCGGGCCTTGTCGAAGAAGTAGCTGCCGTCCCAGTGCCAGAGGGTCGGCTCCGTGCCCTGGACGATCGAGCCCGTCCAGTGATCGGTCTGGTGGTAGAAGCACTTCGTCGTGGCGGCCGCGACCCGCGCCGGCTCGTTGAGCAGGAAATCGACGATGCCGAAGTCGGTCACGTTCTCGTTCGTCTTGTCGAACTCGACGCAGAACGGGTCCGCGTTCGGGTCCGGGAAGTCCACCCCGGTGCCGACGTTCTGGACCTTGCAGCGAAACGGGTTGCTCCCGTCATACGGTGCGAACGGCGTCGCACTCGCGGTGGCGACGAGCGCCAGTGCGCCCACCATGACGGCGATGCATGCGGTCGTGCGTCTCACCAGACCCTCCCCTGATCAACGGTTCCCCGGTCAACGGTTTTTATAAGTCGGGTTATACCCGGGTTATACCAGAGGTTGCAAGCTGCTGAATTTCCGGTAAGGTTCGCGCCCGCAGCGATGCCGGGCGCAAGATTCTGGGGAGGATCGATCAGCTTGGAAGTCCCCGAAAACGTCGTAGACCGCGTGGTCGAGCGGAGTCCCGCGGGCAAGCTGTTTTCCCGCCGCCAGGTGCTGCAGCGCGCGACCGTGCTCGGCCTTGGCGGCCTCGTGATGTCCGCGTTGCCGGCCGCGGAGCGCATCCTCGCGCTGGCCGAGCCCGCACTCGCGGCGACCACGGTCACGGACGGCACGCTGCAGGCGGTCGCCGACACGTTGATACCGGGCCGCAAGGTGGACCGCACCGACCTCGGCAACGAGGTGCACCCGAATGCGATCGCCGGGGTGCACGCCGAGCCCGGCGCGGTGCAGGCCGACGCGCTCGCGCTCTACCACGATCCGCTGATCGGCTTCGACGCGCTGGTACCGGCGTTCCTGTCCGAGCTGGAGACGCGCTCGCTGCTGCGCGGCGGCCAGTTCCTGGACCTTCCGTTCTCGAAGCGAGTCGCGGTCTGTCTCGACGGCCTCGACCCCGCGAATCCGAGCGTGCTGGTCTGGGAGGCGGTGGCCGCGGTGCCGTTCGCGGCCTTCCTCGTCGTGGCGACGCAGGAGAACGCCACGATCGACACCGCCTGCGGGCTCCAGGTGATCGGCCACCCGGGCACCGCGCCGAACGGCTACGCCGAATACTCATACGGGAAGAAGCTCTCGCGTGAGCTGACCGCGAACGGAAGCCTGCCGTGAGCGGCGTGGAGCGGGTCGACGTCTGCATCGTGGGCTCCGGCTTCGGCGGGTCGATCTCCGCCTATCGCCTGGCCGAGCTTTACCGCGCGGCGGGCGCGAACCCCAGCGTGATGGTGCTCGAGCGGGGCCCGCGGCATCTCCACACCGATTTCAGGCAGTCGATGGACATCAAGCTGCTCTCGCGCGTCTACGGCCTGGTCCAGGGCGACGGCGCCCAGATCGTGGTGGGCAATGGAGTCGGCGGCGGCTCCAACCTCTATCTCGCCGCCTCTCTGCGGGCGCCGACCGAGACCTTCGAGCGCCGCGACCACCGTCCCGACGACGGTCCCGACCGGCGGATGTGGCCGGCCGAGATCAGCCGGGCCGCGCTCGACCCTTACTCGCCCGCGTCGAGGCGGCCCTGCGCGTCCAGCGGCCCACGTGGAAGCAGGTCTCGAAATCGGGAGGACTCTGGGCTGCGACCTTGGCCGCGGCTGGCCATTCGTGCGACCGGGTACCGGTCGCGATTGATTTGAACCGCTGCATCCAGGCGAAGTGGTGCCACACCGGGTGCATCTACGGGGCCAAGAACTCCGTGATCACGAACTACCTCGCCTCGGCTGAAGCGCTCGGTGTCCAGGTGCGGCCGAGCTACGAGGCGCAGATCGTGACGCAGAGCTCGGCGCGTCCCTACCGCTACGTGCTGACGGCCGCGGAGCTCGACAACGAGGGCGACAACCCGACGCGCCAGCCAACCGGGAGCACGATCCAGATCGAGTGCAAGGTGCTGATCCTCTCGGGCGGAGCAATGGGGAACGCGCCGCTCTTGATGCGCTCCCGGCCGAACCTGCCGAGCCTCTCGCCGCAGCTCGGCAAGAGCCTGGGCATCAACGGCGACCACATCGCCGGGATCGAGTACGACGAGCAGAAGGTGCGGGACGTGCTCGGGCTGCCCGGCTACGGCCAGTTCTACAAGGGCAACCACATCACCACGATGAGCTACGACTGGTGGGTCGGGCGCGCGGCGCACGCGTTCGACGGCACCCGGTTCACACTGCAGGAGATCTACCTGTCCGGGCTCGCTCACGCGCTGTACGACGACGCGCGAGACCCCGCCGGCGCGCCCTCGTGGTGGGGCGTGCAGAAGAAGCAGAACCTGTCTACGTGGAACAACCACATCGAGGTGCTCGCGATGGTCGAGGACACCAATGACGGCGAGTTCCTCTCGCCGCCGCCGACAGGCGGCGCGGCCCATCCGAACGCGGGCCCGATCTGGATCGCGCCGTTCAAGTACGCGCTGTCCGATCAGACCGTGCGCGTCCGTGAGGCGGCGAACGCGGCAATGAAGGCGGCCGCGGAGCGCGCCGGCCTCGCGCGGTTCATGAAGTTCACGTTCCGCACGGCGAACGCGTCGCACCCGCTCGGCGGCTGCCGGATGGCGGGTTCCAGCGACCTCGGGGTGGTGGACCACCGTAACGAGGCTTTCGGCAACGAGGGTCTCTTCTGCATCGACTCGTCCTCGATTCCGACCTCGCTCGGCGTGAACCCGTCGCTGACGATCTCGGCCGTCTCCGAGCGGGCGGTCGCCCAGCTGATCGACCGGGCCGCCGACTACGGCCTGCCCGCGAAGCCGCCCGGCTTCGCGCCGGGGGTGCCCAGCGTGATCCTCGGCCCGCATACCGAGCCCGTGCGGCGCCGCTCGGACACCGACGTCGACGCCAAGGTCCACAGCTACTCCTGACCTCGCCGGCCGGCGGAGGTCCGCCAGCGCCGGCCCGAAATAAGCCCGCGAGCCACCGGATTGGGGCTTAGAGTGGTTTCATAACGCACTATGTCGCTCGGGCTGATCGCAGATGCCGACCTCGTCGCCCGCTGTCGCGCAGGCGACCAGCAGGCCTGGGCCGAGCTCGTCAAACGCTTCTCGCGCTACGTGTACGCGATCACGTCGCGCGTCTACCGCCTGAGCTCGCACGACGCCGAGGACGTTTTCCAGGATGTCTTCGCCCGCACCTTCGAGCATCTCGACGAGCTCCGCGACGATGCTTCGGTGCGGCCGTGGATCGCGACGCTGACGCGCCGGCTGTGCGTCGACAAGCTGCGCAGCGGCGGCCGCGAGCAGCTGGTCGAGGAGCCGCTCGACGGGGTTGGCACCGATGACGCGCTCGGCGAGCTGGACGAGGCGATGGCGATCCACGATGCGATGCGCACGCTGCCCGAGCACTGCGCCGAGATCCTCGACCGGTTCTTCACCCGCGACGAGAGCTACAAGACGATCGGCGAGGCGCTCGACCTGCCCCCGGGGACGATCGCGAGCAGGATCTCGAGATGTCTCTCGAAACTCCGGAAGCAACTCGAGGGAAGAAAGCCACGGTTCCAGCCGTCAATAGACCAATGACGATGATGAACCCATACGACGAAGAGCGGTTGGCCAGATTGCTCCGGACGCTTCCTCCAGCGCCCGAGGCCTGGGTCGCCGCCGCGCAGGAGCTTCCGCGGGCCCGCCGCGAGATCGACGAGATCGCGGCGAGAGCAGATGCGGACCACGAGTTCCGGGCTGCGGTCACCGCAGACCTCGAGGCGGCACTCGCAGCCGCCGGCTACGAGGTCGACCCGAGCCTCCTGCCGGCGCTGCGCGCACGCCTCGAGTCCGTCTAGGACAGGCTCAGGTCGGTCACGTCGCGGGGCGCGCGGCTGAAACCGCTGTGGCGGTGGCCTGCGATTGCCTGGCGAGTGCCGGGCGGCTCCCATAGACTGATCCTCCGTGGGGGCGTGCCGTAAGTGCGGTGAGGTGAACCCGCCGCGGGCGGTCTTCTGCATGGCGTGCGGAATCCGGCTTCGTTTCGGCGATCTGCGCCCAGACGCGCGCAAGCCGGTGACGATCCTCTTCAACGACGTGACCGGCTCCACCGCGCTCGGCGAGCGGTTCGAGCCCGAGGCGGTCCGCCGGATCATGGCGCGCTACTGGCAGACGGTCGCCGAGGTCTGCGAGCGCCATGGTGGGACGGTCGAGAAGTTCATCGGCGACGCGGTGATGGCGGTGTTCGGCATCCCGACGGTGAAGGAGGACCACGCGATCCGCGCGTTGCGGGCCGCGGCCGAGCTGCGCGAGGCGCTCGCCTCGCTCAACGACGGCCTCGAGCACGAGTGGGGCGTGCGCCTCGAGACGCGCACGGGAGTCAACAGCGGCGACGTGGTGGCCGGCGACCCCGCCGGCGGCCAGGCGCTCGTGACCGGCGACGCCGTCAACGTCGCGGCGCGCCTCGAGCAGGCGGCCGCGCCGGGCGAGATCCTGATCGGCGACGCGACCCGCGCGCTGGCGCCCGACGCGATCGAGGCCGAGCCCGTCGAGCCGCTCCGGCTGAAGGGGAAGGAAGCGCCGGTCGTGGCGTGGCGGCTGCTGCGGGTCTTGTCCCGCGAGGGACAGCTTGCCCGGCGCCTCGATGCCCCGATGCTGGGACGCGATCGCGAGCTCCGGTCTCTCGAGCAGTCACTCGCACGCGCCGTCGCCGAGCGCACCGTCCACCGCGCGACCGTGATCGGGCCTGCCGGGATCGGCAAGTCACGCCTCGCGCGCGAGCTCGCGCGCTCCGTCGACGAGCAGGCGCGTGTCCTGACCGGCACCTGCCTGCCCTACGGCGAGGGTGTCACGTTCCGCCCGCTCGCCGAGATCGTGCGAGCCGTGGCAGGCGACACGGACCCGCGCACGGCGATCGAGCGCGTCCTCGAGGGCGATTCCCACGCGGGCACGATCGCCGAGCGCGTGCTCGAGGCGGCCGGCCTTGCGGAGGCGGTCGACGCCGGCCGCGACGCCCTCTGGGCGACCCGCACCTTCTTCGAGGCGCTCGCACGCGAGCGGCCCACGGTGGTCGTCTTCGACGACGTGCACTGGGCCGAGCCGCCCCTGCTGGAGCTGATCGAGTTCCTGACGGAGTCCTCCTCGGGGGCGCCGCTGCTACTGCTTTGCCTCGCGCGCGATGAGTTCCTCGAGCAGCGGCCGGAGTGGGGGCGTGACGGCAGGCGTGCGAGCGGCCTGCGGGTCGACCGGCTCTCCGACGAGGACACGGCCGCGCTGATCGACGACCTCGACCAGGACGGCGCGCTGAGCGCCGACCAGAGCACCCGGTTGATCGCCCGAGCCGAGGGCAACCCCCTGTTCATCGAGCAGATGCTGGCGCTCGCGCGGGAGAGCGACGGGGCCGCCGAGACGGTCTCGATCCCGCCCACGCTCCAGGCGCTGCTGGCCGCCCGGCTCGACCGCCTCGGGGTGGACGAGCTTCACGCGATCGGCGCCGCGTCGGTGGTCGGGCGCGAGTTCTGGCCGGAGGCGATCGCGGTGCTGTTCCCGGCGGGAGAGTCGGTCCGGGTCGGCGACGCGCTGGACGCCCTGGTGCGAAAGCAGCTCGCCGGGCGGGAGCGGGTCGCGCTGGTCGGCGAGGACGGGTTCGCTTTCCGGCATGCGCTGATCCGCGATGCGGCCTACGACTCGCTCACGAAGGACAGCCGCGCCGAGCTCCACGAGCGCTTTGCGACGTGGATGGAGGGCCGCCACCGGGAGCGGCTGACCGAGCTCGAGGCCGTCCTCGGCAATCACCTCGAGCGGGCCTACCGCTACCGGGTCGAGCTCGCGCCGGCGGACGACCGCGCGCGCTCGCTCGGATTGCGGGCGGCCGGGCGCCTGGCCTCGGCGGGACGGCGGGCCAGCCGCGCCCGCGAGGACGGCACGGCGGTCGGCCTGCTGTCCCGGGCACGGGCTCTGCTTCCCGATCGGGACCCCGAGCGCCTTGCGCTCCTGCCGCTCGTCGGTGAGTCGCTCGAGGGCACCGCAAACCACGCGAAGGCGGGGGAGGCCTATGCCGAGGCGCTCGAGGCCGCGGCGGAGGCCGGCCACGGGGGGATCGAGGGACGCGCCCGCCTCGGCCGTGCCCACGTGTGGTTCGTGACGGAGCCGGAGCGTTCGAGCACGGAGATCGTGGCCGAGGCCGAGCGCGCGATCGCACTGCTCGGCGAGGCCGGCGATGACCGCAGCCTGGCAGAGGCCTGGCGGCTGGTCGGCGAGGCGCGGATGTACGAGGGACAGGCCGCGGAGGGGCGAGACGCGCTCGTCCGTGCGCTCACCTACGTCGATCCGGAGAGCTCGCCCCGGAACGTCAACGCGCTTTCGTTCGCGCTCACGATGTGCCTGATCGAGGGCCCGGCGCCGCTCGCGGAGGCCGCCGCGTTCGCCGAGCAGCAGCTCTTGCTCGCCCGCCGGATGGAGGTGCGCTCGTTCGAGGCGGACATGCTGCACGTGCTCGGGCTGGCGGAGGCCAGGCGGGGCAACTTCGACAATGGACGCGCCGCGCTCGAGAGCTCGGCTGCGATCAGCGAGGAGCTCGGCCTGCGCTACATGGCGCAGTGGGCCAGGCGCAGCCTCGGGAAGCTGGAGATCGCCGCGGGCGACGCGCGCGCGGCGGAACGGGCGCTGCGATCGAGCTATGAGGTGCTGGACGAGATGGGCCTGAAGGGCTCGCTCGGCGAGACCGCCGTGCCGCTCGCCGATGCGCTGTTCGAGCAAAGCCGCAACGAGGAGGCGGATGCGCTGCTCGAGGCAGTCAAGGAGGACTGCGCGACCGGAGACGCGAGCATCGAGGCGCCGCTGCTGGCGGTGCGCGCCAAGCTCTACGCGGCGCAGGGCTGGCAGGAGCACGCCGACCGCTCGATCCGCCGCGCGCTGGTCCTCGTGCGCGGCATGGACTGGCGGTGCCTCCAGGCCGACACGCTGCTCGCGAATGCCGAGGTGCTCCAGCTCACCGCCCGTCCCGACGATGCGGTGCCGGTGCTCCGCGAGGCCCATGCGCTCGCGCAGCAGAAGGGATACGCGGCCGCGGAGCGCCGGGCTGCCGGTGCTCTCGAGACGCTCACGGGTCAGGCCACCGGCCGCGTCTAGGAGCCCACCGATGTCTTCCGCCGACGGTTACCTCAGCGCCTCCCTGCAAGACCTGCTCGACGAGATCGCGTCGCCCGCGCCGCTGCCGGGAGGCGGCTTCGTGGCCGGGATCACGGTCGCGATGGCGGCCGGGATCGTGTCGATGGCGGCCCGGCTCTCGGAGGAATGGCCGGAGGGGCGCGGCGCCGCGGCGCAGGCGGAGACACTGCGGGCCCGCGCGACCGAGCTTGCATGCGCCAATGCGGACACATACGCGCAGGCGCTCGCGGCGCTCGCCGGCAGCGAGGAGCGGCACCGCACGCGCGACGAGACGATGGCGGATGCGCTCGCCCGCGCAGCGGACGTGCCGATCGCGATCGGAGACACCGCGACGGCGGTCGCCGCGCTCGCGGCCGAAGTAGCCGAGCGCGGCGAGCCGCGCTTCTGCGCCGACTGCGCGGTGGCCGCCTCGCTCGCCGTCGCGGGGGCGCGGGGCGCGGCGGTGCTCGTCGAGGTGAACCTCGGCACGACCGGCGGGGACGACGAGCGCGTGGTCCGCGCCCGCGCGCAGGTCGACGAGGCGGCGCGCTCGCTCGAGCGAGCGCTCGCCGCGCTCGGCTAACTCGAGCGCCGCTTCGCAAGCGCTGTTGCAGAGGGAAGACGGGTGACGCCCCCCTCGTCTGGTGGCACGAGAGCGCCAAACCATGCTTTGGGGGTGTGCCATGGGCTACCGGAACTAATCCAGGCCAGTACAAGCAGTCTTCGCGAAGGCGCCCTCCGGCCGAGTGGCCGGGGGGCGTTTCTCTGTGCGCGCTCACAGAGGGGCCCCTTGCGCCGGAAGCGGCGCTGGGCGACACTTGGCGCTCTACCCCCAGCGAAGGAGGTTTTGATGCGCATCGCCGACGTGATGACCCGCGACCTGCCGACCGTCGAGCCCGGGAGCTCGGTGCGCGACGCCGCGCGGGAGATGAAGCGCCGCGGCGTGAGGGCGCTTCCCGTCTGTGAGGGCACCCGCCTGGTCGGGATCGTGACGGACTGGGATCTCGCCGCCGCGCTCGCGGAGGAAGGCGATCCGCTGAGCCGGCCGCTCGGCGAGCTGATGAGCACCGACCTCGTCGCCGTGCCGCCCGATGCCACGTTTGCGGAGGTGTCGGAGCTGATGGCCGAACGCCGCGTCCACCACCTGCTGGTTCGCGACGGCGAGCAGCTCGCCGGCATGGTGCATCTGGACGTCGAGTGGTCCCAGCTGAGCGGCGCGATCGGGTCGCCGGTGGCGACCTTTACAGCGCCGATCTGAGCTCTGCACGACTTTCTTCGATCGGAGGGAAGATCCCGCGCCCCCTGCACGTCCTGTGGTCGAGTACGCCGAAGCGCACAAAGACCAACAGAGGGGCGCGACATGGGCTACCGGAACTAGCAAGCAGGAGCCAGCAAGCAGAACCAGGCAGTACAGAGAGAGAATCTTCGCGAAGACGCCCTCCGGCCGAAGAGCCGGGGGGCGTTTTGCCGTGCGGAGCGGTTGTGCCTAGGCCGGCCTGACCTGGACTGCCTTGGGGTCCTTCGTGCCCTCCTCGGACTCGTACTCCACCTTCTGGCCCTCGTCCAGCGAGCGTGACCTCCGAAAACCGGCACGTACGGGAAGCGCGTGCTGTGGGTGCGGCTCGGGCTACAGGTCGTCGGTGGCGGCGGCGCGCGCAAGCGCGACTCCGCAGGCGAGCCCGAAGAGCTCGACGCCGACGGCGATCAGGGCAAAGGTCATATCTCTGCCATCGACGCCCACCTCCGGGGCCTGAACGCGCCGGGCCTGGGGTCGGACGTTCGTCGAGTGCGAGTTGTTCCGGTCCTGGGGCTCGGGTATGGTCGCGCGGCAGGCAGGTAGGGAGAGGATCGCAGAAGGGCGTCCAGTTCCTCGACGTGCGCGACGCCGCCGGTCGTGAGCCGCGTCCAACCGGTCTCCGGATAGCGGCCGAGAAGGCGATCGGCCGCTGCGTCACGCTGGTGTGGGCGCAGACGAGCGGTAACTGGACGTGCCGCAACATCGCTAGAGCCTCACGACCACGACCGCAGCCGAGAGCAGCACCAGCGACGCCGCGAGCGCGCGCAGTGCGCCGTCGAGCGGGGCCGCGATGCGGGCGGGGGAGAGCTCCACGAGGGTGCCGTCCTGGAGCGTCTGCGTGCCCGTGAGGGTGGCGGTCTTGCGCCGGAGCGTCCGCACGGGAGTGCTGAGGCGCCGTTGCGCGACGCTCAGGCCGAAGCACGCGAGCGTCACCAGCACGACGGGGACGTCGAGGCGGAGCGCGTTGGCCCAGTAGGACGTCAGCGCGGGGAACGCGCCCCAGCCGGCAGCGAACCAGAAGTCGCTGTGGAACCACCCGCCGAACAGCTCCAGGTTGTACGCGATCAGGATGAAGGCGCCGACGGCCACGAAGGGCGCGATCGACCACGACACCGTCACGATCCCCACGACGCCGAGTGCGACCGCCGCCGTCAGCGAGGCCGCCGCGAGCGCAGCCAGGCCCCGGTCGGAGATGCCGGTCCGAAGTGGTCTCCCGGTGCGCTCGTCGAGCGCATGCGCGCACACGCCCACGGCGAGGAAGAAGGCGCCCAGGGTGGCCGCGAGGCGATCGCCGTGAACGACCGGGGCGGCCGCCGCGCCGAATGCGACGTAGCTCAGGTGCCAGCCCGTGTAGGGCAGGTGCAGCAGCGTGACGAAGTCGCGCCAGCGGCCCGGCCGCAGCGCGTAGAAGGCGGGCCGCTCCAGCTCGCGTGGGGCTACGTTCGCCTGCCACGCATGACGATTCCCGCACCGAAGCTCATCGGCCGCGCCTCGACCGACTCGATCCCGGCCGCGCGCCATTGCTCGCATTGGAGGGCGAGCGGATAGCGCTCGTAGTGCTCCGGGATGCTGCGCGCCAGGAACCGGCCGACCTCGGCCCACTCGCGTGACGCCAGGCGCCCGAGCGCCGGCAGCCCGAAGCGCGCGTAGACCCGCCAGAGCGCGCGCAGCGCGGGCGACGGCGGCACGAAGAACTCGAGCGACGCGATCGCGCCGCCGGGCTTGACGACGCGCGCGAGCTCGCGGATCGTGGCGGCGGGGTCGTCCACGTAGCGGAACAGGTAGCCGGTCGTGAGCGCGTCGAACTCGTCGTCGGCGAAGGGCAGCCGCTCGGCCTCCGCACGGACCAGCTCGACCCGGGCGCGGAGCGCCGCGTCCCCGGCGAGCTTTGTGCGGGCCCGGCCCAGCATCTCCTCGCTCTGGTCGACCGCCACCACCCGGCAGCCGTAACGGCGTACGATCTCGGCGGTGACGAGCCCGGTGCCGGCGGCGACGTCGAGTACCCGTGCGGACGGCGGGACACCGAGCTCCGCCACGATCGCGCGCCGCCAGCGCCGGTCCTGTCCGAAGCTGAGCAGCGCTCCCATCCAGTCGTACTGGGGGGAGAGACCCGCGAACAGCGTGAGCGCCTGCCGCTTGCGCGGCGAGCTGTCCATTGCGGCGTATCCGAGGCCGTCCGTCACTTTCGGCCCGGACACTACCCCTCCGCGAAGAGCTCGGTTAGGGTCCGCACGTGGCATCCCTACCCGAGCAGGCAGTCGACGCAGTCGGGGACCTCTTCGGGCGGCACCAGGGTCACCGGGCCGTCCACGCCAAGGGGATCCTCTGCACCGGCACCTTCACGGCCACCCCCGAAGCCGCCGGCCTGACCCGCGCCGTGCACATGCAGGGGCAGCCGGTCGAGGTCACGGTGCGGTTCTCGAACGCGTCCGGGGATCCGGCCGAGCACGACGGAATCCCGGACGGACGTGGGATGGCGACCAAGCTCTACCTGCCGGACCGGTCGCGCACCGACATTCTCGCGGTGAGTGCGAAACGCTTCTTCGCCCGGACCCCCGAGGAGTTCGTCGAGTTCAACCGCGCGGTCGCGGCCGGGAACGGCGGGCGGCCCCGCCCCCGGCCGCTCAGGATGCTCTGGTATCTCGCCCGGAACCCGAAGGCGGCGGCCGCCGTCAGGGCGATCCGCGAGGTGAAGCCGATCGCCAGCTACGCGCGCTGCCGCTACAACTCGCTGCATGCCTTTGGCTGGGTCGACGCCGCCGGCGGCATTCGGCACGTGCGCTACAGCTGCCTGCCGGCGGAGGGCGAGGCGACGCTCACGGCCGAGGACGCGCGCGGCCGCGCACCCGACTTCCTGCAGCAGGACATCCGTGACCGCTTCGCCGGCGGCGGGCGAGTGCGCTTCGCGCTCGAGGTGCAGCTTGCGCGTGACGGCGATCCCCTCGACGACCCGCGCGTCGCATGGCCGGATGAACGCGAGACCATGGTGGCGGGGACGATCGAGCTGACCGGCCTCGAGACGCGCCGCGAGACCGGGGGCGATGTGCTCGTGTTCGACCCCACGCGCGTGACGGACGGGATCGAGCTCACGGACGACCCGATCCTCCGCTTCCGGCCGAAGGCCTATTCCGTCTCGGTCGATCGCCGGTCGGGCGTGCCGGCCGCCGCTGCTTGAGCGGCGCGCCGCATACGCGCATCCGGCGCCTGCCGAAGCGGGGCGCATACGACCGCGAGACGATCGACACGATCCTGGACGAGGGCCTCGTGTGCCACCTCGGCTTCGTGCACGAGGAGCGGCCGGTCGTGATCCCGACGTTGTACGCCCGCGCGGGGGACGTCGTGTACGTGCACGGCTCGGCCGCGAGCCGCACGCTCCGCACCCTCGGGACCGGCGTCCGGGCGTGCCTCACGGTCACGCTCGTCGACGGGTTGGTGCTCGCGCGGTCGGCGTTTCACCATTCGGTCAACTACCGCTCGGTGGTGCTGTTCGGGACCGCCGCGCCAGTCAGCGACCGCGACGAGAAGCTCGGCGCGCTCGAGGCCTTCACGGAGCAGATGGTTCCCCGCCGCTGGGAAGACGTGAGGTGGCCGAGCGCGAAGGAGCTGCGCGCCACGTCGGTCCTGCGGATGCCGATCGAGGAGGCGTCGGCGAAGGTCCGCACGGGGCCGCCGGTCGACGATGAGGACGACTACGCACTCGAGACATGGGCGGGCGTGCTTCCGATGCGGCTGGCGGCCGGAGTGCCCGAGCCTGATGCCCGGCTGCCCGCCGGGGTGAAGCCTCCGCGCTACGTCTCGCGCTACCGCCGCCCGCGCTGAGCGGGCGGCTATATGATCGGCCAGTCGATTTTCCGGGGGTAGTGGTGGGTCGTCTTCGAGCGCTGGCGTCACTCCTTGCGATCGTGATCGCCTCACTGGTCTGGGCCGGCCCGTCGAGTGCGTACAACTTCGGCTCGACCGTGCAGCAGCTCGCCCCTGAGCAGACCGTGTTCGACTGGAGCACGATGAACTGCGACGGCAACTTCGCGGCGGACTCGCCCGCGCGGGCTTGGAAGGACTCTGCGGGCAAGGTCCACCTGACGATCTCGAGCGACGCGAGCTACCAGATGACCGGCGCGGGCCTCAATGCCGTCGCCGTCGATTGCTCGCATGTCGTCCTGGGCTCCGCGCATAACGCCGATCCCGCTCAGTACGACGACCACCAGTGGCTTCATTCGCCCTATACCGTGGACGGCAGCAAGGTCTACGCGCTGGTCCACGACGAGTACCACGGATGGGAACACCCCGGCGAGTGCTCGGGTCCGGGCCCCAGCCAGCCAAAGGTGCTCACGACGCCGGCTTCGAGCTTCAACCCGGGGTGCTGGTACAACTCGATCACGTTCGCCAGCTCGACCGACGGTGGCTACACGTTCACCCACGCGGTCCCGCCGGCCCACCTGGTGGCGAGCGTCCCGTACACATACTCGCAGAGCACGGCCGCGTACGGCTATTTCTCCCCGAGCAACGTCGTCAAGAATTCAGACGGCTTCTACTACATGGTGTTTCAGGCCGAGCCCTACGGCGTCCAGCAGTTAGGCGCCTGCGAGGCGCGCACGAAGAACCCGACCAACCCGACTTCCTGGCGCGCATGGAACGGCACCGGTTACACGGTTCAGTTCATCAACCCGTACACGAATCCGCAACCGCCCGAGGGCCACGTCTGCGCGCCGGTCGCCGTGACCGAGATCGACAAGATGGTGCAGAGCCTGACCTACAACTCCTATTTCAAGAAATACCTGCTGATCGGCCAGAGCTATGACTGGGACGCGACGCGCCAGCAATACGTGTACGGGGTCTACTACTCGACCTCCACCGATCTGCTGACCTGGAGCCACCGCACGCTCCTGATGGAGGCGGTCCTACCCTGGACCTATCAGTGCGGGGGCGACAACCCGATCGCATATCCGGTCGCGCTCAATCCGCAAAGCACAGACCGCAACTTCGGGACCACGGGTCAGTCCACGTATCTCTACTTCACGCGGTTCAACTACGTCAACTGCGCGGGAAACTACGACCTGGACTTGATCCGGATCCCGTTCAAGTTCCTCTCGGCGACCGGGTCCTGAGCGCCGGTCACCCGGCCGGCGCCTGCTCCGCCTCGCGGGCGAGCCCCTCCGCGGTCTGCGCGATGAAGCGCTGAAACTGCCGGCGCGCGAGCGCGCCTGTCCCGGGCAGCTTCGGGCGGAAGCTGCTGCGCCAACGGATCTCGGTGCCCTCGCCGGCGGGCGCGAGCGTCACCTCCGCGCGATAGTCGCGGATCGGGATCCCGGACACGAGCTCGTATCCGAATCGCCGCGGCGGCTCGAATGCCGTCACGCGCTCCCGGGTCGTGCGGCGGCCCCTCCGGAAGCGCCTGAGCTCGCCATCGCCCTCGCCCTCCTCGACCATGGCGTCGTCGAACGGCGCCCACCGCGACCAGCTCCGGGCGTCCGCGAGCAGCGCCCAGACCCGCTCGGGCGAGGCACCGGACCGCGCGGTCACGTCGATCTGCTGCACGCTCAGCGCTTGATCCCGGCGGGGTGGTACAGGACCTGAGCGTCCGGCATCAAACGACCAGATGCGGGTACTCGCGCTCCAGCATCTCGCGGTAGAGCGCGAACACGGGCTTCGTGATCGGGATCAGCTTGAGCGCCGCCTTCATGTCGCCGGAGCTCTTGATGCGGCGCCGGGCAAGCGCGACCGGGACGTTCTCCTTGCCCTGGAAGTACTTGTTCGCGACATCGGAGTTCATCGTCATCTCGACCTGCGGATCCCAGTCGACCGCGTCGGTCCATTTCCAGCGGAGGTTCTGATCGCCGCCCGAGTCGTCGTAGGTGATGTTGACGACCGCGTCCTGGTCCGGGAACTCGAATCGCTGGGGCACCCGCGCGTCGCGGAGCTTCGGGCCCATCTCCGGATCGGTGCTCATGATCGCGAACACTCGGTCCATGACCTCTCGGAACTCGGCCGGCGAGCGGAACTCTGTCATCGGCCGCGAGTCTAGCCTCGCGGCCGCGCCGGCGCCACGACACCGATGCCGGACTTCCGTTGCCACAAATCGCGGGGTGGCCTACAGTGAGGCTCGACCCGGGCAGAGACGTACGGAAGCTCCACCTGCCGGGCCGTGGAAGGACGCAGAAGATTGAGGACTCTTGGCAGGGTGCTTGTGAGCGCCGCGGCATGTGCCGCCGTGGCTGGCGCTGCACTGCCCGCGTCGGCCGAGCGCCGGGTCGCCGCATCTCGCCCGTCCTGCGACGCGTCGATCCTGCGCGCGAGGCCCCACGAGACGAGTGTCGACGAGCTCAGGTCGCTGACGCGGCCGGGTGCAGAGGCGCGGCGCAAGGGCGCGCGGAGTCGCGTGTACGCGCTCGAAGGCGACCTCGTCGGCATGCGGGCCGCCGGCGCCGCGATCGACCTGGTCCTTGCCCAGCCCGGCAATTCGGCGCATACGATCAGGGCCCGCGTCGGAGCCGCCGCATGCGGGAAGTCCAGGCGCACCGAGAAGCTTCGTGCGGCGGTGCGAAGGGCACGCGCCGCGCTGATCGGTTCCTGCGGCCGGCCGGGCGGGACGGCGGTCGCGAAGCTCGAGGGTGCGGCCAGGATCACGAGCGCGACGTCGTTCCGCGGTGGCGCCCGCAACGGCATCGAGCTTCGCCCGGTGCTGGGGTTCCACACCGGGCACTGCGGTCGGCCGCCTGTGCCGGTGACGAGCTCCGCGCCCCTGCCGGCCGGGCCTGCCGGCGCGGCCGGGCCACTGCCTTCCGAGATGCCACCCCAGCCCGAGCCACAGCCACAACCCGAGCCCCAGCCGCCGCCAGAGCCGAATCCGCCGTGCACCGACACCTTGAGCGCAGGCGCGATCGAGGCGGAGGCGAACCGGAAGCCGGGTCGCGTGATCTGCCTGGAGACCGCCTACTACTCGGAGCCCGGCGACGCCGTGATCTCGATCTACCAGGACGACGTTCGGATCCAGGCCGCGCCGGACGCCCACCCGATCGTGTGCGGCCGGTTCATCCTGCGCGGATCTGGCAGCACGGTCGCGCGCGACGTGACCGTCGATGCCTCCTGCGCCACCTATTTCAACGAGGCCTCCCCTTTCAACCTCGCGGGCGGCCGGTATCCGTCGGTGCCCGTGCCCCGGAGCTGGCTGGCCGACTTCGACGGGACCGGCTTGGGCCCGCTTGCGCTCAGCCGGAGCTGGGAGCACGGCAAGCCAATCTTCAGGGCAAGCGCCGCAGACCCGGTGACTGGCACGTTCCGGATCGCGGACGCCTCGCAATGCTTCAACGACCCGGTCGGGTGTGAGCACTGGCAGCCGGCGGATCCCGTGCACCGCGTGGCCGACGAGACCTCGCCCGCGCCGGAGGCGCTTCCGATTCCCGCCGGAGTCGCGTGTCCGGGGCTGCCGCTCGTTGACGACGAGCACGACCGCTCACTCACGATCGTGTCAGCCGACGGGAAGACCGCCTGGGACCTCTGGCACTGCACCCATGCGGCGACCCCGGCCGAGCCCTGGTACACGGCAGGCGTCGGGACCAAGTGGAGGGTCGACCCCGACGACCCCGACAGCTACGGGTACCAGAGCGGTCCCAGCAACTCCTCGCGCGCGTCGGGGATGCCGCTCGTGAGCACCACGATCACGCCGCGCGAGGCGGTCGAGGGAATCCACCACCCGCTCGGCCTCACCGTCAAGAGCGTCTCCGACGGCTATGTCGGCCCACCGGCCTCGCACAGCGATGGCTGCAGTGGTTGCTCGCACCTGAGCTACGGGATGCTGTTCGCGCTGGATCCCGGCTTCCGGCTGCCCGATGACGCGACGATCGGCGAGGTGAACGTGGTCCAGGCGATGCAGCGGTATGGCGTCTATGTCGTCGACAAGGGACCGTTGTTCGAGCTCGACGGAAGCCCGAACGAGCCGAGCGACCCGCCCGCCTCCGATTCGCTCTGGGACACCGCCGGCGTGGGGCTCACGCGACTCGGCATCAAGCCGAGCGACCTGCGCTACGTGCCGATGCCGGGCTCGCCCGAGCCTTAGAGGCTCAGCGGGGCCCGAGCTAGCCGCGTGCGGTGCGCGCCGCTTGCGCGCTGTGAGCGGGGTCCACGACGTACGCGAAGGTAGTCTCGATCGCCGTCCTGACGACGTCGTCGGGATCGATCGGGAAGACCTGAGGCACGCCCGGGGCCAGCTCCCGCACACCCGCTGCGACCCGGGCCAGGTGCATCGCGCCGAGGCCCTGCGCATAGAGGTGGTTGGCGAGGTAGTCGGGGTCCGTGACGCGGAATATGCCCTCTTCGGCACCGGCGGCGAGCACGCGAGAAAGCCGCGACAGGCACGACGACATGCTCTGGCCGAGCCGGAACAGCACCCCTTCCGAGACACGCTCGCCGAGCTCCTCGAACGGGCGGCGCATGAGCGACAGCGCGCAGTCGAGGAAGGCGGGGTACTCGAGGCAGAAGCCGACGTAGCGCTCGCTCACCTCACGCAGCTGCGTGAGGGGGTCAAGCGCCTCGTCCACCTCCGCGAAGCGCTCCGCGAGCTCGGACAGGTAGTGCGTCACGGTCAGGACGAAGAGCTCTTCCTGTGAGGCGAAGTGCCGGTAGATCAGGGCCTTGTTGATGCCGACCGCGCGCGCGATCTCCTCCATCGGAGCGTCCTGGACGCCGCGCTCGTCGAACAGGGCGCGCGTCGCCTCGACGATCTCGCGTTCCCGCTCGCGTCTCGCATTCGCCCGCGTGCGCGGGCGAACGCGGCCCTGGCCATTTGCAGAATCGGTCGCCACATCGTTCATGATAGCGAGGGACAACGACGGAGACAAAATAATTTTCAATATGGGGTTGACAAGTGTTTACAACTGTGGATACAGTTCGCACCCACGGCGCTGAAGCCCATTGCAAAACCCCTCCTGCACCAGGGGCTTGGGCGGTTCGGGGAGGATCGCGTCGGAAAGGCTCGCGCCGTCGCGGTAGCTGACATCGGCGATCTGCGGCGGCGCAGCTTCTGAATCACGGCGGTGCGCCGCCGGTCCCGGAACCGGGACTTTGAAAGGAAAGCTCGAGAACATCGCAGCAAGCGTCGAGGCGGATTCTTCGTACGAGCTCGAGATCGTGCCGGCGACAGCCGTGTACGGGCCACAGCGCGAAGCCGGCGCGGTGACGATGCAGAAGATCGACGTCTCGCTGCCGGTCGTGAACGTGGGTTGAGCTTCCCGCTGACGCGGGAAACAGGGGGAACACGCTGGATTCGCCCTTGGATCCGGTCCATGGACAGCGAAAGGCCCGCTTCGGCGGGCCTTTCGCGATCGTTTCGCAGCTTTCTTGCCTGTTCAGGGCACGAACACGCCCTGGTCGAGGAAGACGCTGTTGGGCGTCGTCGAGGCGACGCCGTCCGCGCCCCCGTCCAGGACCTGGACGGCACCGAGCTGCCAGATCGAGCGCTTTCCCTCCTTGATCGCACCCGGCGTGAGGGCGTCGACCGTCGTGGCCAGCGAGCAAGTCGCGCCGGTCGCCGGGTCGGCGGTCGCCGCGCAGGCGGCTGTCGCCGAGTAGGGCAGGTCCGTCATCGTTCCGGCCGGCGAGCTGCCGGCGCCGTTGTCGGTGTCGGTGATCCGGACGTCGAGCCTCGCGCTCAGCTGCCCGGTGTAGTCGGAGAGGTCGGCGCGCCTGCGGACGTCGGTGACGTTCAGCGTGAGCGCGACGTCCGCCTCGTCCTGCGACGTCGAGGGATTGCCGACTACGGCGGCGATTCGCAGCATGCCGATCGAATTCGCGTCCTTGCCGTTTGCGTCGAACGTGCCGACCGTGAGCGCGGCCGACGACTGCGCCGGCGGTGCGCAGGAGCCGTACGCGAGGGGCGCCCCGTGCATCCTGTTGGCCGCCGTGCAGGGCGTGTACGCCGGCACCAGCGAGGCACGCATCGGAGTTGCTCCGCGCGGGCGCGCGTAGCCTCGGGGCGCACCGGTGTAGGAGATGCGATGCACCTCCTGGCCGGGGGCGTTCCAGGTGATGTAGTAGAGCGCCTGTTCGGGCCCGTTCGGGCCGAACTTCATCTCGTTGATGCTGTAGGCGCCCAGGCCCTGCGCGAAATCGGACTGCGACCAGGTCCCGTCGCGGTTCGGCGTGAGCACGAACATCTTTCCGCAGACCAGGTCTCCGAAGAGGTAGCGACCGTCGTAGGCGGCGGGCCAGATCCCGTCCGGCACGAACGCGGCCGCGGTGACAGCCATGCAGCCGCTTGCGTGGCTGTAGTCGAAGAGCGGGTTGGTCATGCCGGCCGGCGGCGCCCCGCAGTCGGTGGTGGAACCCGTCGCGCAGTGTCCCTCGCGGACGTTCCAGCCGTAGTCCGCGCCAGCCTTGCCGACGTCGATCTCCTCCCAGTCGATCTCGCCCACGTCGTTGATGAAGAAGCGGGTGCCGGTCGCGTTCGGGTCGAACGCGAGCCGGTACGGGTTGCGGAGGCCCCAGGCGAAGGTCTCCTGGCACTTCTTGCCCGGGTCGGTCACGCCGGTCGCGGCGCAGCGCGCACTGTCGGAGCCCTGGTAGGGGTTCGACGGGGGGATCGCTCCGTCGCGGGTGATCCGGAGCACCTTGCCGAGCAACACGTTTTGGTCGCGCGAGGCGGCGTTGTAGCGGTCGCACCAGACCGGGTCTGTGTACTGGCAGCCGCCGTCGCCCGTGCTTGCATACAGGTATCCGTCGTGGCCGAAGTGCAGGTCCGCGCCGATGTGGTAGCCCTCCGGCGCCGGGATGTTGTCGATCAGGACCTGTTCGCTCGCGGGGTCGATGACGTCGTTGTCACCGAGCACGAAGCGCGACACGCGGTTCACCGGCAGGAGCGTGTCGCCGTTGCTGCCGTACTGGCAGGCGCCGAGCTTCTTCCACGTGTAATAGAGGTAGACGAAGTGGTTCGTCGTGAAGGCGGGGTCGACGGCGACGCTCATCAGCCCCCGCTCCTGGTCGGAGCACACCTTCGCCGAGATGTCGAGCGCCGCCTGCGCCTGTAGGGCGCCGTTCTCGAAGACGTACACGGTGCCGCCCTCGGCGCCGATCAGCATGCGCCCGTCGGGCGTGAAGGCGAGCGTCGTGGGCCGGTCGAGCCCGGTCACGACGGTCTGGTCGGTGAAACCCGAGGGCAGCGTCGGGGCGGCCACGGACGGTCCGGCGATGGCCAGCATCGCGGTGATCGACAACACCGTCACGACGGCGGCTCGGACTGATCGGTGCTTCAAGTACCCCTGCTGCGCTCGAGGACGGGAACCCGATCGAAGGTAGCAGCGATCGGCCGGCCGCTGTGCGGGCGGAGCTCGAGCGGCCCGATTGCTAGGCCGGCCCGGCGGCGACCTGCGCAGCCCGGTCCAGGTGCGCGAGGATCGCCCCCGCCGTCTGCTCCTCTGCATCGGTGGCGAGGATGTGGCCGCAGTTGGGCAGCAGCACGAGATGCGCCCCCGGGATCAGCTTCGCGAGCCTGCGGCCATGCTCGGCCGGCACGAGCGCGTCGTCGAGCCCGTGCAGCACGAGCGTCGGCACGCCCTCCAGCTCGGCCAGGCGGGACCGGGTGTCGTGGCCCGCGATCGCGTCCATCTGGGCGTAGAGCGTGAGCGCCGACGTGTCGTCTGCGATCCGGCGCTCGAGGTCCTCGCGAAGGCGCTCCGGCTGCCGCTGCCGCGTGGCGGCGGCATAGAGCGCCGGCGCGACGAGCGGGAAGGTGCGCTTCGACCCGAGCAGCGGCCGCGCCGCGGAGGCCGCGATCAGGCGCCACGGTGGCGCCCCCGGCCGGCCGCCCGGTGTCGTGCAGGCAAGCACCACCGAGCGCACGCGCTCGCGGCGGTCGAGCGCGACGTGCTGGGCGATCATGCCGCCCATCGAGGCGCCGATCACGTGCGCCGAGTCCGCGCCGGCCGCATCGAGGACCCCGACCGCGTCGCCCGCGAGGCTGCGCATCGCAAGCCGCGATCGCACGGGGGCGGAGGCGCCGGTACCACGGTTGTCGAGCAGGATCACACGGTGTCTCCGGCTTCAACCAGGGCAGCAGTCGATACCACAGCCTGGAGCTGGCACCGAGGCCCATGATCATCAGCACGGGCTCGCCGGGAGCGCCGTCTTCCAGCGGTCCCTGCTCGTGCCAGGCAATTGGTCCAGTTCTGTTCGTCATACGAACGTCCGGGGAACAACCTCATCAAAGGGGAAGCGACACCCGATACGAAGAATAAGTTGCCCCAGTTGCTCAAGTACAGCTGACGGAGGAGGTAAGCGTGCGAATCCCCCCATCGAAGGTCACTCGCCTGGGGATCGGCTTGGTCACTGCCCTTGCTGTGTGCTTAGTGCCCGCGAGCGCGGGAGCCGCGGTGACAGTCACGAGCTTCAAGATCACCTCGAACATGCCTGCGTCCCCGACGGTGCCAGCTTCGGGCCCCTCGACCGTTCAGTCTGGCGCGCACCCTGACGCGGGCTCGTTCTCGACGTTCTCCTACCCGGACACAGTCGAGGATCTACACACCGCGATCACCAATTTCGGTCCGGGCCTGCTTGGCAACCCCGAGTCGGTGCCGAAGTGCCCTCAGGCCGACCTCGAGGCAGGTGGGGCGGCGTGTCCTCCCGCGAGCCTGATCGGCAGCTCGCGGCTCGACACCACGATCGGCTCATTCCCGGGCCAGCTCTACAACGGCGAGCTCTTGGCGAACGAGCCGGGTCGCCTTGCAGCGGTCACGCCGACCCCGCTCGGCATCCTCGTCTCGTCGATCCCGTTCACGATCACGCCGCGCGGCGGCGGGGACTACGGACTGACCGGCACCTTGACGGATATCAGCCGGTTGGTGCCCGGAGTCCAGGCGCTCGCGCTCGGGTTCGTGATCAACGGCTCCACGAACGGCTACGTGCGCAACCCGACGTCGTGCGAGCTGAATGTCTCGACCGGCCAGGCGGCCGGCTACGACGATCCCACGTTCGTCGACGGCCCGCCGTACTCGTTTGCGACGGCCGGCTGCGAGCAGGTGCCCTTCGCGCCGAAGTACACGCTCCAGGTCGGTGACCGGGGGTCGACGGCGTTCAACAAGTTCCCGCCGTTCGTCCTGAAGATCACCCAGCCCGCGGGCGAGGCCGACGAGCTCGGCAACAAGATCACGCTGCCGGTCGAGCTGAACACCAACAACACCGCCTACACGCTCTGCTCGCAGGCGCAGGCGGACGCCGACAGCTGCCCCGCCGGATCGAAGTTCGGCTGGGCGACGGCCAAGAGCCCCTTCCTGAGCGAGGTGGTCCAGGGCCCGATCTACCTGATCCAGCAGACCGCGAGCTCGTTGCCGGGGCTGTTGCTGGACCTGCGGGGCCGGGCGCACGTCAAAGTCCAGACGAAGACGACGCTCGTCAACGGCAAGGTGATCCAGTCACTGGTCACGAACGCGCCGCAGCTCCCCGTCTCGGAGCTGTCCGTCGCGCTCAACGGCGGACGGAAGACCGGCGTCTTTCAGAACCGCCAGGATCTGTGCTTCAAGGGCGACTCGACGACGAAGTTCAACTCCGTGGCCGGCCTGGTGAAGGCCTACGGCTGGAACGGCAAGAACACGGCCGACGACAAGCTCACCGCCACGGTGCTCGGCTGTGGGCCGGCGGTGAAGCCGAAGCTCCGGAGCGCGAAGCGAGCGCGTCCGAGCCTCACGGTCACGACCACCAAGCACCCGGATGCGCCCAACATGAAGGAGCTCACGGTCACGTTGAGCAGCAACCTGTCGCTCTCCAGGTCACGTCTCGACAGCGGCGGCAGTGCCACGGCCACCGCAACGAGCGCCTCGGTGGCGTACGTGAGCCGGCACAAGTTCCGTGTCAGCGGGCTGCCGAGCGCAGGGGCCGCCACGGTCACCGTGCGGCTGAGCAAGGGCGCCGTCCTCGTGAGCAGGCGCTCGAGGAACGTGCTGAAGCGCGGCAAGCGCAAGAGCTTCAGCGTCAACGTGAGCCCGACGCCGGTCTCCGGCAAGGGCACGTCGACCAAGACGAAGTTCCGCGTCAGGCCTTAGCGCCAGGGCAAGCAGCAGAGACCGATGCGGGGCCGGCGAAAGCCGGCCCCGGTCGTTGCGGATAGGGTCCAGGCGTGTCGCTTGCGGGCAAGACGCTCTTCCTCTCGGGGGGAAGCCGGGGGATCGGTCTCGCGATCGCTCTCCGGGCCGCCCGCGACGGCGCGAACGTGGCGCTGATCGCGAAGACGGCGGAGCCGCACCCCAAGTTGGAGGGCACCGTCTACACGGCGGCGGAGGCGATCGAGCAGGCGGGCGGCAACGCGCTCCCGGTGGTCGGGGACATCCGCGACGAGGCGCAGGTGGCGGCCGCGGTCGAGGCGTCGGTCGAGCGCTTCGGCGGGATCGACCTCTGCGTCAACAACGCCAGCGCGATCAACCTGGCGGGCACGGAGCAGATCGAGCTGAAGCGGTACGACCTGATGCAGGACATCAACACGCGCGGCACGTTCGTCGTGAGCAAGGCCGTCGTCCCGCACCTGAAGCAGGCCGAGAACCCGCACGTGCTGACGCTGTCGCCGCCACTCAACCTCGATCCGAAGTGGTTCGGGGCGCACGTCGCCTACACGATCGCCAAGTACGGCATGAGCATGTGCACGATCGGCATGGCGGAGGAGTTCCGCGAGGCGGGGGTCGCGTTCAACTCGCTCTGGCCGCGCACGATCGTGGCCACGGCAGCGGTGCAGAACCTGCTGGGAGGCGACGAGGCGATGGCGCGGGCGCGCCGGCCGGAGGTCGTCGCCGATGCGGCGTACGCAGTCGTCAACCGGCCGAGCCGCGACTGCACCGGCAACCTGTTCCTGGCCGAGGACGTGCTCGCCGAAGAGGGAGTCACAGACCTCCGCCGGTATTCCTACGGCGCCTCGGACGCAGAGCTCGTGGCGGACCTGTTCGTCGACTGAACGTCCGCGCCGCGGCGCCGTGTGCGGCTCAGGACTGCTGCTGGGCGAGCGGGTCGGGCGCGCCTAGCCTGGTCACGTCGGGTGCCTCGTACGGCTTGCCCGCGCAGCCACCGATCACGACCATGCGGAGCGGCTCCGCGCCTGTGATCACGGTCCGCTTCACCCCGGGGGCGACGCGCACCATCGTGTCGGGGTCGAGCCGGTGCAGCTCGCCGTCGATCTTCATCTCGGCGGATCCGCGGATCGCGAGATAGACCTCCTCCTGCCCGTCTTCGGAGTGGTCGTGCTCGGGGTACTGGTCCACGTTCGGCGGCATGTCGATCACCTGGATCCCGAATGCCTCGATGCCGAGCTCGGCGCGGGCACGCTTGAACGCCCCTCCGAAGACGGCCTCCATGTGGTCGATCCGCTTGACCGTGAAGTTGCTCATACGACCCCCTTTTGTTGACGCTCTCGGGACAGACTACAAACCAATTGCCCGTATCGGACTAGCTTTCGATCGGGCCGGTGAGGCTGGCGCCACGGGCAGCGCCTGCGCTGGCCGTGATCACGAGCGCGATGCCCGCGACCTCGCGCACGGCGAGCACCTGGCCCAGCACGGCGAGGCCGGCGAGCGCCGCAACCGCGGGCTCGAGGCTCATCAGGACGCCGAACACGCGTGGTGACAGCCTGCGAAGCGCCTCGAGCTCGAGCGAGTAGGGGACCGCCGACGACAGGATCGCGACGGCCGCGCCGACCGCCAGCACGCGCACGTCGAGCAGTCCCTCGCCGCCACCGGCGACGCCGACCGGCAACAGCAGCAGGGCCGCCACGGCCATCGCGAGCGCGAGCCCGCTGCCACCTTCGAAGGCGATCCCGACGCGCTTGCTGACGACTATGTACGCAGCCCACCAGCAGCCCGCGAGGAGCGCGAGCGCGACTCCGGCGGAGTCGAGGTCGCTCGCGCCGGGCGCCGCCAGCAGCAGCACACCACCAGCCGCGAGCACCACCCAGAGCGGGTCGAGCGCGCGGCGCGACCCGGCGACCGCGACGCCGAGCGGGCCGATGAACTCGAGCGTCACCGCGACGCCCAGCGGGATCCGGTCGAGCGCCTCGTAGAAGGACAGGTTCATCGCCGCCAGTGAGACGCCGAACAGCGCCGCTAGCCGGAGGTCGGTCCGCCGGTGGGCGGACGGGCGCGGGCGCCAGATCGCCCACAGCACGACCGTGGCGAACAGCACGCGCAGGAGCACCGTGCCGCTCGGGCCGACATCGTCGAAGAGCGACCTGGCGAACGCCGCCCCGAGCTGGACCGACGCGGTCGCCACCAGCACCAGGCCGGTGGGGGGAAACGCTTCGAGCGCGTACGCGGGACGTGTCCTGTCGGCCAAGTGTCGATGCTCCTGTGTCATTCCCGCCGCCCGCGGGTAAGCGGACGGCGACCCACGACATTGGAGGGAAGAGATGACCCACACCCAGGAAACCGGCAAGATCACCGGCACCCAGGACAAGGACTACAACATCATCTGGTTCACGGAGCAGTGCCTCAGTAACGTGCTCCGGCTCGAGCTCTACATCAAGGACGCCGAGCGCGAGGGCGACAGCGACCTTGCGGACTTCTTCCGGCGCGCGCAGGAGACGAGCCGCAAGGGCGCCGAGCAGGGCAAAAACCTGCTCCGTCAGCGCCTCGGCTAGCCGGAGCCGCGCCTACGGGCGCGTCGCTTCGTCGAGCAGCTGGACGACCGAGCGATAGGTACGCCCGGTCGACTGCTCGAGCGCGATCTCACACGTTCGGTTGGCGGATACGTGCACGTCGAACGAGCGCCGGGTGACCTCGGCCGCCTCGTCGGCCGTCGCGGCCGCGGTCAGCTCCGGATGGAGCAGGCCGCGGTCGCCCGCCATGCCGCAACAGGTCGCCGCGCCGGGCACCAGAACCTCGTCCGCGAGCGCGCGCGTGAGCGCCTCGAGTGCCGGCGCGAGCCCGAGATGGCGCGCCGAGCAGGTGGGGTGGAGGGTCGCAGAGCTCGCGCGGCGGCTCACCTCCAGGCGCGGCAGCAGGCGGTCGTAGGCCCAGCTCACGGCATCGATCACCTCGACCTCGGCGAGCCGCCCCCGCCGTTCGGTGCCGAGCGCCTCGGGCACATCGCTCGCGATGCCGTGAGCGCACGACGTCGCGTCGATCACGAGCGGGAGCGAGCCTTCATCGGTCCAGCGCCAGACGGAGTCGGCGAGGCGCGCGGCCATGAAGGCCTGCCCCTCGCGGAATCCCTTCGAGCTCCACGGCGTCGCGCAGCACGTGCCAGCGACGTCCGGAGGGATCCACACCGGAAGCCCGGACCGTGCGGAGACGTCGACGAGTGCCTCGGGCAGCCAGCGGCCGTCGCCGTCGCGTCGTGACGTGCCGAGCATCCGGTTGATGCAGGCGGGCAGGTAGACCGCGGCGGCGCCGCGCCGCTCGGTCTCCGGAAGCCGCGAAGGGGCGGCGTGGGGAAGTGCGGCATTCCATTCCGGGACGAGCTCGTCGCCCGCCACCCGCCGGAGCGCGCGGCTGATCGCACGTACCGGACCGTCCCCCGTCACCCGCGCCGCGGCGCCGCCCGCGCGCAGCCCGCCACGCGCGGCGCGCTCCACCGAGGCCCAGCGCTCTGCGATTCGGCGCGCCCGGCGCTCGGCACGGGCGCCGTGCGAGCGCATGCGGAGGTCCTTGATCAGCTTTCCCGTGTCGATCGCCACGGGGCAGGCGAGCCGGCAGCTGCCGTCGGCTGCGCAGGTCTGCTCGCCGTCGTAGCCGTACTGCTCCACGAGTGCGAGTTGAACCGCCGATCCCTCGGGCTGCCTGGCCATCTCGCGCCGCAGCACGATCCGCTGGCGCGGCGTGGTCGTGAGATCGCGACTCGGGCAGACCGGCTCGCAGAAGCCGCACTCGATGCAGGCGTTCGCGTTCGCGACGTCCTCGATCGGCGGTGTCGACTTCAGGTCGCGCAGATGGATGCCCGGGTCCCGGCTCAGCAGCACGTCGGGTCCCAGCACGCAGTCGGGATCGGCGAGCTGCTTCACCCGCCACATGATCTCGGTGGCCTTCGGGCCCCACTCGCGCTCGACGTAGGGGGCCATGTTGCGACCCGTCCCGTGCTCGGCCTTGAGCGAGCCGTCGTACTTGTCGACGACCAGCTCGACCAGCGCGGTCATGAAGCTCTCGTAGCGGTCGCGGTCCGCCGGCTCCGACAGCGTCGGCGTCAGCAGGAAGTGGAGGTTGCCGGCGGAGGCGTGGCCCGCGACGCCGGTGAGAAACTCGTGCTTGCCGAGCAGCGCCTGGATGTCGCGTGCCGACTCGGCGATTCTCTGCGGGGGGACGCAGACGTCCTCGGTGATCAGCGCGGTGCCCTGCGGGCGCATTGCGCCGACGATGCCGGCCATCCCCTCGCGCACGCGCCAGAAGCCCTCGACCTCCTCCGGATCGCGCGTAAACGCGGCGGCCTCGAGCAGCTCGCAGCCCGAGACTGCGGCGAGCGCGCGCCGCTCGAGATCGTCGAGCTCGGCCGGGTCGTCGGTGCGCAGCTCGACCAGCAGCACGGCGCCCTCCGGCGGGATCTCGCGCCATCGCTCGGGCAGTCCGGGAAGCGTGTACGAGGCCGCGATCAGCGTCGGGTTGACCATCAGCTCGACGGCGCTGGCGCCGGCCTCCACGAGCGCGGGCACCGGCACCGCGGCGGCGTCGATGTCGGAGAAGAACAGCAGCGCGTTGGTCGTGTGGCGCCCGTGCGGGACGGTTTCGAACTCGGCGTCGGCGATGAACGCCAGCGTCCCCTCCGAGCCGACCAGCAGACGGCGAAAGATCTCGACGGGCTCGTCGGCGTCGAGAAACGCGCAGAGGCGGTATCCGGTGGTGTTCTTGATCGCGAACTTGTTGCGGATGCGCGCGCTCAGCTCCGGGTCGGCACGGATCTCGTCGCGGATCTCGGCGAGGCCCCGCGCGAGGCCGGGCTCGGCGGATGCGAATCGCTCCGCGGCCCCGGGCGCCGCGGTGTCTATCGAGGTCCCCGACGGCAGCACGAAGGTGAGCGCGCGCAACGTCGAGTAGGCGTCGTGTACGACGCCGCAGCGCATCCCGCCGGAGTTGTTTGCGATCACGCCACCGACGGTCGCGAAATCGGTCGAGGCCGGGTCGGGGCCGAGCCGGCGAGCGTGGCGCACGAGCGCGCGGTTCACGTGTCCCAGCACGGTCCCGGGCTTCACCCGGACCTGGCCGCCGTCCTCGGAGACGGAGAAGCCGCGGAAGTGGCGGCGCACGTCGACCACGATCCCGTTGCCCTGGGCCTGGCCGTTGAGGCTCGTCCCGCCCGCGCGCAGCGTGACGGGGATGCCGGTGCGCCGCCCGTAGGCGAGCACCTTTGCGACGTCATCGGCATCGTGGGCCATCACGACGGCCTTCGGCATCAGGCGATACGGGCTTGCGTCGGATGCGTACCTGATCAGGTCCAGCACGCGGCCCAGCACGCGCTCGGGGCCGAGCAGCCCCTCGAGCTCGGTGCGCAGAGGCTCGGCCGTGCCGGCGGCGAGCTCGTCCGGAACGCGGTCCGCGGCCGGCTCGACGGGCGGCGGCGCGAGGGACACCAGATGTCCACTGCCCACTAGAAGAGCGCCATCCCGGATGTGACCGGGACCTCGACCAGCTGCGGCGCGCTCGACGCCAGGCCGGCATCGAGGGCCTCGCGGAGTTCGTCGCGGCCGCGTACGCGGCGGGACTCGACTCCGTAGGCCTTTGCAATCTCGGCGGTCTCCAGCGCGGGCAGGTCGAGCCCCGGGGCGCCGGTGACGCCCTCGATCTCGGCGAACCACTTCAGGATCCCGTACTCCTCGTTGCGCAGCACGAGGAATGTGACCGGCACCTTGTACGCGGCGGCGGTCCAGAAGCCGGTGATCGCGTACTGCGCCGAGCCCTCGCCGAGCACGCACACGACAGGGCGATCCGGACAGGCGAGCTGCACGCCGATGCCGGCCGACAGCCCGTAGCCGAGCCCGCCGCCGGCGCAGAAGAAGTAGCTCCCCGGCCGGGAGATGCGCAGCCGGTTTCGCAGCGCAAGCGTGCTGGTCGGGGACTCGAGCACCACGATGCCGTCCTCAGGCAGGGACTCGGCGAGCGTCGCGTGCACGGCCGAGGGGCTAAGCGGGTCGCTGTCCTCGACGGGCGGCGGGTCGTCCATCGGCTCGGGCGCCGGGCGGTCGGACTCGCCCACGAGCGCGAGCAGCGCCTCGAGCGTGAGCCGCACGTCGGCCACGATCGCGTCCCCGACCGGGGCGCGCGCGGCTTCGTCCGGGTCACTCGTGACCTGCACGAGCTCCGCGCCCTCGGGCAGCGGCGGCCCGGGGATGTACGGGTAGTAGGGGAATACCGACGAGCCGGCGACCAGCACGAAGTCGTGCCCTTCGAGCGCCTGGCTGACAGGCCCGATCGCCGGAGGCAGGACGCCGCGGAAATTCGGATGCCCCTCCGGGAAGCCGAGCCGCCCTCCACCGGGTGCGGGCGAGGCCCAGACCGGCAGCCGGCACCGCTCGGCGAGCGCCACGGCCGCGTCCCAGCCGCCGCTCGCGTCGACGTCGGGACCGGCGACCATCACGGGGCTGGCGGCGGCCTCGAGCCGACGCGCGAGGGCGCGCACCGCGTCCGGATCGGGGCCGGCCCGGCCGACGACCGACCGCTCGATCGCACGCCGAGCGTCCCCCTGCTCGATCTCGACCGACCAGTCGTCCATCGGCAGTGACACGAACGCCGGTCCCTTCGGAGGCAGGCTCGCGAAGTGGATCGCCCGCGCAAGCGCGGCCGGGATCTCCTCGGCGCGCGGCGGCTCGTAGCTCCACTTCACGAAGGGGTGCGGAACGCGTGTGGCGTCACGGTTGGTGAGGTTCGCCTGCATCGTGATGTGCGCGCGCACCTGCTGCCCGGCGGTGAGCAGCAGCGGCGACTTGTTCGCCTGCGCGTTGAAGATCGCGCCCATTGCGTTGCCGACGCCGGGAGCGGTGTGCAGGTTCACATGCGTGGGCCGGCCCGTGGCCTGGGCGAAGCCGTCGGCCATGCCGACCACGACCGCCTCCTGGAGCCCGAGCACGTATCTGAAGTCGGCCGGGAAGTCGGCGAGCATCGGCAGCTCGGTCGACCCGGGATTCCCGAACACGGTCGTCATCCCGTGCGCTCGAAACAGGTCGAACGCCGCCTCGCGCACCGTCGTGGCGCCTGAGTCGCGAGCTCCGACGATCGGGTCGCTCGTGCGGGTGGCCGCCATCGGCCGCAATCCTATTCGAGCCGCGGGGTGCTGGTTTCGAGCTCGAGCACCGTGTCGAGGTCGAAGTCGCCGTGGTCCGTGCCGAGGCCCTGGGCGACGAGCGCCGCTGTCGCACAACCCAGCTCCGCCGCGGCACGGCGATCTCGGCCGAGCGCGAGGCCGCGAAGAAAGCCGGCCGAGAACGCGTCGCCGCAGCCCGTCGTGTCGATCACCTCGACTGCGAACGCTGGCACCCGCTCGGTGCCGTCGCGATCCACGATCAGGACCCCCCCGGCTCCGCAGGTCGCCGCGACGCAGCCGACGCCGTGCTCGAGCAGCGCGCGGCACCCTGCCTCGACATCGGTTGCGCCCGTGAACCCGATCGCCTGCTCGTCGTTGGGCAGCAGGTAGTCGAGGTGGGGCAATGCGGGGGCGATCCAGTCGAGGATGCCCATGTCGCCCGGCGCGAGCACGTCGGCCGAGGTGACCGCGCCCTGCTCGCGCGCGCGGCCGAGGATCTCCGCCGCCGCCTCGCCCCCCATGAACTCCGGTCCGCCGAGATGGAGGTGGCTGGTGCCGGCGATCGCATCCCACGCGACGTCGGCGGGACCGTAGGTCGAGTTAGCTCCGACCACGTGGAAAGCGGGCCGTGAGCCGTCGGGGCGGATCGGTAGCACGCTTGCGGAGGTCTGGACGTCCACACGGCGCACGAGCAGCGAGGTGTCGACCCGGTCGCGCTCGAGCAGCGCGACCAGCATGTCGCCGAGCGGATCTGTGCCGACCGCGCCCGCGCTCCGGACTCCCGCGCCCAGCTTCGCGAGGATCAGGGCCGTGCCCCCGGCCGATCCCGCCGCGGTCATCTTGATCTCCTCGACGAGCTGTCCGCCCTGTCCCTCGGGGATCTGCTCGACCGGGCGAACGAGCACGTCGAGCACGTGCACGCCCATCGCGACCGCGTTCACCTTGCCTCCTCCGCCGGGCGGACGCGGCCGTAGCCTCGCGCCGTCGCGACGTCGATCACGGCGCGCTGCTGGGCGGCGTCGAGCGCGCGCGGGTTCCCGAGCGCCGCCGCTCGCCAGTAGACCGTCGCCGCCCACTCGAGCAACTCGGTCGCGCGCACCGCGCCGGCGAGGTCGGGTCCCAGCGTGACCGCGCCGTGATTGGCCATCAGCGCTGCGGTTCTGCCCTCGAGGGCATCTGCGACCGCGCGGGCGAGCTCGGGCGTGCCGAAGGTCGTGTAGGGGGCAACGCGCACCGCGCCCCCGAGCGCGAGCATCTCGTAATGGACGCAGGGCAGCTCGTCCAGCACGCACGACAACGCCGTCGCGATCGGCGCGTGCGTGTGCACGACCGCGCCGGCCCCGTAACGGGCATAGATGCCGAGGTGGAGGTCGATCTCCGATGTCGGCGCGAGCGATCCGTCGGCGACGTTTCCCTCGAGGTCCACGACCGTGACCTGCTCGGGATCGAGCTCGGCGAGCACCGCGCCGGTGGGTGTGATCGCGACGTGGTCGTCACGCCGGGCGCTGACATTGCCGGATGTGCCTGCAACCAGCCCTGCGGCGGCGAGCTCGCGCGCCGCCCCAGCGACGTTTTCCCGCTCCCGCTCCAGCATGGGCGGGCATGCTAACCAGTGGCGCTCCACTACCCTGCGCGGCGCTATGCGCTTTGCGGTCGTTGGGCATGTCGAGTGGGTCGATTTCCTGCGGGTCTCGCACGTCCCCCTGGCGGGGGAGATCGTGGCCGCGGAGGAGCATTGGGACGAGGCCGCGGGCGGCGGCGCGGTGGCCGCGGTCCAGCTCGCCAAGCTCGCCGGTGCGGTCACATTCTTCACGGCGCTCGGCAGCGACGATCTCGGCGACCGCGCCGGCGTGGAGCTCGCCGGGCAGGGAGCTGACCTCGAGGCCGCCCGGCGGGAGGGCCCCCAGCGGCGCGCGGTCACGTTCCTCGACGGCGCCGGCGAGCGCACGATCACGACGATCGGGAAGCGGCTCGTGCCGGTCGGCGCCGACGGTCTCGCCTGGGACCGCCTCGGGGAGATGGACGGCGTCTACTTCACGGCCGGCGACGCCGCCGCGCTGCGCGCTGCGCGCGCGGCGCGCACGCTGGTCGTCACACCACGCGCCGGGGAGGCGCTTGCGGGAAGCGGCATCACGGTCGATGCACTCGTGCGCAGCGGCAACGACGCCGGCGAGCAGGCCGATCCCGCCGAGCTCGGCTTCTCCGCGCGCATGATCTTCACCACGCGCGGGCGGGACGGCGGGACCTACGTCGGCGCCGAGGGTCGTTCTGGGACGTTCAAGGCTGCGTCGCTCGAGGGCCCCGTTGTGGATTCCTACGGCGCCGGGGATTCGTTCGCCGCGGGGCTCACGTTCGGACTTGGCGCGGGCATGGACGTCGAGGCGGCGCTCTCTGTCGCGGCGCGGTGCGGGGCCGGCAACCTCACCGGGCGCGGCCCGTACACGGGCCAGCCCACCGCCGCGGATCTCGGTCTGCGCTAGCGCGGTCGCATACGATCCGCGCGTGATCGCCCTCGTCACCGGAGCCTCGAGCGGGATCGGCGAAGCAACCGCCCGCCGCCTTGCGCGGGAGCCGGGCAGTCACCTGGTGCTGGTCGCGCGGCGCGAGCAGCGGCTGCGCGCGCTCGCCGCCGAGCTGGGCGGCGCGACCGTGATCGCGGTGGACCTCGTCGCCGAGGACGCGCCCGAGCTGATCGCACGCACGGTCGAGCGCGAACACGGGCAGCTCGACCTGCTCGTCAACAACGCGGGCGCGGCCTGGCGCGGGCGCTTCGGCGAGGCGGGATGGGAGAACGTCCGCCGCCACATGGAGCTGAACTTCGACGCGACCGTCCGTCTCACCGAGGCGCTGCTGCCGCTGCTGCGCCGCTCGGCGCCGAGCGCGATCGTCAACATCGCGAGCACCGCCGCACGGGTCGCGCGCGGAAACTCCGGCGCCTATTCGGCGAGCAAGTTCGCGCTCTGCGGGTGGAACGACGCGCTGTACCTGGAGGAGCGCGAGCACGGCGTGCACGTCGGCGTGGTGCTGCCGGGGTTCGTCGCCACGGAGGGGTTCCCGCAGCGCGAGCTCCGGGACAGGATCGCGACGCGCTGGCTCGTGTCGCGCCCGGAGAAAGTAGCCGATGCGATCGTGGACGTGGGCCTCGGGCGCAAGGCGGAGCGCTTCGTGCCGCGGTTTTACTGGATCGCGTCAGCGCTGCGCGCGGTCGCCCCCGGCGTGCTGCGCCGCGCCCTCGGCCGAGGAAGCGCGGCGATCACGCCGGCCACGGGCGCCGACGCCGCCGAGCGCTAGCCCGTCAACGCGACGGCCTGCGCGCCGAGGCCGATCAGCGGACCGTGGTGCCCCGGGAGCGTCCAGAAGCCGTCCGAGCCGACGTGATGCTCGACCGCGACGAGGCCGAGCTGCTCGCGCGCCTGGGCGAAGTCGATGTCGCAGAGGACCGCGACCTCCTGGGTCGCCAGCGGCGTCCCTGCCCAGCGCAGCACCTCCTCCACCGATTCCGGCGGCTCGCGCCGCTCGAGCCCCGGCACGAGGTTCGCGAGGATCGCGTCGTAGACGGCGAACGGCTGGAATCCGGGAATCGAGATCGTGACGCCGTCGGCAAGGCGCGTCACCTCGTAGCTGGGGCAGGTGTAGCGGCGCCCGCCGGACCAGTTCGCGAGCTTGTGGTCGAGCACGCGTGCGGCTGGGAGGGGTAGTCGCGCGGCCGCCATGTCGGCCGCCAGCGCCTCCTCCACCTCGGGCAGCTCGCTCCAGCGTGCAAGCATCTCTGCATCGATGCCGGCGTCGGCCGCCGCATCGGCGAGGGTCGCCGGCTCGTCGATCAGCTGGCCGCGGAAGTTCCGGACGCGCAGGCTGCGAAGCAGCAGGCGGGCCTCGTGCCTGCCGGCCTTCTCGCGGGCGGCCACGAAGGCCTGGCAGGCGAGCCGCGTGCCGGGCACCCGCGGGCGGAGCCGCGTGTCGATCGGCATGCGGTGGTCGTGGGCGATCCGCCGCTGTGAGTTCGAGATGAACTCGGGCGTGTAGCCGCGGTCGGCGTACTCGTCGGCCGTGTCGGCCAGCACGACCATGCGCGGCAGCCACTCGATCCAGCCCTCGTAGAGCCAGTCGAGCCGGCGCCGAAACGGCTCGGCGCTGTACGCCCACGGGCACGCGGGATCGGTGAACTCGCTGATCTTCACGCAGACGTCGGGCATCGGTGGAAAGGCTAGAGCGCCGGCGGGTGGACGCGTCCGCGGAGCGCTATCGTCGCGGCGTGGCCAAGCGGAGGCAGCGCCAACGCCGTGCAGCCGCGGCCGTCCCCACGCACGACTACGCGGACGCCGAGGGCAACGTGCTGACGCTGCGCGAGTCGCTGTCGCCCGGCACCGTCGAGAAGCTGAAGGACCCGGCCGCCTCCACGGCGGCATCCGCCGATGACGTCTGGCGCAGGCGCACGGAAATGCTGTTCGAGCGGCTCGCCGTGCGGTGGACGATCGCGGGCCTCCCGCTGACGGGCCAGAAGGAGCTGCTCGGCCGTTACCGCCTGGCCGACCAGGAGACGCAGAGGTGGGTGCGCGAGACGATCGACGAGCACCTGCGAAACCACCAGCCGGAACTGAGGTGACGACCATGCCTGGTCAGCCTGGACGCGAAGAGGTCGGCCTCGTGCTGGCCGGCGGCGGCGCCCGCGGCGCCTATGAGGTCGGTGCCCTGTCGGAGCTGCTGCCGAGGCTGGAGCCAGAGGAGCGGCCGCGGGTGATCGTCGGCACGAGCGTCGGGGCGGTGAACGCCGCGTATCTGGCGGCGACCGCGGATCAACCGCTCGCCGATGCCTTGAAGCAGGCCTGCGAGATCTGGCGCGACATGAGCTGGCGCAGCGCGCTCGCGCCGCTCACCTCGATCGCCCAGCTGCGGATCGTCCTGCGGGCCGCCGGCGACGCGCTGGGCATCCCGGGCGCGCGAGCCTGGAGCCTGATGGACGCCGCGCCGTTGCGAGCCACGCTCGAGGCAAGGATCCCGTTCGAGCGCATCCACGAAAATGTCGTGGCCGGACATCTCGGCGCGGCCGCGGTGGTCGCCACCCCTGCCTCCACCAGCCTGAGCGTGGTGTTCACGGACAGCCTGGGCGAGAAGCCGCCCACGGACCACCGGCGGGGTATCTCCTACGAGGCCACCGGGCGGCTCTCGCCAGACCACGTGCTCGCCTCCGCGGCGATCCCGGGCACGTTTCCGGCCGTCGAGGTAAAGGACCCCGAGCCGGCCCGCGGCTGGTACTTCGACGGGGGCACGCGGCTGAACACGCCGATCAGGCCCGCGCTCGATCTCGGCGCCGAGCGGCTGATCGTCGTGGCGCTCCACTCGCCTGGGCTCGAAGGCGCTGCGGGCGGCGCGCTCCGGCCGCAAATCCTCGACGGCGTCGCGCAGCTCCTGCAGGCCGTGCTGGTCGACCCGCTCGTCAACGACGTGCAGACGTTGGCCACGATACCGGATCGTCGCCGACGCCGGCGGCGACGAGTCCTTCAAGTCGATCCCCTACATCCTGATCGCGCCGCAGGAGCCCAACGAGATCGGCAGGCTCGCCGCCCGGGTCTACCGCCGGCGGTATGCGGGCCTGCGGAACTTGCGCCGCCGCTGGGAGAGTGTGGGCCGTCTCGGCCGGGCGCTCGACATCGGCGACAGTCCCCTCAGGGGTGAGCTGCTCAGCTACTTCCTCTTCGATCGCGAGTTCGCCCTGGAGCTGATGGAGCTCGGACGCCGGGACGCCCGCCGCTGGCTCGACGCCCCGCACGATCTCGGGCTGTGGCAGGTCCGGCCGGCGGACGCCGGCGCGCCCGCTTCAGCGCGTTAGCGGCGCCGCGCACATCCTCAGCGCGCGGCTGCGTCGACCGGGCGGCCGGGGCGCCGCTCCTTCTCCCGCTGGCGGCCGCTCGGGACCTCGATCACGTTCCACGCAAGGCCGGTACGGCGCATCGAGCGGATCACGAGCGCGGAGACGTCGAGCTCCCACCAGCGCATGCCGTGATAGGCCGACCGGGGAAAGGCGTGATGGTTGTTGTGCCAGGCCTCTCCCATCGAGGGCAGCGCGAGCCAGAACACGTTGGTCGAGTGGTCCTCGGTGTCGAACCTTCGGCTGCCGAAGAAGTGACAGATCGAGTTCACGCTGAAGGTCGCGTGATGGAACAGGAACACTCGCACCAGGCCGCCCCACAGCAGCCCGGTGAGCGCTCCCGCCAGCTCTCCGGTGATCAAATAGCCGAGTGCGAACGGGATCGCCAGCCCGGCCGCGACGATCGGCAGGAAGGCACGGTCGATGAGGACCATTCCGCGGTCCTCGACGAGGTCCTTGGCATAGCGGTTCGCGTTCGCTTGATGACCATCGGTCAGGAGCCACCCGGCATGGGCGTGCCACAGGCCGAGCATGGCCCCGCGGAAGCCCGGTCCGTGTCCGTAGGGGCTGTGGGGGTCGCCCTCGGCGTCGGCGTGCGCATGGTGCCGGCGATGGTCCGCGACCCAGCTGATCACCGAACCCTGGACGGAGAGCGTGCCCAGCACCGCGAAGAGATACTCGACCGGCTTGTGCGTCTGGAAGGAGCGATGGGTGAGCAGCCGGTGGAAGCCGACCGTGGCCCCGAGCGCGGAGGCGGAGTACATCACGGCCAGGACCACGAGGTCCGACGGGCCGACCAACTCGGTCCAGGTGAGGACCACCACGGCGAGGAACGCGGCGAACGGAACGGTCAGGCCGACCAGGTTCCCGATGCGTTGTTTGGTGGTCACAGCCAGCCTCCGGCGGCAATCGTTTCCAGTGAACTGATACCAGGTGTGAAGAAGTAGCCGCCGCCCTTGTTGATCACGAACGGCGGCGACTTCTTCAGGAAGACCGGCGGCCGCGCCGGAATCGTCATCCCGTTGCCCTGCTCGCCCATCGTGACCATGTCCCTCTCGCCTCCGAGCCAGAACGCGTCGCCGTCGTACATCCAGCGGCGCTGGATCACCTCGAACTGGCGCTCGATGCTGGACTGGTGGCAGAGGAACATGAGGCCGCGGCGAAGGCCGTCGGGCTGGGCCGGATCCCTCGGTGGGTCGCCGTACGGCATGCTGCGGCGAATGATGCGATGCCGCTTCGTGAGCCGGCCCTGCCACCCGAACGTGTCGCGCGGATTCGCTCGCCGCACGTGCGCGCCGAGCGGGCACCTCAACCCTTCGCCATCCGCCCCGTAGCGGAAGTCGTTGATCTTTCCTCCCGGACCGGAGTCGTTGCTCAGATCTGGATCGGGGACGTCGGGCGACAGCTCGACGGGTGTGCCGTCCCGCCATCGCCCCACGATCCTGGCCGCGAGCCACTCCTCGCTTGCGGCGGTGCCGTTCGAAGCCCGCTTCAGGTAGTTGGTGAAGGCCGCGACGTCCTGGTGGAGCTTGCGGACCACGGTGAAAGTCCCGCTGCGCCGCAACGGCGACTCTGGCGTGGTCGCAACCGTCCCGTCCTCGCCACGGTAGCCGAGCACGAACTCCCCCGGCGCGAGCGGCTTCCAGCGGCCGCGCCTGCGCGCCGTGCCCCCGCCGCCTCGGTCGTGGGGCCCCGCGTTGCCGCGGATCGTCGGTTGCGCAAAGCCGTCCGCGAAGCCGAAGTGCTCTCTGGCCATGGCCGCAGCCGGGTCGCCGAGCAGGTGCGCGACCTGCTCGTGCAGCACGGTCAATCCCGAGCCGGGCCACCTGATCTGAGCGAGGCGCTCCTGCTGCTGCTGCTCGAGGATCTCGGGCCACAGCGAAAAGATGCTGAGCAGCACGTGTGGCTCTCCCTGCCGGAGCCCGGCGTCCCAGCACGAAGGCGCGCTCAGGCCCGTGTCCCCGAGCCACTCGCAGCGGGCCGCCATGCCCTCGCGGAACTCGGCGGGAAAGGTGGCGAGCAGCGGCTCGGGCAGGCCCAGTGCACGCAGGCCGTCGCACGTGAAGGCGAGGTTGAGCGTGTGCTCAGGCCTGTCGTCGCCCCAGGGCACGGCGCACGTCACATGGGGGAGCAGGCGGTCGATCCACCGGCGGCCGAGCGCGCCGTCGTCCACCCGCACGAAGAGATAGAGGCCGTGCCGGAATTTGTTCCCGTAGCCCGCCAGCACATTCCCCTGGAGATCGGCTTGATCGACCCAATGTCTGCCCCGAAGCAGCGTCACCGACTACCCGTGCCGGCGGCGGAGCCAGGCGCGTTCGAGCGCCACCGAGTCCATCGCCGACGCGTCGGTCACGGGCTTTGTCAGCTCGGTATGCAGCTCGAGCCCGGCGCGCACGTTCGTGACACTCTGGGGATAAGCGGCGAACTCCAACCGCGGCTTGACGCTGTGCTCGAGCAGGTAGGAGCAAAAGCGATCCTCGTCGCGCCGGCCGCGGTAGCCGGTGCAGTTGCCCCAGATGTCGTCGGCGAGGGCGCCGAGTCCGTCTCGGAGGTCTCGGATGTAGGACTCGGCCGACCCGCGGAACCAGCTCGCGAACAGGAGATAGGAGGTCGGGTCGATGTGTGTGCGCCCCCTCTTGTAGGGCAGCGGCGCGACGATCGACCAGCGCGCCATGTGCGTGCGGCTCACCGATGCGAGCGGGCTCTCGAGGCCTATGGGGAGCTTCTTCAACAGGTCCTCGAGGGCCTGATCACGGCCGGTCACGATCGGGGCGAGGACCGTGATCGTGTCGTTCTTCTGCCGGTAGCGCCCGAGCGGCACGGGGCCGGCGATGCGGTCGGACGAGCGCTTGCGCCTGAACCGGGGCGGGGGCCCCGACACCGTTCCGGCGAACTTGTCGAACTTTGCCCTTTCGTGACTCCCGGCGATCACCATTCGAGTGGACGCGTCCGGATAGGCGCAGTAAAAGTGTGCCTCGGGAGTGAAACGGCTCTCGACGTAGTCGACGAAACGGCTGACGGGCCTGGGTGAGGGAAAGCCGTACGCGCCTCGCCAGTTCAGCCGCATCGCGGTCGGGATCGTCAGGCAGAACCCCTCCACGTATTCCTTCCACCCCCGGTTGAAGTTGGTCTGGAACAGGATGTAGGGATGAGGCAGCTTGCGGGGGCTGGGACCGTTTGCCGGAATCCGATCGAACCAGCGACCAGTGCGCGAAATGTATGAAGGCCAGCTTCCGCAGCGCCCCAAAGGGGTAGACCTGTGGTCCCCCGACATGCAGGGAAAAGCGTGTCATCGCCCATGTGAACCGGAGCAGCTGTGCTCGCCACCGCGGTACGGGCGAGAAAAGGGTCATCGGAGTGGCCTGTGTCTCCTCCCCCATGGCAGGACGCTAACCGTCCCCGAGCCCGGGCGCAAGGTAGGAGTCGTCACACATTCCGGCCGGGGCTGCTTACGGGTGTCACACCACGTCGGGAGAGTGGTGAGTGTTACCCCGCTCGTCGACGTACCGGACGGTGTTCTGCTTGCCGTCGAGGTCCAGTACGACGTATCCGCACAGGCGCCACGTGTGACGGTTGCCATCCTGGTGACCGGCGTCGTATTCCCAGCCGCCGGGCTCGGCGTTCCCGCCGCCCACGGCTTGCGGCAACGCGCCGTGGCCGGCGCACAGCGCATAGCGCAGCTGGGCGCGCGGGGCGAATTTCATGCAGAGATGCTCGTGTCCCCAGATCCATGCATCGACGCCGGGGTCGGCGAGCACCGCGCCCAGCCTCGTGGCCAGGTTGCCGCCGACGTGATGGTGCCTGCTCTTGAGCTGGTGGTGTGTCAGCAGCACGGTACGCCGGCCCTGCGGCGGCTCGGTGCAGGCACCCACCCAGGCCGCCTGCTTGGCCGAGATGAACCCCTCCCTGCCCTGGTGAGTGATCAGGTGGGCGTCTCAGGCGCTGTCGAGCGCCAGGAACTGCCAGTGGTCGTTGTGGAGCCGGAAGCAGCTGATGCCGCGGCCGTCCGGCGTTCGCTGCAGCCGGAACCGGTCGTGCGAGGATCACTTCGAAGTACCCGTGCCCACCCGAGTACATGTCGTGGTTGCCGTTCAGCGCCCACGAGTGCCACCGGTCGGGGTCTCCCGGCTGGATCGGCCAGGGATCGAGTAGCTGCTCCTGGGCCTCCCAGCGCTCGCCCGAGTAGTACACGTCGCCGAGGTGGATCAGGTGAACCTCTCGGTCACCCGACTTCTGCAGCTCCGTGCGGATCCGGGTGCCGACTGCGCGGGCGCCTGCGTTGCCCGCGCCCCAGTCTCCGACCAGCACGATCAGCGCGTCGTCGGCGATCTCGACGGCCGGAGGTGGATCCGACCACACGAACCCGTGTTTACGGTGTCGCAAGCGGTTGACCAGCGCCTTTGCGATCGCTGTCACCCAATGAACGTCCTTGGGATCGAAGTCATCCTCTGCGATCACCGAGGTGGCAACCGGCCCACCGGCATCTGTGAATCCCGGAGCGGGACGAAGTGCCTTCGGATGCGCGGCGGTCAGGCGTTCCTCGATCACCGTCTGCAGGACGCTGAGCACCGCGTTGGCCGGTATGAACGCCTCACGTTCCTCGACGTCCTCGGCGTCGGCCGGCGACTCCTCGGCGAGCGCTGCCGCCAGCTGTGTTGTCACTTTCTCGACACCGGCTCCCGCTTGCTTGTCCAACGCAACTGCCTCCGGCGCCTTCTGCAATTGCTCGAGGACAACCTCCGCCTGGGTGAGTAAGAAGCGCTTGTCGAGCACGAGGTCGATCACTCACGCGCGGTTCTCGCAGATGTCCGTAAACGTGTCAACAGCAGATCCGGCATTCACACAGCGGACCCCCCAGCGGTTAGGTTCTGCTTTTAGCTCCTGGAAGGAGCCACATCTCGTGCAGCACCTGCAGCGGCAGTCCCTGATCGGCCGGGAAAAAGAGCTCGAGCAGCTTGGAGCGGGACTTACCGAGGCACGGGGCGGGCGCGGCAGTCTCTTCCTGGTGACAGGCGTGCCGGGCATCGGCAAGACGCGACTTGCGGAGGCGTTGAGTGAACGCGCGGAGGCGGAGGGCATGCTCGTGGTGTGGGGTCGCTGCTGGGAGAACCCCGGCGCCCCGGCTTATTGGCCCTGGGCCCAGGCGCTCCGGTCGTTGATCAGCCGCCGCGACGTGGACGCACTCGAGCAGGAGCTCGGTGGCGGCGCGGACTGGATCGCGGAGATCGTGCCCGAGCTGCGGGAGCGGGTGACCGGCATCGAGCCGCTCGGCCCGCTTCGCTCGGAACAGGCTCGCTTTGCGCTCTTCGACGCCGTGAGCACCTTTCTGCGCAACGTCACCACGAGTGAACCGCTGCTGGTCGTGCTCGACGATCTCCACACCGCTGACCGCGAATCGCTGGCGCTGCTCGAGTTCATCGTTCGCTCGTTGAGCGAGGCACCTGTGGTCGTGACCGCCGCATACCAGGACGCCGCCGCGCGGGCGCGGCCGGAGGTGGAGAAGCTGTTCGGAGCGCTCGCCGTCAAGGGACGTCATGTGGCGCTGGCCGGAGTGGGGGAAGAGCACGTCGGGCTGATCGTGGAGGAGGAGACGGGTGAGGCGCCGCCCCCGGAGCTCGTGCAGGCGCTCTACTCGACCACCGAGGGCAATCCGCTTTTCACGGGTGAGGTGACCCGGTTGCTCGCCGCGGAGGGCCAGCTCGCCGCCTGGGCGGGGTCCGAGCCGGGCGGGCGCTTTCCGCTTCCCGACACGGTACGGGAGACGATCTGGCGCCGTTTCGAGCCGCTCGGCGGAGCCGGGACCGAGATGTTGGAGGCGGCGGCGGTGATCGGCCGGGACTTTCGCCTCGGGACGCTTGCCCGCGTGGTCGACTGTGACCAGGAGTCCTTGATCGAGCTGGTCGACGAGGCGCGGCTCGCCGGCCTCGTCGTGGAGGTGGCGGGTGCGATCGGGCGGTTCCGCTTCACGCACGGCCTGATCCGGGAGACGCTCTACGCGGAGCTCACGACGGCCGAGCGCATCCGCCTGCACCGAGGCGTCGGCGAGGCCCTGCAGGAGGTGCACGGAGACGATCCCGAGCACCTCGCCGAGCTGGCGCACCACTTCGCCGAGGCAACGCCGGGCGGTGACGCCGAGCGCGCGCTCGAATACGCCGCTCGCGCCGGCCGGGAAGCGATGCGCGTGCTCGCCTACGAGCGTGCGGCGGAGCTGTTCGAGCTGGCACTCGACGTCAACGAGCAGCTTTCGTTCGACCTCGAGCGCCATGCGGGCCTGATGCTCGCGCTGGGAATCGCGCAAACGCGCGGCGGCGATCCATCGGCGCGTGACACGCTGCTCGCCGCGGCCGCGTCCGCGCGTTCCGGAACCGGCCGCAGCTGCTCGCTCAGGCGGCGCTGGGCATTCACGTCTTCAACCTCTCACCCGGAGTCCCGGATGACGTCGCCGTTGCGCTGCTGGAAGAGGCGCTCGAGCGGATCGGGCCGGCCGACGACGCGCTGCGGGCCCGTTTGCTCGCTCGGATCGCCACCGCGATCTATTACCGGTTCGGAACGGCCGAGCGCCGGAACGCGCTCGTCACCGAGGCCGTGGGAATGGCGCGGCGGCTGGACGATCCGGCAACGCTCGCCTACGTCCTGATCAACGGTCAGCTCGCAACCTGGGGGCCGGACACGACCGAGCGAGACCTCGACTGGGTCGACGAGCTGCTCGTGCTGACCGAGGAGGCCGGGAACGCCGAGCTGGCGCTCCAGACTCGCACCCGCCAGATCGACTACCTGCTCGAGCTCGACGACCTGGTCGGTGCCGACATTGCATTACTCGCGCTCGAGCGCACCGCCGCGGAAAGCCCGGACCCCCGGGCGCGGGCCTACCTGCCGCTCCAGCGCGCGCGGCGAGCGGCGCTCGAGGGCAGGTACGAGGAGGCGGAGCGGTGGAACGCCGAGGCGGCGAACGTGGGCGTCGCGCTCGAAGACCGCATGGTGCAGCTGCTCGCGGCGGCCCAGATCGCGATGCTGCGGTGGAACCAGGGGCGGATCGGGGAGATGGAGGAGCTCGTGCGGCGCTTCGCGGACGCCGCGCCGGGGATCGTCGGTTGGCGTGCCGCACTGGCGCGCATCTACTGCGACCTCGGACGCGAGGAGGAGGCTCGCCGGGAGCTCGAACGGCTTGACCAGATGGGCTTCGCCAACCTGCCGCGTTACAACGGCTGGATGAACATGATGGGCCTGCTGGCGGAGGTATGCGCCCAGCTCGAAGACGCGCCCCGTGCGGCGGCGCTGTACGACCTGCTGCTTCCCTTCGAGCGCCGCAACGTCGTGACCGCTCAGTGCGCATTCGACGGGCCCGTCTCGCGCTACCTCGGCATCATGGCCTCGACCGCCGGCAGGTGGGACGCCGCCGCCCGGCACTTCGAGGTGACGCGCACGGCCTGCGTCCGCCAGCGCGCGAGACCCTTCCAGGCGCTGGTTGCGATCGACGAGGCGCGCATGCTGATCGCACGCGACCGGCCGGCAGACGTATCCCGCGCACTCGGCCTGCTGACGGAGGCTCGCAGCATCGCGGAGGAGCTCGGCCTGGAAAAGGTCGTCGAGCGGGCCGACCGGGCTCGGCGCGCAATCGGTGCCGTGGAGCCGGCCGGAGTCGAGGCGCGGCAGACGCGTGAGCCGGACAGCGCGGCGCCCGCCACGGCTCAGATGCGCTGGGAGGGCGACGTGTGGGCGTTCTGCTTCGAGGGCCACACCCTTCACATACGGGACAGCAGAGGCGTGCGCTGTCTTGCCGTGCTGCTCGCCAATCCAGGCGTCGAGGTGCACGCGCTGGAGCTGGCGGGACCAGCTCCCGATCCCACCACGCGGGGTCGCGGCGCATCGGGAATCATCGCTTCGGCAACCACTGCCGACGGCGCCGGGCCCGCGCTGGACGGTGAAGCGAAGGCCGCCTATCGAGGGAGGCTCGAGGACCTGCGCGAGGACCTCGAGGAGGCAGAGTCTTTCAACGACCCCGAGCGCGTCAGCAGGGTCCGTGAGGAGATGGACTTTCTCGCGCGCGAGCTGGCGGGCGCCGTCGGGCTGGGCGGGCGCGACCGCAAGGGGGCCTCGAACGCCGAGCGTGCCCGGGTCGCCGTCACGAAGGCGGTCCGAGCGACGCTGAAGCGGATCGGCGAGATCAATCCCCAGCTCGGAGAGGAGCTCGCCACGACGATCAGGACAGGCACCTTCTGTGCATACGAGCCCGACCGGCACCGGCCGGTCACCTGGGAGGTGGAACGGGAATGACCCGCCAGATGGAGGCGCTCGCGAAGGAGGCACTGAAGGGCATCGACGAGGACTTCGGGTACTACCCGGGCTACCGGGCCGCGCAGGCCAAGGGCACGCTGTGCCACGGGATGTTCACCGCTGGGAAGGAGGCCGCCGCGCTCACGACGGCGGTCCACCTCCAGCCGGGGGTGGTCACCCCGGTCACGGCTCGTTTCTCCAACTTCACCTCGAACCCGATGCGGCACGACGGAGCCCTGGACGTGCGTGGAATGGCGACCGCCTTTCACCTCGGGGACGGCACGCAGACCGACATCGTCTGCCTCAGGATGTCCCGCTTCCTGGTCGGTACAGCGCGCGAGTTCATGGCTTTCGAGCGTGCGATCTGGCGCAACCCCTGGGGCGATCTCCCGCTGCCTGGGCCATGGCTCTTCCTCTACATGCTCAGCGGCCGCCTCCCCCTGGACCTGGGCCTGCGGCAGGTCGTGCCGCTGTGCCGCGTCGCGAGCTACGCGGGCTCTCGATACAACTCGCTTCACGCATTCAGGTGGGCCGACGCGTCGGGCCACGATCGCCACGTGCGGTACTCGTGGGCGCCGGACGCGCGCGAGCGGAAGCTGCACTGGTGGCAGACGCGCCGGCGAGCCCCCGACTACCTCCGGGCGGAGATGGCGGCGCGCATGGCGCAGGCGCCGGTGCGCTTCCGGCTCGAGGTCCAGGTCGCCGAGCACGGTGACGATGTGTCCGACGCGAGCGCGAGGTGGCCGAAGGGACGCCAGCGGATCGAGGTGGGCTTGCTCGAGCTGACGGAGCCGGGCGCCTGGGCGGCGGCCGGCGGGGAAGATCTACGGTTCGAGCCGACCCGCGTTACGGGCGGGATCCAGGTGCCCGAGGGCGATGACCTCCTGATGCTTCGCAAGCATGTCTACGCGCTCTCGGCAAAGCGCCGCATCGGTCACGCCGAGCGGGACGACGGCGACGGGCGCGCGATCCCGGACGCCCCCGTCTCCCCGGCCCCCGAGCCCGCCCCGGACGACGGCGACCCGGGCGAGGGTGACCCGGTCGCCCGGGCCAGGACGGCCCATGTGAACGGGATCGACGTCTGCTACGAGACGAGCGCGGCCGGCGGCCGGCCGCTACTCCTGATCATGGGCTTCGCCTGCTCGATGGTCTGGTGGCACCGCGACTTCCGCGCGATGTTCGAGCAGCGGGGGTTTCACGTGATCCGCTTCGACAATCGCGACTCCGGCAGGTCGACGCGCGACTTCCGGAAGGTGGGCAAGCTCAGGGGCATGCTGTTTCCCCGCTGGTTCAAGCGTTACACCGTCGACGACATGGCCGACGACGCGGCCGCCCTGCTCGCCGAGCTCGGTATCCGTGATGCCCACGTGATGGGCGTGTCGCTCGGCGGCATGATCGCGCAGGCGCTCGCGATCAGGCATCCGGAGCGCGTGCTGTCGCTCACGAGCATCAACGCCAGCCCGGTGTGGCGCAACTGGCCGCCCTCGCGCCTACCGACGCTGCGGGTTCTGCGGCGCCTGATGAAGCGACAGCCCACGAGGTCGGAGGCGAGGTGGGCGAGATCTTCTTTGCGGCTCTGGCGACTGCTGAACGGATCTCACTTTCGCTTCGACGAGGACCATGTTCGCGACCTCCTGCACACCGCCTGGAGCTGGGGCGGGGGCGTGGACGCCGATGCCGACCTGCGTCAGATGGTCGCTGTCCGCGGCTCCGACGACCGCACGCCCGGTTTGCGTCACCTGAAGATGCCCGTGCTCGTGATCCATGGCTCCGAGGATCCGCTGATCAGGGAGGCCGGCGGGATCGACACTCTGACGGCGATCGTGGGCGCGAGGTGGATTCCGATCGAGGGAATGGGCCACTACACCCCGAAGAAGATCTGGGGAATCGTGGTCGACGGAGTCACGTCGCTCGCCGAGGATGCCGAGCGAGCGCGCGCCGGCGAGCCGGAGTAAGACGGCTAGCGCTTGTGGGCGCGGGCCGGCCGGCGATCCGAGCGTCGTGGCGCGTGCGGCCGGCTGTGCCTCTTGCTGGGCGCCCGGTGGGGGCCGGCCGAGGCACGTCGTGACTCGAGGCCGCTGCGGGCGAACTCGGCATGCAGCTCCAGCTCCCCGGCGATGTCGCCGACGTCACGCACCTGCTCGCCGCCGACGAACGTGATCCCGATGCCGGTCTGGCCCGCGCGGCCGGTGCGGCCGACGCGATGCACGTAGACCTCGCGGTCCGCGGGCGGGTCGAAGTTGATCACGTGGGATATGCCGCCGACGTGGATGCCGCGCGCCGCCACGTCGGTCGCGACGAGCGTGTCCACGTGCCCGGACTCGAAGCGGGCGAGCGCCCGCTCGCGCGCGTTCTGGGACTTGTCGCCGTGCATTGCCGCGGCCTTGACTCCCTGCGCGGCGAGCCGCTTCACGAGGCGGTCCGCGCCACGCTTGGTACGCACGAAGACGAGTGCGAGGCCGCGCTTCGCGCGCAGCTCCCTAACCAGCAGGTCGACGCGGTCGGAGTGCTCGACGGCGACGAATCGATGCTCGATCGCTTCGTGACGACGCTCGGGAAGGGGCACGTCCTCGTGCCTCACCGGGTTCTGCGTGTACTCGCCGGCGACCTTGCCGGCCTCGCCTTCGAGCGTGGCCGAGAAGAACATCGTCTGGCGCTTCGCGGGGCAACGGGCGACGATGCGGTCGACCGGCGGGCGGAAGCCCATGTCGAGCATCCGATCGCCCTCGTCGATCACCAGGAAGCGAACCTTTGCAAGCGACACGGCCCGCCGCTCGAGCAGGTCCTCGAGGCGGCCGGGCGTGGCCACCAGGATGTGCGCCCGCGCGGCGTCGCGAGCCTGCTTGGGGATGCCGACGCCGCCGTACACGGCTGCGATCTCGAGGCCCCGTGCGGCAGTCACCGCGCGCGCCTCTTCGACGATCTGGCTCGCCAGCTCACGAGTCGGCGCGAGCACGAGCGCCTGCGGACGCGGGCCATCGGCAGCGATGCGGTCGGCCAGGGGGATCGCGAAGGCGAGCGTCTTGCCCGACCCGGTGGGGGACTTCGCGAGGACGTCGCGCCCGGCGAGGATGTCGCCGATCGCGAGTCGCTGAATGGGGAATGGCTCCGTGATGCCGCGGCGCTCGAGCGCAGCGACAACGCGTGCGGACACGCCGAGATCGGCGAAATGCTTGATAGACATTGAAAGACTCCTTGCGGCGCTGAGGGCCACGTACGATTCGGGAGGCTACGGCCGACCCGAACCGCCACGAAGGCGGGACCCAAGCAAGCTGCCTCGCGGGCGACCTCGTCACCCGCTCCCTCACCGTAGCAGCCTTTCTGCGCCCGACTGGACCGGCCGCGGCACCGATCCTCTAGGTTTGGGGCCGATGTGGGGGAGCCGTTGAGCGCAGGCCAGCCGAAGGAACTGGCGGGCATGCGGGAGCAGGTCTACAAGGATCCGCGTCCGGCGGCCTACTTCACCCGTTTTCACGAGCGGGCCCGAACCCGGGAGCCCGACTGGGTCTACGGAGTCGTGCGTTCCCTCACGACCCTCTACGGGATGGTCGCCTTCCGTGCCCGGTCCTTCGGGCACGAGCGGGTGCCGGGGACCGGCCCGCTGATCCTCGCGCCGAACCACTTCTCGTTCATGGACCACTTCTTCGTCGGCATGTTCCTGCGGCGTCAGGTCCAGTTCATGGCGAAGTCCCAGCTGTTCAAGCGCCCGATGCAGTTCATTTACACGCATGGAGGCGTGTTTCCGGTGCGCCGCGGACACGATGACCAGGAGGCGTTCATCACCGCAGAGGCGATTCTCGCCCGCGGCGGATGTGTGGTCATGTACCCGGAGGGCGGCCGCTCGCGCACGGGCGCGCTGGCGGAGCGGGCCAAGGCCGGCATCGGCAGGCTCGCGCTGCAGACGGGCGCCACGGTCGTCCCGGTGGCGATCTACGGCTCGCAGCGGGTGCGCAACTGGAAGCGGCTGAACTTTCCTCGAGTAACCGTGAGCTACGGCGAGCCGATGCGCTTCGAGCACGACTCCGGCTCGGTCCGGGAGCGGCAGCAGCTGGTCGCCGACGAGATCTTCGCCGAGATCAAGCGCCTGTACGCCGCGGTCGAGGGTGGCCGGTTGCGGGCAGAGGCCGCCAAGGGCACCGTGAGGTGCCTGTTGCGCCCGTAAAGGGTTGTGCGACCATCTCGGTCCGGTGACAGCGTGAGCCCACCCCAACCGGACGGCGAGGCGATCACACCCGCGGGCCTGGAGGCGCTCAAGCGCGAGCTCGAAGAGCTTCAGACCACCGGCCGCCGGGCGATGGCGGCGCGGATCCTGGCTGCGCGCGACCTGGGGGACCTCAAGGAAAACGCCGACTACCACATCGCCAAGAACGACCAGGCGCACCTGGAGACCAAGATCAAGCGCCTGCGGGAACGGCTGCGCAACGCGGTGATCGTGGAGAGCGACGCCGGCGAGGCGACCTTCGCGTTCGGCCGGACGGCAGCGGTGCTGGACGAAGCCAGCGGCAAGGTGCACACGTGGACGATCGTGGGGCCGACGGAAGCCGACCTCGCCCAGGGCAAGCTCTCGGCGGAGTCGCCGGTCGCGAGTGCGCTGCTCGGCTCCGCTCCTGGGGACGTGGTCGAGGTCCAGACCCCTCGCGGGCCGCGCACCTACCGGATCGAGAAGCTCTTCCCGTGAGCGGCAAGCACGAGAACTTCGGCATCGAGGAAATCGAGCTCCACGGCCACCGGGTCGCCTACCGGTGTGCCGGCGACGGCCCCGTGCTGGTGCTGGTCCACGGCATCACCTCTACCTCCGCCACCTGGGAACGCGTGATGCCGGCGCTCGCAAAGCGCTTCACGGTGATCGCGCCGGACCTCCTCGGCCACGGCGGCTCGGCGAAGCCCAGGGGCGACTACTCGCTCGGCGCCTACGCCAGCGGCGTGCGCGACCTGCTGGTCGCGCTCGGCCACGAGCGGGCCACGTTCGTGGGGCATTCCCTCGGCGGCGGGGTCGCGATGCAGCTCGCCTACCAGTTCCCGGAGCGCTGCGAACGCCTGGTCCTGATCGACAGCGGCGGCCTCGGCACCGACCTCAACGTGCTGCTGCGCCTCGCCACGCTGCCGGGAGCCGAGTTCGTGCTGCCCCTGCTCGCCAGCGAGCGAGTGCTCGGCGCCGGTCGCGGCGTGGGCCGCTTGTTCGGCCGCCTGGGACTACGGGTCCGCACCGACATCGCGGAAATGGCGCGCGGGCACGCGTCGCTCGGGGAGCCCGACGCTCGCTCTGCATTCGTGCACACATTGCGCACGATCGTGGACCCGATCGGGCAGCGGGTCAACGCGAACGACCGGCTTTATCTCGCCGAGGAGGTGCCGTTCCTGATCATCTGGGGGCAGCGCGACAGCATCATCCCGGTCTCCCACGCGCACGGCGTCCACGAGCGAGTGCCGTCGAGCCGGCTGGAGATCTTCGAGACCGCGGGCCACTTCCCGCACGTCGACGAGCCGCAGCGCTTCATCGAGGTGTTGACCGACTTCATCGACACCACGGACCCCGCCGAAGTCGCGCCGGAGCGCTGGCGAGAGCTCCTGCGCCGAGGCGCCGCGAGCTAGTTCTCCAGCTAGTCCTCGCGCGGCGGGTGCTGAAACAGGATCCGCTTCAGCTCCGAGCGCGATTCGCCGCCGATGCGCACGGCTGTGTTGAAGCCCTCCGCGCCGAGCTCTCCCGAATCGAGGCGCCGGCGCAGCTCGTTCAAGCTCGCGTGATCCTGCTCGCGCACCTCCTCGCGGGCCGTCTCGAGCAAGATCAGGTGCCGCGGCCGCTTGGCGCCGGCGGCCATGCGCACGTAGCGCTCACGCTCGTCTGGCTCCAGGCCCTCGGCCGCGACGATCGCCGTTTCGTTTGCCTGCAGGCGCTTGAGGATCGCGGCGTCGAGCACCTCCGGTGCCCGCTGCTCGATCTCTTCGTCGCTGACCCGCCCGGCGAGCAGCGCGCGGACCTTGTCCAGCGAAAGCACCGACCGGTTGTCGAGCAGCCGCTCGGCGAAGCGGTTGCGCTCGTCCGCGGAGGGGGAGACGAGCACCAGCAGGCTCCCCGGCGAGTACCGCAGGTGGTCTGACGGACGGAGCACGCGGCAGCGGACGGAGACGTCGGGAGGTCGGCTCGGAGCGCCATCGCGGCGCGGACGGTCCGACGACCAGCCTCGGCGCTCGTCCTCGGAGATCTTCACGCTGCGCGTCGAAGGTTGTTCGGCCATGTCCATATCCTCGCAGCATCTTGGTGTACGCCGCACTGACGGCGGGTATCCCACAACTCGACCCGATCGCAACTGCGGCGCACGGCGCAAGCCGGGCGGGCGTGGGGGCTGAAAGGAGGGCGCCATGTCGAACGAGGATGGCGACCTCGCATCGCAGTCGGCCAACACGAGGCCATTCGAGATCAGGACCCGCCAGGAAGGCGAGCGGATCGTCGCCCACCTGATCGGAGAGCTCGACAGCAGGACCACGTTCCCGTTCCACCACCTGATCTCGATGGTGAATCGGGAGAGTGCCTCGGAACTGGTGCTGAACCTCGGGCGCCTGCGCTTCATCGACAAGGCGGGGCAACGGGAAGTCCTGCTTCTCTGGCAGCGGGCCGCCGCCGACGCATTCGACTTCAGGCTGGTTGGAGCCTCCGGCTACGTCCGGGAGTCCTTCCGGACGACGGGCGTGGACAAGGTCGTGGCGCTCGCCTGAGCGCCCGCACCTCCCAGCGCCCTGCCCTGAGCCAGCCCGGCGGCGATCACGTCGGCGCGTCGCCGAGCGTCCATCAGATTGGGGCCGATCGCTGCGCGTGAGCCCGCGTCTGGGGAGACGGTCCTGACGCGCGCGCCCCGCCGCTCGAGTGAGAGCGCCTCGACGGCGGCCAGCGAGCGCGACAGGAGGCCCAGCGCGCCGAACGGCGTCGTGATGTTGCGTCCCGTCCAGCCGGTCGGGTTCAGGCACAGGACGCGCGTTCCGTGGCGGGCCGGCGCGCGGTCCATGTTGGTCGGGCTCCAGACGCCGCCGTCGACGTAGCTGTGGCCGTCGACGGCGACCGGCCGGAATACGCCGGGAATCGCGCACGAGGCCTCGACCGCGACCCCGACCGACGCCGGCGGTGCGCCGGCCGTGCCGAACATCACCCGCCGACCGCTCTCGACCTCCACGGCAGACACGGAGAGACGGCCATCCCAGCTTGCCCCGGCCTCTTCGAGCTCTCGTCCGAGCCGCGCGAGCGAGCGGCGTCCGGCGGGCACTCGACTGAGTGCCGCCCGCCGCAGCAGCGCGCCCGCTCGCTCGGTGGCGCGCAACCCCGCCACCGCCAGCGGCGCCGCCGCGCCGCCGCCGGCGGCCAGCCCAAGCTCGAGCGCTCGCGTGAGGAGGGTCGGCTCGCCTGCCAGCTCGGAGGCGGCCACGGGCGGCTGCTCGGGCAGTTCGCCGAGCCGCGAGCGCGGATCGATGCCGGCGGCGAGCACCGCGGCGACGATCGAGCCCGCCGAGGTGCCGACGTAGCCGTCACATCCGCGCGCGTCGAAGCCGGCGCTGTCCTCCAGGCCAGCGATCACCGCGGTCATCCAGGCCTCGCCCAGGATCCCGCCGCCGCCGAGCACCAGCACGTGGGGAGCGTCGAAGCCGGCCACGGGGGGATTCCTACCTCACTCCACCAGCCGCCGCTCCACCGCCCAGCGGCCGAGCTCGTGCCGGTTGGAGAGCTGCAGCTTGCGAAGCACCGCGCTGACGTGCGCCTCGACGGTCTTCGGGGAGATCTCGAGTCGCAGCGCGACCTCCTTGTAGAGGTAGCCGCGCGCGATCAGGCGCAAGACCTCGCGCTCGCGCATCGTCAGCAGGTCGAGCTCGGGATCGATCTCCGCCTCCGGGATCTCCCCGTGGAACGCGTCGAGCACGAAGCCCGCCAGCCGCGGCGAGAAGACGGCGTCGCCGTCGCGAACCCGTCCGATCGCGGCCGCGAGATCCTCCCCGGAGATCGACTTGGTCACATAGCCCCGGGCGCCCGCGCGGATCACCGCGATCACGTCTTCTGCGGCGTCCGAGACCGACAGCGCGAGGAATCGCTGCACGGGCCGCTCGCGTGCGACCTGCCGGATCACCTCGACTCCGCCGCCGCCGGGCATGTGGACGTCGAGCAGCACCACGTCGGGCTTCTCGCGGAGGATCGCCGCCACCGCGGCTTCGACGGCGCCCGCCTCGGCACGGACCTCGACGAGTCCCTCGAGCTCGGCGCGCACGCCGGCCCGGAACAGCTCGTGGTCGTCCACGATCACGACCGTCGACGGCGGCGGGCTCACCGGCGCTCCCTTTCACCTGCCGCTTGGTCACGGCTGATCGACAGTCCCACCTCGGTGCCACCTCCGGGAATCGAGCGGACCTCCGCTTGCCCGCCGGCGCGCTCCATTCTCCCCACGATCGACTCCCGCACGCCGCGGCGGTCACGGGGCACGGCGGCGAGCTCGAACCCAGGCCCGCGATCACGGACGAAGGTCTCGATCGCCGTGTCCTCGACCTCTTCCGCTGCAGCGCGCAGAGTCGCGGCAAAGCTGCCCTCGGTGGTCCGGTTGCCGTCCCCGGCAAGCCATTCGCGCAGCTCGCGTTCCTGGCGGCGGGCGAGCGCCGCAACCTCGCGCGGGTCCCCGGCGCGCTTCTGCATCAGCGTGAGCGTCTGAAGCACGGAGTCATGGAGGTGGGCGGCAAGCTCGGCGCGCTCCTGGGAGCGGATCCGCTCCGCCCGCTCGACCGCGAGGTTACGCCCGAGCCGCCACAGGAACGGGGCCAGGATGAGGCTCAGCGCGACCACCACCACGACCGCGGTGAGCGCCGCGTCACGCAGGCCGCCGAGGATGTGGTTAGAGGAGAGGAAGAGCAGCGCCGCGCCGATCACCAGCAGCACGCCGAAGACGCCGCGGTAGAGGTCGGCCACCCGCGAGGGTGCGCGTGGGGCCGGTGGCACGGACTCAGCTTCGATGCCGGTCGCCCGGGAGCGCTGCCAGAGCGCCGCGGCGCCGAACGCAGCCAGCACGAGCGGCCAGACCAGCGCATCACTCCACCAGATGCCGAGCTCCCGGAAGGCCAACAGGGCCGACAGCGTGAGCAGCGCGACGCCGGTCGCGGCGCGCCAGCCGCCACGAACCGAGGGGAGTCGCACGGGTCCGGCCGCCCGGGTCGATGGTCCGTCGGCCGGCGTAAGCGCGACCCAGGCGACGACATACGCGAGCAGCACCAGCCCACCGCTTGCGACCGCCGCGATCACGAAGGCGATGCGCAGCGCCACGACGTCGATGCCGGTCCGCGCTGCGATCCCGGCGATCACTCCGGCCACCAGTCCACGCCTCGTGTCGCGGCGAAGCCGGGAAGGTCCGGTGGCGGTGCTCATCTCATCGATCGTGACGCTTCGTGCCGCCATCCACGAGCCCGCTCACGAAGAAGATCGCGCCGGCCGCCGCGGTGAGCGCGACCGCAACCCAGCCGAGGGAGACATCGAGCGCGCCGGCCGAGTCGAGCAGCACCAGCGCTCCGAGGGCGGCGGTCGCCGCCCCCGAGACAAGCGATACGAGGTCCACCCTCATCCCGCGGCGCACGCAGCCGCCTCCGCCGCGCGCAGTGGTGCAGTGTCCTTGTGAAAGCGTCCCGGGCCGTAACCGGGATTGTCCACGTCCGCGGTGTCGCTGTTGATCACCCGAAGCTGGCCTGCGTCGACCCGTGCCTCGATCTGGAGCCGCGGCACCGCGTTCGAGCCGGCTCCGACCGATTGGTCGACGTCGAACCCGTCGCCTCGTTCGCCGGCGATCTCGCTCTCGCCTGCACGGATGTGGCTCGAGCCGACGACGCACACGCTCGCGGGAACGAAGACGTTCGCCTGGCCGGCGCCGAGGTCGACGTTCAGATGGAGCACGCGTGCCCGGCTCCAGTCGAGGTCGCGCAGGTCCACGACGAGGTTTCCCACGCCGAGCCTGTACCCGCCGGCCGGGATCGCCCCCGCCGACAGCGGGTGGTACTCGCGGTCACCGATTCCACCGCGGAAGTCGAAATCGGCGGCCGCTGCGACGCTCGCGCCGAGCACCAGCGCCATCACCGGGAGGATCGGCCACCGCACGCCGCCGCGAAAGGCCACGAGCACCAGCAGCGCCCCGATCAGGATGATCCCGATCCCGACCGGAACGCCCCAGCCGATCGCGACCGCGAAGGCGGCGCCGCCGGCGAGTGCGACCAGCCCGGACAGGGCGAGCGCCACGACCACAGCCAGGCCCAGCGCTCGCCACAAGCCCATCGTGTGCAGGCGCTCGCCCAGTCGCTGCGCCCGGTCGGGCTCGCCGTCCGTCCCGACGAAGATCGCCAGCAGCACGTAGGCGAGCGCTCCGAGCCCGCCGAAGAAGACGGACAGCACGAAACCGATCCGGAAGATCACCGGGTCGACGCCGAAGTAGCGGCCGAGTCCGCCGGCGACGCCGAGCAGCACCCGATCGCTCGAGGACCGCCGCAGCCGCCGCTGGTCTTGTCCGGGTTGTTCGATCCTGGGAGTGTCGTCGGTCATCGGGAATGCCTCCTGTGATGGGTGTTTGGCGTGCATCCCCAGGCTCTCAGCGGGCCTCGCTTCCGTCTATTGGGGATGTCCCTCGGCCACCCCCGGTGTTCCCCGGGTCCTTCCCGTGTATAAGTTGCCTACCAACACGGCCTCGAGTGAGGTCGTGACAACGTTGTAAGCAACCAACGGAGGTCGAAGTGCCAACAGGAACCGTGAAGTGGTTCAACGACGACAAGGGCTTCGGCTTCATCACGCCGGAAGACGGAGGCAAGGACCTCTTCGTCCACCAGTCCAACATCCAGGGCGAAGGCTTTCGGTCGCTCAACGAGGGAGCCAGCGTGTCCTTCGATGTCGAGGCCGGAGACAAGGGCCCCAAGGCCGTCAACGTCGAGAAGCTGTAGTCGCACCCGTCGCCTCCTAGAGCCGGGTCTCAGTTCACGCCGCGATATCACCGGCGCCCGCGTCGGCGATATCGGGCTGCGAAACTGCGGACCCGGCAGATCATGTGTGCCGGACGGCGCGTGCCGACCGGGATAGGCTGGAGGCGTGACGCCGGTTGACCCCCAGCTGCACGATCGGTTCTTCTTGAGCCAGCGCATCCGGCCGATCGTCAACCAGTACGAGGTCTCGACACTCGGCGCCGACGGGAAGTCCGCCGGCGAGGAGGTCTGCTTCGTCGAGCAGAAGCGCATGAAGCTGAAGGAGGACCTGCGCGCTTTCACGAACGACTCGAAGACCTCCGAGGTATTCCGGATCAAGGCGCAGCAGGTGTGGGATCCGCGGGCCCGCTACGACGTCAGCGATGCCCATGGGCAACCCGTCGGCAAGCTGGGCAAGGTGTTCGGCAAGTCGCTGCTGCGCTCGACGTGGCGCATCTACGACACGGAGGGGAACGAGATCGCCTGGGCGCGCGAACGCAGCATGTTGGTGGCGCTCTTTCGCAGGCTGATCGGATTCGTCCCTTACGTCGGGGACTTTGCCGACTGGTTGCCGATCCCCTACCACTTCGACTACTTCATCGGGGATGAGCGGATCGGCGGCCTGCAGCGGATCCTCGGCGTGCGCGACCGCTACCGCCTCGACGTGTCCGGCGACGCCGGACACGCGATCGACCGCCGCGTAGTGCTGGCCCTGGCCGTCGGCATGGACGCGCTTCAGGCGCGCTAGGAGACCTGGGTGCAGACCACCGTTGAAGCGCGCCGCCAGCTGCTCGACACTCTCGCGGCGGCGACCGACGACATCGGTGTCGCGCTCGCAGCGCTCGGCGCAGCCTACGAGCAGCTCGACGAGTCTCACGCGGACGAGCTCGAGGCAGAGCTCTTCCGGCCGGTCCAGCTCGCCTTCGGCCGGGCAAGGCGCACACACGCCGGATTCGCCGAACGTCACGGGCTGCCGAGCCGCGAGTTCGAATCACGACCCCAGGGCCTGGCGTCGATCGGCGCGAAGGGCTTCATCGAAGCAGCGGTGGTCGCGGTCGGCCAGGCCGACAGCGCCCTCGCCACGCTGCAGGATTCGCTGCTGCCCATCGAGGTCGGCGACGCCGAGCTGCGTGCGGCACTGGCGGAGCTGCGCGAGCTGGTCGGCGGCACCGCCCGCCGGGCTCGCGAGGTCGTGCGAACCATCGGGCGCTAGCCGGGCGGGCTCATGGCAGTGAGGTGGCGCAGCAGTCGCGACTTGCAGCGGGACCATTCGCCGGACTTCGAACCCTCCCTCCCGCCGTGATCATCGGAATCGGGCTAGCGCTGGCTTCGGCGCTTGCGACGAATGTCGCCTTCCTGCTCAAGCAACGCGGTGCGGTCCTGGCACCGCCGGTCAGCGCGGCGCACCCCCTGCGAAGCGCCGCCGGCTTGTTCTCGTCCAAGTGGTTCGCGGTGGGCTGGGCGGTGGCGGTCGGTGCCTGGGCGCTTCACGTCGGCGCGCTCGCGCTTGCGCAATTGTCGAGCGTTCAGGCCGTGCTCGCGGGCGGCTTGGTCTTCCTCGCCGTGCTCGCCGAGCGCTACTTCGGCTTTCACCTCGGTCGCCGGCAATGGATCGGCGTGATCGTGACGGCAGTAGGCCTTGCGGTGATCGCGTTGACGGGGGGTTCGCAGGCGGGCGACAGCGGGGGCTATGCGCTGGCGGCGTTGATCACAGTCGAGTGCGCTGTCTTTGCCCTTGCTGTCGCGCTCGCCGTGATCTCCACTCACCGGCGCATTCTTCAAGCGACGGAGGGCCTGTTGCTCGGCGCCGCCGCCGGCGCGCTGTTCGGTGTCTCCGACATCGCGATCAAGTACCTCAGTCACGCGGCTCACGGTGGCGTGCTCGAGTTGGTCAGCCCGTGGACCTTTGCGGCCCTGGCCGCGTCCGTGATCGCGTTCTATGCCTCGGCCCGTGGCCTGCAGCTCGGCCCGGGGGTCGAGGTCATCGCGATCACCTCGATCGCGGCCAACCTGACGGCGATCGTCGGGGGCATTCTCGTCTTTCGTGACCCGGTCGGGACCGGCGCGGTCGCGATCACGGGACGGCTGATCGCGTTCTGCCTCGTGGTCGCCGGCGCCGCGCTGATGCCCGCTCCGATGCGAGCTGCCCGTGTGCACGATGAGGCGCCGCTGATAGGCTGAGTGGTACCGAGTCGGTTACGTCAAGGCGCTTCTTAGCCCCCCCGGATCTTCACCCAAAGCGCCGCCAGGGGGTCAGCCATGACCGAGACCGGTTTCCTGTCGTCCGACAGGCTCAGCGCCGGCACAGAGATTCTTACGCTCAACGGCGAGTGCGACCTGTCAATGGCCCGTCATGCCGAGCAGCGCATCGTTTCAGCGCTTGCCGCCGGCTCGTCGGAGATCGTCTTCGACCTGCGGGGTGTGACGTCGCTTGACCGTTCGATGCTTCAGGTGCTCTTTCGCGCTCTGATCCGGATCGGGCACAACGGCCGGCTGATCCTCGTCCGGCCGAACCCCCACATGTGGACACTCTTCGAGCAGAGCGGCCTGGACAAGGGGTTCTCGAGCTTTGCCGACCTCAGGGGCGCTTTGGCACAGGCGTCCTCGAAGCGCCCTCACCGAGCCGACTGAGCACGGCACGATCAGCGCGGCCGTAAGCCGCGTCCTCTAGCCCGTCCCGAGGTTGAGCACGAGGCCGCGGTGGATCTGTCCCGGGGTCAGGTTAGGCTCGCCCGCGCTCGGCGGGAGTCGCCGCAGCGCCTTGTCCTTGGGGAAGGAGCTGAATTGTGAAACTCGTGATCGGCATTGTTCGACCGGAGAGGACGAACGACGTGCTGGAAGCCCTCTTCCGCGCAGACGTGCGCGGGTTCTCGATGAGCCGCGTGCAGGGCCACGGAGGTGAGCTCGACCGGGTCGAGACATACCGCGGCACCACCGTGAAGATCGGGGTCTCCGAGAAGGTCCGCTTCGAGATCGCCGTCTCCGATACGTTCGTTCAGCCGACGATCGATGCCCTGTGCGAGGGCGCTCGGACCGGCGAGGTGGGCGACGGCAAGATCTTCGTCCTGTCGATGGAGCGGGCGGTCCGCATCCGCACGGGTGAGACCGACCACGGCGCCGTGACGCCGGTGGACGCATGACGCTCGCCGCCGCAGTGAACACAGTGAACACCGGGGACACCGCGTGGATGCTCGCCGCAACCGCGCTCGTGCTCCTGATGACGCCTGGGCTCGGGCTCTTCTACGCGGGCCTCGTGCGTTCCAAGAACACACTGAACACCTTCATGATGTGCATCGCCGCGATCGCGGTCGCCACCGTCATGTGGGCGGTGATCGGCTATTCGTTCGCTTTCGACGGCGACAATCCAATCATCGGCGGCTTCGGCCACGCGTTCCTGCACGGCGTCACCTTCGAGCCCCGTGACGGAACGACGATCCCGCACCTGCTCTTCATGGCGTTCCAGGCGACTTTCTGCATCGTCACGGTTGCACTCGTGTCCGGCGCCGTCGTGGAGCGGATGCGGTTCGGGCCCTTCATGATCTTCGCGGCGCTGTGGTCGGTGCTGGTCTATTCGGTGCTTGCGCACTGGGCCTTCGGTGGCGGGTGGCTGATCGCGGGCGGCACGCTCGACTTCGCCGGCGGCGTGCCGGTCGAGATGGGCTCGGGGTTCTCGGCGCTGGCAGCCGCGCTGGTGGTCGGTGCACGGAAGGACTACGGGCGGCAGGCGCTCCTGCCACACAACGCGGTCTACGTGCTGCTCGGCGCCGGCCTGCTCTGGTTCGGCTGGTTCGGCTTCAATGGTGGCAGTGGCTTCTCGACCGGTCATTCCAGTGTGCTCGCGTTCACGAACACGCTGTTGACACCGGCATGCACGCTCGTCGTCTGGTTTGCGCTCGACCTGTTGCGCGGTCGGCAGGTGACCGCGATCGGCGCGGCGACCGCGATCATCGTCGGCTGCGTCGGGATCACTCCCGCGGGCGGCTTCATCAGCCCGGGCTGGGCGATGGTGCTCGGCGCGCTCGCTGCGCTCCCGAGCTACGCGGTGATCGTGTGGCGGCCGAGGACGCGGGTGGACGAGACGCTCGACGTGCTCGCTGCGCACGGGATTGCCGGCATGACCGGCATCCTCTTCATCGGCTTCTTCGCCCAGATCTCGTGGAACGGCGTGGGGGACGGCCTCGTCTACGGCGACGCGGGCCAACTCGCCTGGCAGGCGCTGGCAGCGGTCTCGGCCCCCACGTATGCCTTCGTGGCGACGTTCGTGATCCTGAAGGTCATCGGGCTCTTCACGCCGCTGCGTGCAACCGAGCGCGAGGAGGCGCTGGGGATGGACGTGGTCCAGCACGGCGAGGAGGCATACGCGACGGGTGAGGGCGCAATCCTGGTCACGCCAGAGGCAGGCCTCGAGGCCGAGATGGCGGTCGCCAACCCGTAGAACCCGCACGATCTCGAGGCTTCACGCTGGTCCACGTACGGCGGAGACGTTCAGGCGCACGTAGTCCAGCGGCACGCGCACCCGCGCCACGACCGCGCCGGCGAACCGCTCTCGCCGCTCCTCGGGCAGACGTGCGAGGTGTGCCGGGAGGATCGACGTGCGCACGAACGCGTCTACGTCCTGCGGATGCGTCGGACGTTCCTCCAACCAGCACCGAGTCGCGGCAAAGCCCGCCTCCCGCAGCCGCCGCTGCGTTTCCCGCGGCCCCGCAAAGACCCAGGGCGACCAGCCGGCGAGCTCGGGAGCGGCGTCGCGGGCGACCGCCTCGATCACCTCGCGCACGCGATCGATGTTGCCCTCTCCTCCGCACTGGACCTCGAGCACGCCGCCTGGCCGCAGCGCCCGCGCCAGCCGCGCCCAGAGACGATCGTGGTCCGTGACCCAGTGCAAGGCCGCCGTCGAGACGATCGCGTCGACGGGCTCGTCGAGGTCCAGGTCGAGCACGTCCTGGCACCACACGTGCGCGCGACCGGCGAGCCGCCTGCGCGCAAGCGCCACCATGTCCGCCGATGCATCGATGGCCAGCACGCGCCCTCGTGGCACGAGTGCCAGCAGCGCCTCCGTGACGCGCCCGGTCCCGCAGCCCACGTCCAGCACCGTCGCGTCCTGCGCCACGCCCTCGAGCCGAGCGAGGACCTCCGAGGCCCAAGCCTGCTGCGGCGCGCTCGACTGGTCATATGTGCGCGCGTCCCAGGGGGTGTCCATCGCCGCGTCAGGCTACATCCCGCCCTGCGGGATACTGCGCGGGCGATGTCTCAGGAGAACGTCGAGGCCGTGCGCACGCCGGTCAGCACGCGTGAACGGTCGGGCCGGACGCTGGATCAGCGGCTTTCCCTGCGCTTCCCTCGGCTGGGCGCCGCGAACGCTCGCCTGATCGCCAAGCTGCCGCCCGGCTCGCGTCTCCGCCAGGCAGCCCTGTCGCGAAGCGTGCGGCTCGCGTCGGAGGCGTACAACCGACGCGATCTGGAGGCGGTCGTGATCGGCTGCCACCCCGAGTTCGAGTACTTCCCCGCCAGCAACTGGGTCGAGTCCGGGCTCGTGGAGCCGTCCTACCGCGGCCTGGAGGGCTACCGCGAGTACATTGCGGCAACGTCTGAGGTTTGGGGTGGAGAGAACCGCATAAAACCCGTGGAAGTGATCGACCTCGGGGAACAGTTCGTGCTGCTCGCAAGCGTGCCGCTGTCGGAGTAGGCGATGTCTCAGGACAACGTGAAGGCCCTCCGCCGCGTCTACGAGCAGATGGCCGAAGGCAACTTCTGGGCCGCGCTCGAGATTTTCCATCCCGAGATCGCGTGGGAGTGGTCATCGAGCATGTCGGGGCTGACCGGCGTCCGCACCTATCACGGGATCGACGGCGTTGAGGCGGCGACCCGCGACCAGTTCGAGGTGTGGGATTGGTTCTGGCAGGAGGGCGAGGAGTTCATCGAGGCGGGCGATGATGTTGTCGTCTTCACCCGCGTGCACGGACGGCTGAAGGGGACCGAGCGGGAAGTTCAGAGCACGGCTGCCAACGTCTGGACTTTCCGTGAGGGCAGTGCGGTTCGCTTCAGGGCCTACGACAGCCGGGCCGAGGCCCTCGGAGCCGTCGGGCTGTCGGAGCATGACGTGCACGCAGACTCCTGACCTGCGGGATAGGGTTGGCCTAACTCGACAGGGAGGCTGGTATGGCGCTCGCACGTGTTGTGTCCTTCGAAGGGGTCGGGAAGGACCGAATGGAGGAGATGAACCAGGAGATGCGGAAAGGCGAGCCGCCGGAGGGACTCTCGGCGACGGAGATCGTCGTGCTCCACGACGCCGAGGCCGAGACGTCGCTCGTGATCCTCTTCTTCGAGACCGAGGACGACTACAAGCGCGGCGACGAGGTGCTGAATGCGATGGGGGCCGATGAGACTCCGGGACGGCGCGCCTCGGTGACAAAGTACGACGTCGCGACTCGCATGACGCCCTAACGGGCTCCAAGCAGGTTTCGGCGGCAACTATGGAGAGTTCCGCGAAGTTGATCCTCCTGCGCAGCTCGCCTACACGTTTTGATGGGAGGATCCCCGGCTAATCGCGGCGGGGGCGCAAGAGCCACGTCGCGGCGCCCGCACCCGCTGCCGCCAGGCCCCGCTTCATCCGCTGCCGGGACAAGAAGGCCCGGGCCGCGTTGGCGCCGGGCACTCCGTGCACGCCACCCCCGGGGTGCGCGGACGCCGAGGCAAGGTACAAGCCTGCCACGGGGGTCTCCGGCCGTCCCAGTCCGGGCACGGGGCGAAACACGAGCTGTTGATGGACTTTGGCGGTTCCACCGTTCACAGCGCCGTTCACGAGGTTGGCATTCATCGCTTCGAGCTCGTGCGGCCCTAACACGTTGCGCGCGAGGATGCAGTCGCCGAAGCCGGGTGCGAGCCGCTCGACCTCCGCCTCCATGCGCTGGGCGAACAGATCAAGCTCATTCGCATCCCAGCGCCCCGTGAGCGCACCACCGGAGTCACCCTTCGTACGCTGCGGCACATGCGTGTATGCCCAGGCCACCTCCTTACCGTCCGGGCTGCGCGTCGGGTCCACCGGCGCGTACTGCCCGAGCACGAGGAACGGGCGCTCGGGTATCAGCCGCATCTCGAGCTGAGTGGTGGTCTCGGTGAGCAGGTCGATGCTGTCGGCTACATGGATGGTGCCTGCGCGGCGTGCCTCCGGAGAAGCCCAGGGGATCGGCTGTGAGAGTGCCCAATCCAGTTTGATCGTTGAGTTGTCGTATTGGAACCGGCGCAGATCGCGGACCACCCGGGCGGGAAGGTGTTCCCTCCCCACGAGATCCATATAGAGCCGGGGAGCACCCACGTCTGCCATCACGGCGCGTCGTGCTTGGAGTTCTCGCCCATCGGCGAGCCGCACACCGCGCGCCCGGCCGGCACGGATCGAGATCGTCTCCACCGGCGCGTCGCACATGAGCACCCCCCCGTGCTTTTGCAGACGACGCACGAGGGCAGCAGTGAGCATGCCCGCACCGCCTTCGGGAACAGGGAAGCCAAGTTGCTGGCCGAGTGAGCAAAGAATCCACCCGAATAGAGCGCCACCGACAGAGTCCGGCGTCAGATCGGCGTGCAGAGCGTTGCCCGCGAGGAGATGTGCCCCGCCGTTGCCGTTGAACGTCTCGTCGGCAAACCGCCTCACGGGCATCGCCGCCATGCGCAGGAAAAGCGACGTTCCTCTCGGTCCCAGCGCGGCCGCCATGCGCATCGACGCGCGCACGGGGGGAAAGGGCGTCGCGAAGGCGTCCATGAAGTGCTCGCCAACCCCCTCCCATAGCGAATACAAGTCCCGCCATGCCTGGCCGTCGCCAGGCGAAAAGGCCTCGAGCGAGGCTGCCGTTTCATCAGGGTCGGTGGACAGCACCGCGGTGGGCCCTTCTGCGGTCGGATGGGCTAGGGCAACAGTGGATCGCCGCCAGCGAAGTCCGTGCTGTTCCAACTCGAGCCGTTGCATCACGGGCGACGCGGCCGCCAGTGGATAAAACGCGCTGAACTTGTCGTGAACGAAACCGGGCAGGGTCAGCTCACCCGAGCGGACCGCTCCCCCCGGCTCGTCTTGGGCCTCGCACACGAGCACGTCGAGCCCCGCTTCCGCGAGGATGTTCGCCGCGACGAGGCCGTTGGGGCCGGCCCCGATCACGATGACGTCGCTCATGCCGGGGTTATGGCAGAAGTTCCCAGACCGTGCCCACCGCGCTCGGACGCCCACCGAGGCCGCGGGAACGTGGCGAGCGTACGATCGAAGTCATCCGGCGGTGTGCCTGAAGTTGGATGCAGGCGGCTTTGTTGGCGCGGGCGTGAAGCTGTGTGTCGTGCCGCTCGTTGAAACCGTCCGTCGGTGGCAACCGTCCCGCGGGCAACGGCTTACGCTTCTCGTGTAAATGCAATATCTAGGACGGCGTTATCGCGACCTTCACGACGCCATCCTCCTGTGCCCCGAAGAGCTCGTAAGCGTCCACGACCTGGTCGAGGGAAAACCGATGAGTGATGAGCGGAGTGAGGTCCAGGCGCTCATGCCGCACGAGCTCCATCAACTTCCTCATGCGCTCTTTCCCACCCGGGCAGAGGGTGGAGAGGATTTGCTTGTCGCCGATCCCGTAGACGTATCCTTCGAGCGGTACTTCGAGCTTGCCCCCATAGACGCCAAGGCTGGAGACGATCCCGCCCGGCCGCGTCGCGTCCAGGCAAGCCTCGAACGTCGCCTGCTGGCCGAGCGCCTCGACTGCAACGTCAACGCCGCGACCGCCGGTAAGGCGCTTGATCGCAGCCACCGGATCCTCCTGCGAGAAGTCGATGACCTCGTCTGCCCCCATCCTGCGGGCGAGGTTGAGCCGGCCCTCGATCTGGTCGACTCCGATCACCAGAGATGCTCCTTTGAGGCGTGCACCTGCGATCGCGCAAAGACCGATCGGGCCCTGGGCGAAGACCGCCACCGTCTGCCCGATCTGGACTTCGGCGCGCTCGATCGCCGAGATTCCGGTAGAGGCGATGTCGGCGAGCAGCACACACTGCTCGTCGCTGAGGTCATCCGGGATCTTGGCGAGGTTTGCCTGCGCATAGGGGACACGGAAGTACTCCGCCTGCGCGCCGTCGATCACGTTGCCGAGCCGCCAGGCCCCGATCATCTTCCACTCGTCCTCGTACCCGGAGCACTGTGCCTCAGTGTGTGACTGGCAGTAGAAGCATGTCCCACATGGCGTAATCGCACCCACCAGCACCCGCTCGCCGACTTCGTACCCCTGGACTGCCTCGCCGAGCGCATGGATGACCCCGATGGGCTCGTGGCCCAGGACCAGACCCTGCTCGACCGGATACTCGCTGCGCAAGATATGGATGTCGGTGCCACAGATCGTGGTCAGAGTGACCTTGACGATCGCATCGCTCGGTCCGCATTGTGGAATCGGGCGCTCCTCGAGCACGATCTTGTCCTTACCTTCGAAAACCGCGGCTTTCATGGATTCGGCCACTGCTCCTCCTGCGCCGTTTGTTGAGTTGCATGCCGTTGGAGCGAGGCCCACCCGCGCTCACCCCGCCGCGTCCCGGACCCGATCGTCCCTCCCGAGCGATCGACAAACGGCGTCAGTGTGCCTTCAGGGTCTTGATGAATGCGACGAGCGCCCTTAGCTGCTCCTTCGAGAGGATCCCGCCCCAGTGCGGCATGCTTACGATCGGTGCCCGGCCGATCACGCTGCCGGTTCGGATCACGTCCTCGATCTCCTTGTCGGTGTTGAACTCCTTGAAGAAGTCCGCGCTGGTCAGCGCGGGGATCGTCTTGTCCGGCGATTGCGGGTTGGCCACGCCGCCGCGACCCTTTGGACCGTGACAATTTACGCATCCATCCCGAACGTAGAGCTCTCTTCCTTCGACCACCTGCCCCTGGTCGGTGCGCACCTGCGGTGGCGATGCCCCGGGCACTGCCGGGAAACCGGCGTGGACGTAAGCGACCAGATCGGACACCTGCCGAGCCGGGATCACGCCGCGCCACACGGGCATGTAGGGACGCTTGGGGTCCTTCGACTCGCCGAGACCGTGGTCGATGATCTGAGTCAGGCGCGGGGGCGTAAGAACCTTGCCCACCACCGTGAGTGCGGGCACGTACGGAGAAACGCCGCCGCGGCCCCGCTCTCCATGGCACTCCCCACACGCGAACTGGACATACGCGTGTGCTCCCGCCGCGACTTGCGGGCTCACCCCAGCCGTCTTCGTGCTGCCACCACAGCCAGCGGCTAGCACCGCGATGCCGACGACGAGCACCCCCGAGAGGACGAGGCGATGCGTCACGCGCGCAGTCTATGTAGAACGGCGCAACTTGTCGATCCGCCTGACCCCGTGAACACCAACGGGTCTGCGCAGCACGCCTCAGGCGCGCGCGTAGCGCAGGTACACGACGCGCGAGCCGAACGTCCGCGTCTCGACGAGCTCCAGGTCGATCCTGTCGACGCCGGCCGGGAAGTACGGCGTGCCGCCGCCCACCACCACCGGGCTCACGAACAGCCGGTACTCGTCGACGAGGCCGAGCGCGATCAAGGTGGACGCA
>JBBQKG010000017.1:0-66575 GCA_038326655.1 Solirubrobacterales bacterium
TCGATGATCCTCAACATGGTGCTCGTGCACCTGATCGGGATGATGGGCTCACAGGTGTTCTGGGGAGCCAACCCAAGAGCGCCGATCGGGGGATAGGTGCGTCCCCGGGCGACGGGATAGGTGCGTCCGGAGCAGGGTCGGCCCGACCGGCGGATCGCTTGCTGATGCCGTGCCGCCGGTGGCGCGCGGCATGACGAGCGCTTAGGCTTCTTCGCCGTATGGCGCAGACGCACATGGAAAGGCTCAGCCCGGTCGACGTCTCTTTCCTCGACCAGGAGAAGAGCGGCTCGCACATGCACATCGGGGCCGCGATGATCTTCGAGGGGCCGCCGCCCTCGTACGAGGACCTGCTCGCCCACATCGAGTCGCGGCTTCACCTGGTGCCGCGCTACCGGCAGAAGCTCGCCTATCCCCGTTTCCAGATGGGCCGGCCGATGTGGGTCGACGATCCCCGTTTCAACATCGAGTACCACGTCCGCCACACGGCACTGCCGGCGCCGGGCAGCGTGGAGCAGCTGCGCCTGCTGACGGGCCGGTTGTTCTCGCAGCGGCTCGATCGCTCCAAGCCGCTCTGGGAGCTGTGGCTGGTGCAGGGGCTCGAAGGCAATCGCTTCGCGCTGATCAACAAGACTCATCACGCGCTCGTGGACGGCGTCTCGGGCGTCGACATCACGACCGTGCTGTTCGACACGTCGCCGACCCCCACGCCGGTCGGTGGCGAGGGGTGGACGCCGAGCGTGGAGCCATCCGACGCGATGCTGGTCGCCGAGGGCGTGAAGGGCATCGCGACGTTTCCGGTCCGCGCCGCAAGGCGGGCGCTGCACGCCGGTCGCCACCCGGGGGAGACGGCGTCTGAGCTGCGCGAAGCGGCGGAGGGCCTCGGCAGCGTCGCGTGGACCTTTGCCAACCCGCCGCCGCGCACGCCGCTGAACGTGCCGATCGGCCCGCACCGCCGCGTGCTCTGGATGCGGTTCCCGCTGGCCAACCTGAAGGAGATCAAGAACGCCCTCGGCGGGACCGTGAACGATGTCTTCCTGGCGCTCGTCTCAGGTGCGCTCGCGCGCACGCTGAAGCGCCGCGGCGTTCGCACGGAGGGGCTCGAGCTGCGCGGGATCGTGCCGGTCTCGATCCGCGCGGATGCCCAGCGCGGCGCGCTCGGCAACCGGATCACCGCGATGCTCGGCCCGCTGCCGGTCTATGCCACCGACCCGGTCGAGCGGATGCGGATCGTGACCCGGGCGATGAAGGGGTTGAAGGAGTCGAAGCAGGCCGTGGGGGCGGAGACGCTCACGCGCCTGCAGGACTTCGCCCCCCCGACGATACTCGCGCAGGCCTCGCGGCTGAACTTCTCGACCCGCGCCTACAACCTGCTCGTCACGAACGTCCCCGGGCCGCAGTTCCCGTTGTACTTCATCGGGCGGCAACTGGAGGAGCTCGCGCCGGTTCCGTTCCTGGCTCCCGACCGCGCGCTGGCGATCGCGATCATGAGCTACAACGGCAGCGCGGACATCGGGCTGATCGGCGACTACGACGCGATGTACGACCTCGACGAGTTCGGCGACGACATCGGCGAGTCTTTGAGCGAGCTGCTCGAGGCGGCGCGGGCCGCGGCGCCGCAGAAGCGGGCGACCACACCGGTCAAGAGCAGCAGTTAGCTCAGCTCGCTAGGGTGGCACTCTCCTGACCGTCATCGAGACTCAGGCGCCGCTACTGGAAAACCCGCTGGTCGAGGGTCTCGAGCGGCTGCCGGTTCATCCGACGAGCTTCGTGATCTTCGGCGCGACGGGGGACCTCTCGAAGCGCAAGCTGCTACCGGCGATCTACAACCTCGCCCACGATGGTGCGCTACCCGAGCGCTTCAACCTGGTGGGCGTCGCGCGCCGCGAGATGTCCGACGAGCAGTTCCGCGAGATGGCGGCCCGGGCGGTACGCGAGTTCTCCCGGCGACGACCGGACGAGGAGGTGCTGAAGCGTCTGTTCGAGGGTGCGTACTACCTCTCTGCCTCGGTCCACGAGGACCCTCTCTACGGCGGGCTCAAGGGCGTGCTGGCCGACTTCGAGGACGGGGCCGGCCGGCGGCTGAACCGCTGCTTCTATCTCGCGACGGCGCCACGCTTCTTCCCCGTGGTCGTCCGCGAGCTGGGTCGCCACAGTCTCCACCGCCATGAGGACGCGGAGGTCCGGGTCGTGATCGAGAAGCCGTTCGGCACTTCGCTACCGGAGGCACAGCAGCTCAACCGCGAGCTCCTGTCTGTGTTCTCCGAGTCGCAGATCTACCGCATCGACCACTACCTCGGCAAGGAGACCGTGCAGAACCTGCTCGCGTTCCGCTTTGCGAACGGGATGTTCGAGCCCTGGTGGAACCGCAACTACATCGAACACGTGCAGATCACCGCGGCCGAGGACGTGGGCGTCGGCTCGCGCGCGGAGTTCTACGACTCGGTCGGTGCTCTGCGTGACCTGGTGCAGAACCACATGCTGCAGCTCCTGTGCCACGTTGCGATGGAGCCGCCCGTCGACTTCACCGCCGAGGAGGTGCGCAACGAGAAGGTGAAAGTGCTGCGGGCAATCGACGAGGCCTCGCCGGACGACGTCCCGCAGATCGCCGTGCGCGCGCAGTACTCGGACGGGGTCGCAGGCGGCGAGCCGGTACCCGGCTACGTGGATGAGCCCGGCGTCCCGCCGCAGTCCACCACCGAGACCTACGCTGCGCTGCGCCTCGAGGTGGACAGCTGGCGCTGGGCCGGCGTCCCGTTCTACTTGCGCACCGGCAAGCGCCTCGCGCGGAAGGTGACCGAGATCGCGGTGACGCTGAAGCCGGTGCCTCACCTGCGGTTCAGCCACGACGGCTCGATCGGCGTGCGCCCCAACCAGCTGGTGCTCACGATCCAGCCGAACGAGGGTGTCTCGCTCTCGCTCTCGGCGAAGATCCCTGGGACGCGGATGCGGATCCGCCCCGTGAACATGGAGTTCCTTTACGGGACCACGTTTCTGTCGCAATCCCCGGAGGCCTACGAGCGCCTGATCATGGACGTCATGCGCGGCGACGCGACACTGTTCACCCGCAACGACGAGGTCGAGGAGCAGTGGCGGGTCTGTGAGCCGATCATCCGAGCCTGGGACGCGACCCCCGGCCCGGTGTTGAAGTACCCGGCGGGTTCTCAGGGCCCCCCGGAGGCTGACCAGATCCTGCTGCCGGGCGATTCCTGGCGACGCATCTGAGGAGACGGGTGGCGGGCTTCAGACATGTCGCCTGGACGGCCCAGGGCACCACCCCGGCGGAGATCGAGGCGGCCCTGCGGAAGCTGCTCGTAGAGGGCCAGATGCGCTACGCCGGGCATGCGCCGGCGCGCGCGCTCAACATGGTGTGCGTCGCGGACCGGCGGTCGAGCGACGAGGTCGCTGAGCGCCTGCGCGGCGCTGGCCGCTATCTCGCTTCCCGCACGATCGTGTGCGCGGTCGAGCCAGGTCGCGCCACGATCGATGCGACCGCGATCATCAGCGCCGGCGAGTCCGACGACCGCGACCCGACTCCGCTTCGCGAGACCGTGATCCTCGAGCTCGGCGACCAGCACGTGCCGCGGCTGGAGGCGATCGTCGATCCGCTGGTCGTGACGGACCTGCCCACGGTGGTGTGGTCCCCGCACGGACATCGCGACGCCGTCACCGCGCTCCTGCCCCTGGCGCAGGTCGTGCTGCTCGACTCGGTGGAGGAACACGACCTCGAAGAAGGCCTGCACCATGCCTGCGAGGTGCTCAAGTCCGCCTACGTCGTCGATCTGGCGTGGCTGCGATCGACCCCCTGGCGCGAGCGGGTCGCCGCCACCTTCGACCCTGCCGACCTGCGCCCCGAGCTGCACATGATCAGCACGGTGGCCGTTCGTCACGACCCCGAGTCCGCGGTCGCGGGCCTCCTCCTGGTCGGGTGGCTGGGCTCGCGGCTGAACTGGGCGCTCACGCCGTTGCGAGCTCGGAACGGCGCGCTCGCAGGCATCGGGCGCGCTCAGGCCGGGGAGGTGAAGATCGCGCTCGAGCCGGTGACCCAGAACGTGCGCGGGCTGAGCGGGCTCACGCTCGAGACCTCGAGCGGCAGGCGCCTGACCCTCGACCGCGGGCCGGGGGGCCTACGCGCGCACTACCGGAACGCTCGGGGGGACGAGCGCACCTGGACCGTGCTGGGCGCTTCCCGCGGCGAAGGCGGCATCCTGGGCGAGGGCATCCGCCAGGCGCTGCTGCGCGACCCTACCTACGGTCCCGCCGCGACGGCGGCGATGAACCTCGTCGGTCCCTAGCGCAGGATCACCGGAAGGCCGGCCGCTCGCCAGGCCTGAAAGCCGCCTTCGACGTCGGTCGCGTCGAGATCGAATCGCTTGAGCGTCGCTGCGGCGAGGCTCGACTGGTAGCCCTCGTCACACATCAGGATCACGCGCCGATCGCGCCGGGCCAGCGCGGGGTCGCGATCGCCCGAGGCCGGGTCGAGACGCCATTCGAGCACGTTGCGCGCGACCACGTGCGCGCCCGGCACTTCCCCATCCCGGCCCCGCTGCGACTCCGACCTGATGTCGATCAGCAGCGCTCCGTCCTCGGCGGCCGCCTGAGCCTTGGCGGGTGACACGCGATCGAGCCCACGGCGGGCTTCCTCCAGCAGGTCTTCGACACCGACCCGATCGACCCCAGAGCCGCTCAAACTCGCTGTTCCTCCGCGCGGTACCGGGCGACCCAGTCCTCGGTGAGGTGATCGGCCTGGCGGTCGAGCGTTGGCGCCGGCACGGTGAAGGCCGGAGGCAGGTCGATCTCGAGAAAGCGCATCACCTGGACGACCGTGCCCTCGATGTCCGCGACCAGGTCCTCGTATACGACCCGCAACACCGGCGCGCGGGACTCGGCCAGGTAGCGTTCCCACGCAACCTCCTCACGCTCGATCCACTCGATCAGCGAAGCGATCTCGGCGGCGCTGTAGACGGCCTGCGTCGCGGTCGCCTCCTGCAGCGAGCTCCACCTCTCCGTTTGCGTCGCGCGCGCGAACGACACGGCCTGCCGCACGTGATCGGCCCGCGTGATGTACACGTGATGTAGGTTCGGGAACAGCTCGCTCACGTCCCCGCCGGGGAAAGAGTCGAACAGCTGGTGGTAGTGCGCCTTGACGCCGAAGACGCCGTTCGGGCTCGTCTTCTTCGCGATCAGCGCTTCGACGTACTGCTCGAACGTGGTTACACGCCAGGCGCGCCGGAACTCGTCCATCTGATTTGCGTCGAAGTACTCGCTCGGCGCGCCGGCGAGCTCGGTGTTCGCCAGCACGTCACACAGGAGAGAGCTCCCCGAGCGCGGCAGCGAGCACACGACGAATGACAAAGCCGGCGGCGGTGACCCCTCGAACTCGTGGTCGAACTTGTGGTGGAAGTACACGTCGAGCGTGAACATAGTGAACCCATCGATGCTTGACACCTTGCAGGGCGATGGGTACCTTGGCCGCGTGGGAGGACAGAAGCTTCGCGCGGCGCCGGCGCGCGGCCCGGACGGCGCAAACGGCGCGTCGTGCGTGCGAGAAACACCCAGGATCAGCTGGCCCGAGCGGGAGCAGATCGCTGCGCGCAACCGCGCGCTCCTCGACCGCGAGCTGCGCGAGAAGCGCCTCGTCTTCGAGTCGCGCCCATACGAGGCCCACGTGCAGTTCAGCAACTTCTGCAACATGAGCTGCGTCATGTGCCTGGACGGGAACAACCCGCCGCTGAAGAAGATCTCGCCGGTCGTGCTGAAGCGCCTTCGCGAGGAGATCGCGCCCGACCTCTGTGTGATCACCCCGCACGACGGCAGCGAGCCCACGACCGTGACGTGGGACGAGACGCTGGCGCTCGTGAACGACTACAGCGTGCTGCTGTGGCTCACCACGAACGGGCAACTCTTCGACGAGGAGAAGTTTCACCAGGTGAAGGACCACGTCGAGATGATCATCTTCTCGGTCGACAGTCACATCCCGGAGCTGTTCGAGAAGATCCGCCCCGGCGGGAAGGCGGCGATCGTCTACGAGAACCTCGAGACGACCGCGCGCCTGTGCGAGGAGCACGGAATCGAGTTCGTCGTGAACGTCGTGTTCATGACGCCGAACGCGCCGCTCATGCCGGACATGGTGGCCTGGTGCGCCGACCGCGGCGTGCAGGTCATCAACATCTTCCAGATGATCGACGTCAACCGGCACAGCTGGAACCTGGACGCGACCATGCACTTCTCGGCCGAGTACCTGGACTGGATCAAGCATCAGTGCGTGGCGGTCGCCGAGCAGCGCCGGATGCGGCTCGGCTGGTACCTGTCGGACCACCAGTGGTTCGACTTCACCGATCCGGAGACGGCCGTGCCGCCGCGCGAGACCAGGCTCGTGAACGACCGCCGCGACTGGGCGATGCGGTTTCGCCATCCGGGTTTCTGCAAGTACGCCTACGACCGCTTCCGGCTCCGGGCGGATGGATACATCTCTCCCTGCGGGCTCGACTGCGACGGCGAGCTCGAGTGGGGGAACCTGGCGAAGCAGCCGTTCGAGGAGCTGTGGAACGGCCCGGCCGCGCAGGACCTGCGGCGCGGCCACTACACCTGGGACTACGCGAGCATCTGCAAGAGCTGCCGGTACGTCGACCTCGTGCCGGCACAGGAAGCGCTCGGCGTCTTCTACCGCTATCTGGAGGAGGTGGGAGAGCGGCTCGAGACGCTCGCGCCGGCGCTGGCGGTCACCGCCCCGGAGCACATGACGCGCTCGGAGGCGGCCCCGCCGATCATCGTGCGCGGCCCGGACCGAGAGCTCGCCTACCAGCTCGTGATGTCGCCCGGCGGCGAGCCGGAGGACATGCAGGTGGTGGAGCTGGACCAGGCCGAAGCGTGCGATGGCGCGGTCGAGCTGCGCATCCCCGAGGCGACTTGGGAAGGCCTCGAGACCAACATCGGATACTGGTGGGCGCTGGTCGCAACGGACGGTGGCACCCCGGTCGCACGCGCGCCGGAGATGCGGTGCGTGATCCGCCACGAGCCAATCGCGCGGATCGAGAACAGCAACCTCAACTATCCCGACGAGGGTCACTTCGCGCCGGTCTACCTGGGCGGCGACCGACAGGTGGGATGGAACGACCGGGGCGCGCTTCCGCACCGGCCGCCGCTTCGCAAGAGCTCCGCTGCGCTCGTGCCCGGCAAGCGGTTCGCAAGCCGCCGCAGGCTGCCCGCCGACACGCCGGCCGTCGGGATGACGCACGGCGCCTACCGCGAGATGGTCGGGCACGTCCGGGCCGTGATCGCCGGCGCTGTGCCCGAAGGATCGAAGGTGCTGGTCGCGACCAAGGGCGACCCCTCGCTGCTGGAGGTCGAGGGCCGCGACCTGCGCCACTTCCCCGGAGACGAGCACGGCGGATACGTGGGACATCACCCGCCGGACGACGGGTGGGCGATCGAGCAGCTCGACAAGGCGCGCGCTGCGGGCGCGCAGTTCCTGGTGATCCCGGCCTCGATGCGCTGGTGGCTCGATCACTATCGCGACTTTGCGGAGCGCCTTCGCAGCACGCGGGAGCCGATCCACGACGATCGCGAGCGCTGCACGATCTTCGACCTCCGGCCGCCAAGCGTGACCGAGCGCTTCCCGGTGGACGCGGCGGAGGTGGCCGCGCTCGCCGACGAGGTGCTCGGGTACTCCGGACACCACCGGATGGCCTTCCGCCACCTCTATGGCGGCGACGACCCGTTCCCGCGGTTCGCGCGCGACGCAGCCGGCTACGACCTGGTCGACCTCGAGGGGCGGCGGTTCGTCGACTGGGTGAATGGCGGCGGCCCGGTGATCCTCGGCTACCGGCATCCGGCGGTCACGGACGCGATCACGGCCCAGCTGCCCGTGGGCCCGACGCTCACGCTCACCCATCCGATCGAGGTCGAGGTCGCCGCTCTGCTCACCGAGATGATCCCGAGCGCCGAGATGGTCGCGTTCGGGAAGAACGGCTCCGACGCCCTCACGGCCGCAGTACGACTCGCGCGGGCCGCCACCGGCCGGGAGATGATCCTTCAGCATGGCGGCCACGGCTTCCACGACTGGTGCGTGGCGGCCCACGGCGTGCCGGGTGTGCCGAAGGCGCTCGGACCACTGGTGCGCTCGTTCCCGTACAACGACGTGAAGGCGCTCGAGAGGCTCTTCGAGGAGCACGCCGGCGAGGTCGCCGCGGTCGTCATGGAGCCCGTGAGCATCGAACTCCCCGAGCCGGGCTACCTCGAGGCGGTGCGCGAGCTCGCCCACGAGCACGGCGCCCTGCTCGTCTTCGACGAGGTCATCACAGCGTTCCGGCTCGGAACCGGCGGCGCCCAGGAGCGCTTCGGCACGATGCCCGACCTGACCTGTCTGGGCAAGGCGATGGCGAACGGGATGCCGCTCTCCGCGGTGGTCGGCAAGCGCGAGTACCTGGAGCGCTTGCCGGGCCTCGCCTACGGCATGACCTTCCGTGGCGAGACGCTCTCGCTGGCGGCCGCCGCCGCGGTGCTGCGCACGCTTCGCGACGTGCCAGTGGCCGAGCATCTCGCGTACATCGGGGAGCTGGTCCGTGCCGCCTTCGACCGGGCCTGCGCGGCCACCGGGGTGCAGGCGGCGCTGCTCGGGCCGCCTGCGCGCATGACGTTCGCGCTCGCCGACGACGCCACGGTCCAGCGCGAGAAGGTGTTCGTGCTGGAGTGCGCGCGCCGCGGGATCCTCACGAACGGGAACATCCTGCCGTCGCTCGCGCACGACGAAGACGCGGTGCGCCGTACAGAGGAGGCGTTCGGGCCGGCGCTCGAGCGTGTCAAGGCGTTGACCGGTCCGGCGGGTGAAGCGGTCGAAGAGGCGGTCCGGAGGGGATTCGAGCGGTGCCGGGTCTCAGCAGGGGAGCCCGGCGACCGGCGGGCAGGCTGCCTGGACACGGCCCGCGATGACGGCGACCAGCTCTTCCTGCGCGGCTGGCTGGTGACGGGAGGCGATCAGCCGTGCGTGGTGGAGGTGAGCGGTCCCGCGGGAGCATCGCGCGTGGCCGCGCGCGCGGTGCGGCCGGACCTCGCGGAAGCGTTCCCGGACGCACGGGATGCGCTGCACGCCGGCTTCGAGGTCACGCTGCCCGCCGCCGAGTTCGTGGCAGGCGGCCGCTACGAATACGTGATCCGGGCACGGTGCGGCAACGACATCCTGTTCGAATGCCCGGTCGCGCAGGCGCCCGCGCGCAGCGCCCCGGAGCCCCGCCCGCCGTCGATCGGCGGCGACGGGACGCTCCTGCTCTAGGACGTGCTGCGTTGTCTTTCCCCCTGGCTTCCGCTCACCGAGGGCGGGCTAAATCGGTCGCTGTAGAGCAGGTCGGCGGTGAATGGCCGCAGCTCGGCGTGCGCGGCGACGATCGCGCGTATGACGCCATCGTTCGCTTCACGTAGGGCGCCCTGCCACATGCCCACGTCACCCGGGGCTATGAGATGTCGCGGATCTGGCGGCGGAAGTCCTCCAGGACGCCGCTCTCCTCGTCGACCACGGCCTGGCTGCCCTCTGCGCAAGTCCAGTGACCCTCGACAAACATGACCTTCTGCATCGGGTCGTCGAGCGGCGCGTGCACGAGCACCGGCCGTCGTTGTTCCAGAAGCGCCTGCTCGGCGATCCGGGCCGAGCGGTTCGACGAGCGCACGGCAGAGAACGTGGCCGCGGCCAGGACCAGCGTTCCACCCGCAGTCGCCAGGGATGAGATCGTCGCCCAATCCGCCACGGACTTGAAACCAACTCAACGACGCTCGAAAGGACTGCGGGGTCAGCTCACGCCGGTGGCGAAGGCCTTCGCTGGCCGCGGACGCGCCGAGCGCCGCCATGATCGGGGCCGTGTCGAAGTAGCTCCGACACCTCGAGGGCATCCCGTCGGACAGGTTCCATGCGTGTGCGAAGGGCACCTCGTATTGCTCACCGGTGGCCCGCGCACGCCCACGCAGCCGCCCCAGCACCACGATCAGGTCACCCGCGTCTATGAAGTCATCCGGGTCGGCCCACTGGCCGTCGACGTGATCCCGAAAGATGGTCGCGAGTACCTCCACGCCGTCCGGGCCGTGGTGCATCCCGCCCCAAGGGACCGTATCCGGCATGATCAACTCGAAGTCATGCGTGACGTCCTTCGCGAGCTCGTCCACGTCCCACCGCGACATGGCCTCGTAGATCCGCTGGAGCGCTTGGACCTCGAATTCAGGCATCGAGCCATCTACATAGCACGTAGCGCTCGGCTAGTTTCGTACGACTCCACGCTGACCGACGCTCACACCCTTGTCGTCGCTCGGCCGAGTCGGGCGCTCGGCTCAGTCGCCCCAGTAGCGCTGCTCACTCCATGGATCCCCGCGGTTGTGGTAGCCGTTCGCCTCCCAGAACCCCGGCTCGTCATGGGTGCTGACCTCGATCCCCCGCACCCACTTGGCGCTCTTCCAGAAATACAGGTGGGGGACCAGCAGCCGCGCGGGACCGCCATGCTCGGGCGCGAGAGGCTGGCCGTCGGCCGCGGTCGCGATCCAGGCCTTGCCGCCGGTCACGTCCTCGAGCGGGAGATTGGTCGTGTAGCCGCCGTCGCAGAAGGCCGTCACATAGCCACCTCCGAGCTCCTCCCCGTCGAGCAGGAGATCTACCGACACGCCCCGCCACTCCATGTCCAGCTTCGACCACTTCGTCACGCAGTGGATGTCGCGCGTGACCGTCTCGGCCGGCAGCGCCTGGAGCTCGTCCCAGGTCCACGTCCTCGCGGGCTCCACGGCGCCGCGGAGAGAGAACGTCCATTCGTCGAGCGGGGTGCGCGGGGTCGGGCCGGCCGACAGAACAGGCCAGTCGTGCACCAGGTACTGGCCCGGCGGAAGGCGATCGCTCTGCTCACGCCGGCGCCCCCCGAAACCGCGACTGAAGATCGGCAAGCGCTCGCTCCCTAACCGCCCACAGGCCTCGGACCAGCCTTCAGCATCTCTCGCGCGTGGCTCATCAGATCGGCCGCTCCCTTGGTACTCGATCGCGGCCCGTCGGCTCGAGATTCTCGTCGAGCCTCGCCTCGATGTCCAGCCGTGGTTGCGGAGTGCCATGAATCAGCCGGCTACGGAGCGGCCCACCTCGATCTTTCCATCGCGGGCCCGAGCCTCGAATCGCGGTTGTGGGAAGACCGCGGGTCCGCCGCGTACCTTTCCGGTGCAGATGCCGAACCGCGAGCCGTGCCACAAACACCGGCCTACCGCGGAGCTTCGGCTGGATCGTCTGAGCCTGGTGGGGACTCCCGGCGCCGCCGGAGACGCCTCCAGCCGAGCGCGGCACCGATCCCGAGCGCCACGACGCCCGCCCCGGCAAGCCCCAGGACCTTGAAGATGTGCTCGAAGGTCGGCCCCAGGAAGTAAGCGAGAAGGCCGACCGTGGTTGCCCAGGCGATGCCGCCGAGTGCGTTCCAGAACAGGAACACCTGCCAACGCATGCGGTTGATCCCCGCCAGCCATGCGGCGGCGATGCGCAGACCGGCGATCCAACGCCCCAGGAATACGGCCTTCGGGCCGTGACGCTCGAAGAATGGCTCGCCGCGCTCGAGGAATCTCCGCCGGTGTTCCTCGAGCGGCCCGGGTCTGAGCAACAAAGCGCGGCCGCCCCTGCGACCGATCAGGTAGCCGATGTTGTCTCCGGCGATCGCTGCCGCGGCAGCGATCGGGATGACAAGCTCGATCTGGAATCGCCCATGGCGGGAGAGAATCGCCGCGGTGATGAGCGCCGTCTCGCCGGGGACCGGAATCCCGGTCGACTCCCCGCCGACGAGGCCGGCGAGCGCGAGATAGCCGAGTCGGCTCGGAATCTGAATCAGGGCGAACACGCGGGCTGAGCGAGTATCACCGTCTGCCGACGCTCCGCACCGGGGTAGCGGAACGCCGACCCCGGGCCGCGGGCTACGCTGATCTCAGTCGAAAGCTTCCCACCAACCATGAGCGCTGTCATGATCGCCGAGCTTTGGCGACGCGGCCAGGTGGGCTGGCCGCGTCGCTTCCCCATCGCGCAGTTCCCGAACCCGCCGCGCTGCTCCTCGCGTTCGCGGGGTGGGGGCTCGCCGCCGTGGCTGGTGGCACCGCACACGACGTCGGCCGCGCGGTCTTCACCGTCGGGCTCGGCGTATGGGCGTGGGAAGAGGCGGTGGGCGGCGTCAACTGGTTCCGTCGCCTCCTCGGGGTGGGGGTTTTCGTCTGGATCGTTGCCGGCCTGGCCGGCGAGCTGTGAGCGCTCACGCCCGGGAGTCGATGGGAGGATCGGAGTCGATGGGCTACGGTGGCCGCTGAGTGCCCGGAGGGGATCGCGCGCACCGCAAATCCTCGGCCAAGTTCGAAAGAAAACATCAGCCAGTCGAACATTCCGAACGAGATGATCTCGTCCTCGTCGCGGATGTTGCGGGCGTGGTAGATCCGCTGAAGGCCTGAGATGATCGTCATGTGCTCCGCCCGTCGTTTGAAGCCGGGCGCCTGGGAGCAGTTTCGCCGCTCATGGGACCCCGGTGACGCGATGCCGCCATGACCGAAGACGAGTACGCCGCTGGCGCTCGGAGGCGGACGCGCAGGAGATGCAGCGGGTGGATTACCTTTCAGCGTTCGTAAAGAACGAGCCCGTGTCTGGGGTATACGAGGTGATCGACGAGCTGGCCGACTAGCCAGCGGCGCCGAGAGAACGGCCATGGAGCATCTCGAAGGTGGCTCATTGCCACCGGCAAGAGGCCCGGCCGGTCTGGCGGGTGCGACGATCGCCGCGACACGGCGCCTGTTCATGGAATCCTCCGAGGGTGAGCCGCGGACCGTATCGTCGCTGGTTGCAGGACGCAGAGCGCGTGGATGTCGCGCTCTATGCGGCGATCGCCCGCACGCCCACCCCCGCGCTCGACCGTGCCATGGGCCGGCTTTCCCGAGCGGCCGACTACTCGCGGCTCTCGATCGCCTCGGCCGCGTTGCTTGCCCTCACCGGTGGACGGCGGGGCCGTCGCGCAGCCGCATCGGGGTTGGCCTGTGTCGGCGTGACGGCGACTGTTGTCAACCTTGCGGTCAAGCCGCTCGGCCGGCGCCGGCGCCCGGATCGTGCGGCCCAGAGCGTCCCGCTGACCCGTCATGTGAGGATGCCGGCCTCGACGTCGTTCCCGTCCGGACACTCCGCGGCAGCGTTCGCTTTCGCGACAGGGGTGGGTCAGGTGATGCCGGTGGGCGCAGTCCCGTTGCGCGCCCTCGCGACGCTGGTTTCGTACTCGCGCATCCATACCGGCGTCCACTACCCGGGCGACGTCATCAGCGGAGCGCTTCTGGGCACGGTGCTCGCGCAGATCACGGCGCAGTCCCTGGACCGGCGGCGGGAACGAGCTCGACGCGCCTTTCGTTCGCGGGCGCCGCGGTGATGTGGTGAGGATCGACTGACCCGAAAATCGCTCGCGCTCCTGGCGCTCGTCGCGGTACTCGCGGGGTCCGGCTGTGCGTGGCAGTGGTCGGTCGAGCCGAAGCCGCTTCACGGGCCTCGCTCGAAGACTTCCCACGTCGTGGTGATCGTGATGGAAAACGAGGAGTACGGGAACATCGTCAGCAACCCCGGCGCTCCCTACATCAACCGGCTCCTTCGGTCGGCCGCTCTGGCGTCGGCGTCATACGGGGTGAGCCATCCCTCGCTTCCGAACTACCTGGCGCTCACAGGCGGCTCGACCTTCGGCATCGACTCCGACTGCACCGGCTGCCACGTGGACGCGACGAACCTCGTCGACCAGCTCGAGGGGGCCGGGATCTCTTGGAAGGCCTACATGGAGGGTGTGCCCTCGCCCTGCTTCAAGGACAGCAGCTCTGGCGCATATGCCAAGCGGCACAATCCGTTCGTCTACTACGACGACATCGCCTCGAACCCGGATCGCTGCGCGAAAGTGGTCCCCTTCGACAGGCTGAATGCCGACTATCGCAGGGGCAATCTCCCGGCCTTCACCTGGATCACGCCCGACCTCTGTCATGACATGCACGACTGCTCCGTCGCCGACGGGGACGAGTGGCTCTCGGAGGTGTTGCCTTCGCTCATCAGGGCACTCGGCCCGCGAGGGATCCTCTTCCTGACGTGGGATGAAGGTGACTCGGACGAAGGGTGCTGCAAGCTCGCGCGAGGGGGGCGGATCGCCACCATCGTCGCCGGTCCGACGACGAGGGCGGGAGCGCGGTCGACCGTCCCATACGACCACTACTCGCTGCTTCGCACCGTCGAGGAGGCCTTCGGGCTGCAGCCAATCCGGGGTGCCGCCTGTCCGTGCACGCGCTCGATGGACGCGCTGTTCAAGCGTCCTCCGCGCCTCTCGTCGGCGGGCTAGGCGCGGGCGGATGCGGCAGCGATCGCTCGCGCCGCATAGCGCGGCTGGACCGCCGCTCCAAGGAGGATGGGATAGGCGTCGGCGGTCCCGGTACCGTGGGCTCGGTGCGAATCGCGACTTGGAACGTCAACTCGGCCAAGCAGCGTGTGGCGCGGCTGCTGCCCTGGTTGGACGAGCGGCAGCCGGACGTGGTCTGTCTGCAGGAGACCAAGCTCGCAGACGACGCGTTCGCCGACCTGCTCGGCGACGAGCTCGCCGACCGTGCCTATGCCGTTGCAGTCCATGGCGAGGCGACGTGGAACGGGGTGGCGATCCTCTCGCGGGTGGGGCTGGACGACGTGGTGGTCGGGCTCGCCGACGCGCCGGGGTTCCCGCATCCAGAGGCGCGCGCGCTGTCTGCCACCTGTGGCGGGATCCGGGTGGTGTCGGTGTACGTACCGAACGGGCGCGTGCCGGGCTCGGAGCACTACCGGTACAAGCTCGCCTGGCTGGCTTCGCTGCGGGAGATGGTTGCCGCTGGCCCGGAGGCGACGGTCGTATCTGGCGACATGAACATCGCACCGACCGACGACGACGTGTTCGATCCAGTCGCCTACATCGGCCAGACTCACGTCACCCCGCCCGAGCGAGCGGCGCTCGCGGAGCTACAGGCGCTCGGCTTGCGTGACGTCGTGCGCGATCGCTGGCCGAACGAGCGAGTGTTCACCTACTGGGACTACCGGGCAGGAATGTTCCATCAGGACCTCGGGATGCGGATCGATCTGATCCTGGCCAGCCCGGCGGTCGCCGGCCGTGTTCGGGCGGCATGGGTGGACCGGCAGGCCCGCAAGGGCAGCGGGCCGAGCGATCACGCGCCGGTGATCGTCGACCTCGACGAGGCTCCGGACGGGGACATCGGGCCAGTCGTGCTGCCGCCCTCGGCTCCGGCGGCGAAGCGCGGCTCGGCCAAGCTTCCTCACTCACCGTAAGGGCCCGCCGCCCCGACCTCATTCCCGCGGGCGGTCCCGATCGCGTGAGGGCTGAACGCGCTTGGGCTCTCCCGGCATCTTCGGATAGTCGGGCGGATAAGGCATGTCGCCCCGTCCCTCGGCATCGTCGCTTTCGTACATGTCCAGCAGCGGCTGCAGCGAGTGGGCGACATCGTCGATCGCGGCATGCCGATCGCCAACCTCTGCAAAGCGCGCCGGCATCGTCGCGACTGTGAAGTCCTCGGGCGCGACTTCGGCCAGCTCGTCCCAGGTCACCGGTGCGGAGACTGGCGCACCTGCCTTCGGCCGTACGCTGTAGGCGGAGGCGATCGTGCGGTCGCGCGCATTCTGGTTGTAGTCGATGAAGATGCGCTTGCCGCGCTCCTCCTTCCACCACTTGGTCGTCACCTGGCCTGATAGACGCCGCTCGAGCTCACGCCCGAAGGCGATCGCGGCGTGGCGGACATCGGTGAATGTCCAGCTTGGGGCGATCCGGACATATATGTGGACACCCCGGCCTCCCGAGGTCTTCGGAAAACCGATGTATCCAAGGTCGTCCAAAAGCACGCGGGCCTCAGCGGCGACGCGCACGGCGTCGGCGAAGTCCGTGCCTGGCTGCGGGTCCAGGTCGAGGCGCAGCTCGTCGGGATGGTCGACGTCGTCGCTGCGGACCGGCCATGGATGAAACGTGATCGTGCCCATCTGCGCCGCCCAGCCGACAACGGCCACCTCCGTGGGACAAATCTCATCCGCGTGGCGACCTGACGGGAACTGGATCCGCGCCGTCTGCACATAGTCCGGAGCTCCACGTGGGATGCGTTTCTGAAAGAAAGCATCGCCGCCGCCTTTCTCCCGCGTCGAGAGGACGATGCCAGGGTGCACGCCTTTCGGCCAGCGCTCGAGCGTCGTCGGCCGCCGCCCGAGTGCACGCATGATGCCGTCGCCAACGGCGAGGTAGTACTCGACGATGTCCAGCTTGGTGACCGCGCCCGAGCGCTCAGTGCTCGGGAAGATCACGCGATCAGGACTGGACACGCGCAACTCGCGCCCACCGGCATCGACGATGGTGGCCTCCGACGCACCCATACCCTGGAGTTCTACGGCAACGACGCCCCAAGCATCCTGCGAGCGATTAGTTTTTTGCCCAGTCGCCTGTCTCTATCAGCCGACCGGGCTAGCCGACGAGTATCCAAAGGAAGGGGCATGCCGAGATGAACACACCGCCGAGAGTTTCGCGCCAGGAATGAGACGCCGCGCGCGAGGAGATGGTGGTGAAGGAGAAGGAGTTCACGCACGCCCGTGACGCGCTTGCCGCCGAGCGCCGACGCATGCCATGGGTGGCCGTGGACAAGGAGTATGCGTTCGACGGGCCCGGTGGCAGGGCGAGCCTGCTCGACCTGTTCGACGGGCGCCGGCAGCTGATCGTCTACCACTTCTTCTTCGAGCCGGGCGTGAAAGGTTGGCCCGAGCGTGGTTGTGGCGGCTGCTCCTTCCTCGCCGACCAGGTCGCCCACCTCGCTCACCTGAACGCGCGCGACACCACGCTCGCGTTCGTGTCGCGCGCCCCCAGGCGGACATCGAGCGGTGGAAGGCGCGGATGGGATGGGAGATGCCGTGGCACACGATCACGGACGACTTCGACTCGGACTTCGGCGTCGACGAGTGGCACGGCACCAACGCTTCATCCGCGAGGGCGACAGCGTCTTCCGCAGAGAATCGCCCGCTTCTCGCGCGAAGCAACAGCGGCGGTGGGATCCGGCCGCGCTCTACGCGGCGTCCGAACGCGCGATCGGGACCGGTCGGAGCATGACAATGCTTGCCGCGAGGACCCATAGGAGCGATGCGAGCGGGACGACGAAGCCGAAAGATCCGCCGATCGCAAAGAAGCCGGTCTTCGTAAAGAACCCGACCCCTCCAACAACGTTCAACAACGCGACCAGGAGCGCGGTCGGCGCCATCGCGCTCGGCAGCGCACGGGTCAGTGTCACTGCGACCGCCGCCCCTGCAAAAAACACGGCGAAGCCGAAGCCTGAGGCGAAGAATAGATCGTTGGCGACGTCGTAGAGGGCGTGGTTCACGTTTGCGTCCCCGGCGTTTGCGACCTGGAACACTGCGCCGTTGAGCACCGCCGTCCCAGCTATGACCATGCTCGTGGCGGCAACGCCGCCGGCCAGCATGGCAGACCCGGGCTGGATACCTGTCCGATCAGCGACACGGAAGTGCGTCCGCAGCGCGCCCAGGAACCCCAAGAAGAAGACGAACGCGAGACAGGTCAAGTAGTTGGCCGCGAGGATGCTCCCCCGTTTGTCGGTGAAATAGGTTGTGATCTTGGACACTTCATCCGCCTTCGGCGGCGTGCCCGGCAGGAATACCGCGACAACGCCGAGCACCACGAACACGATCCCTACGAGGCCGCCCAGGCGTCGGGCCTGATCTGTTGTCAAGGACATCCGCAGCTCCTCTCATTCGTTTAGGCGATCATCCAGCGCCGAGCAGTGAGCGTCAAGCCGCCCGGCGGGAAGCGACAGAGCGCTGGCACAGCCCCAACGGACAAATCACCGCCGGTGGTCGGAGCCTGCGTGCGGAACGAAATGCGCCGTCGCCGAATCACGGCTCGACACCTGCGCAGCGTATTAGGAACATTCTGTCCAGGATTCTGGCCGTTCTGCTGAGCGAGGTGCAGCGAGTTGAACGCCCAAGAATTGCAGAAGGCCGAGGAGGCCTTCACCTTTGCGCAGGAGGCGGTGAAGCAGATGATCACACTGTCGACTGCAGCCTTTGCTCTCACCCTCACGTTTCGCAAGGACATCGCGCCATCCGGAACGGACACAACATGTCTGGAAGTCGCTTGGGGCGCCTATCTCGTTTCGGTGCTTTTCGGCCTCTTCACCCTAATGAACCTGGCCGGGCAATTCGCTAGGAGCGCCAACCCGTCGATCTATGGCGGGGGCATCCCTGTTTGTGGAATCGTCCAAGCAGTTTCCTTTCTCACGGCTCTCGGATTCACGCTCGCATATGGGATCAGCGGAACGACCTAAACGGCGTTAGTCTGGGAGGGCCTCGTTACGCTTGGGCTCGCCTTAGTATCGTCTAAGGACGGCGCCCGATTTCTGTTATCACGACTGTTATCACGTCCACTAATTCCGGGCAGAGTTGACAAACCGTCAAAAACGAAAGCCCCGCATAGCAGGGCTTTCTCGAGTGCGCCCGAGAGGATTCGAACCTCCACGACCTATTCGGGTCACAAGGCCCTCAACCTTGCGCGTCTACCAGTTCCGCCACGGGCGCTCGGCAGGCGATTATAGCCCCGGGGCCCCGGCCGCCCGGATGCCTTGATGCCGTCCATCGGGGCCGCTACTCTACGAACAAGTGTTCGAATGATCCACCGGCTCCGGAGGACCGTGATCGATGGTTGACCTGAAGATGACGAAGCGCCAGCAGGAGATCTTCGACTTCATCAAGCGGTATGCATCGAGGTACGGCTATCCACCGACGGTGCGGGAGATCGGGAAGGCGGTCGGCCTCGCATCGTCGTCGACCGTTCACGCGCACCTCGCGAACCTCGAGAAGTCCGGGCTGCTTCGCCGCAACCCGGCCAAGCCGCGTGCGATCGAGGTGATGTTCGACAAGGCCAAGAAGGTGGTCACGAACGAGGGCCTGCCGCTGGTCGGCCAGGTCGCCGCCGGGCAGCCGATCCTCGCCGAGGAGAACATCGAGGAGTACGTCAGCGTGCCGGACGCGGCGGGCGGTGACCAGGGGGACTACATCCTGCGCGTCGCGGGCGAAAGCATGCGCGATGCCGGCATTCTGGCCGGCGATTACGTGGTCGTGTGCCGCCAGGACGTCGCACTGGACGGCGACATCGTGGTCGCGATGGTCGGGGAGGACGCGACCGTCAAGCGTTTCTTTCGAGAGCGCGACCACATTCGTCTCCAGCCGGAGAACCAGGAGATGGAGCCGATCCGGAGCGCCGACGTGCGCGTGATCGGCAAGGTCGTGGGGGTCTTCAGGAGGATCTGATGCCGGCGCTCGAGGAACTCGCGACGAACGCCCGCACGGCGGGTCGCCTGTTCGGCGATGCCGAGCGCACGCTAGACGACCTCGTGACGCGGGTGCTGTACGACGCGTCGCGTGGCGACGCTCCGCGCTGCCCGGTCTGCGGCCTTCCCGCGCTGTCGCCCGAGCGCGAAGACGTGCTTGGGTGCAGCTCCTGCGGCAGCCGGCTGGAACCTGCCTAGCCCTACCGTCGAGCTCGCCGCGCGTCCGCGTCCGCGACAATGAGCGCGATGCGCAGTCGCGCCCGCTCGTCGCCTGGACCCGCAGTGCCGCGCGAAGCGTGGCTGCGGCTCGCCGCCTGTGCCGCCGCCGCCGCGCTCCTGCAAATGGACGGCACGATCGTTACCGTCGCGTTGCCCTCGGTCGGCCGCGAGCTCGAGACCGGCTCCCACACCCTTTCGTGGGTGCTCACCGCTTATTTCCTCTCCTACGGCGTGATGCTCTTCCCCGGGGGCTCGCTGGTGGACCGGATCGGTTCGCGGCGGGTCGCGCTCTACGGCCTCGCGGTGTTCGCGGCCGGCGCGGCGTTCGGTGCGCTCGCGGGCAACTTCGGCGTGCTGGTCGCCTCGCGGGTTGTGCAGGGCGTGGGTGCCGGGCTGGTCAGCCCGGCGTCACTGGCCGGCGCCGTCTCCGGCTTTCCGGCCGAGCGAAGAGGCTCGGCACTCGGCCTGTGGGGCGCCAGCTCGGGAATGGCGAACCTCGTCGGACCTCTCGTTGGCGGCCTGCTCACGGTCGTGATCGACTGGCGCGCGTGCTGGTGGTTCTTCATTCCCGCGAGCGCCGCCGTCGCCTGGGCGATCCGCCGCTTCGTGCCGAGAGCGATCCACGGCGACGAGAGCCCCGACACCGCGGGCCTTCGTCAGCGCGTGATCGCGGCCGCGGCCGTCGTCGCGGCGCTCACGTTCGTGGTCATGATCGGTGCCTTCTACCTGGCGCAGCAGTACCTCCAGGTGGCGGCCGGATACTCGGCGCTCGGTGCCGCCGCCGCACTCACGCTGATCGCCGTGCTGGTCGGCGTCGCCGCACCGCTTGCAGGGATCCTTGCCGACCAGCGCGGGGAGGGGCCGACCCTGATCGCGGGCTTTCTGCTGACGGCGCTTGCGCTCGGGCTCCTGGGAATTCCCGGCGTGCCGCTCGAGGGCCCCGGTGCGCTGCCGCTGCTGGTGCCGTTCGGGCTCGGCATCGGGCTGCTGTTCGTGCCGGCCTCTCGGGCGGCGCTGAACGCCGTCCCCCAGGCCAAGCACGGCCGCGTGTCCTCGCTGCTGTCGACCTGCCGCCTGCTGGGCGCGGCGCTCGGCGCGGGGCTCGCCGGCGTGGCGCTCTCCGGAGGCGTGACCGCGCCACACGTGCGCATCGCGATGCTCTGCGGGGCGGGCCTCTGCCTCGCGATCGGCCTGCCCGCCGCGGCGGAGCTCTCGCCGCGTCGCAGGCGCTCGCCCGCGCGCCCCGCCGCATGAATTGCACGGCTAGAATGAAAGGTGCAGACCGAGCAGCCGCGAGAGCGCCGACTGCCGGCCTGAAAAGGTCGAGGAGGTGAGCTTTCGAGGAAAGTCCGGACACCACAGGGCAGGGTGGTCGGTAGCGCCGACCCGGGGAAACCCGAGGGAAAGTGCCACAGAAACGACACCGCCCAAGTCGTGCCGTCCCACGTGAACGGCTCGACCGGCAAGGGTGAAATGGTGCGGTAAGAGCGCACCGGCGCCGTGGTGACACGACGCGTCAGAGGTAAACCCCACCTGGTGCAAGGCCAAGCAGGACCGTCAAGAGGTTGCCCGCCCAGGTCCAGGTAGGCCGCTGGAGGCCGGCGGAGACGCCGGCCCTAGATAGATGGTTGCTCGAGACAGAATCCGGCTTACAGGTCTGCTACGGGAAGGGCCCCCTCGGCGAGGGGGCCCTTTCTATGCAATGGGTAGAGTGAAGAAAGACGCCTTTTTGTCCGCCAGGAGCCTGCTAGGAGGCCGCGCATGAACAGCTTCGGTGCACGCTCGATGCTCTCGGTCGGCGGCCGCGAGTACGAGATCTTCCGGCTGGACGCGCTGCAGGCCAAGTACGACGTCTCGCGGCTGCCGTTTGCGCTGAAGGTGCTGCTCGAGAACCTGCTCCGCAACGAGGACGGCCGCACGGTCCGGCCCGAGGACGTCGAGGCGCTCGCGACGTGGGTGGCGACCGACGAGCCGAGCCGCGAGATCGCCTACACGCCGGCGCGGGTGCTGCTCCAGGACTTCACCGGCGTGCCCGCCGTGGTCGACCTCGCCGCGATGCGCGACGCGATGCGCGACCTGGGCGGCGACCCGGCGCGGATCAACCCGCTCCAGCCGGCGGAGCTGGTGATCGACCACTCGGTGCAGGTCGACCAGTTCGCCTCGCGCTTTGCATTCACGTTCAACGCCGAGCGCGAGTTCGAGCGCAACCGCGAGCGTTACGCGTTCCTGCGCTGGGGCGCGCAGGCCTTCGACAACTTCGCGGTGGTGCCGCCCGACACCGGCATCTGCCATCAGGTCAACCTCGAGTACCTCGCCCGAGTTGTGTTCGGCCACGAGGCCAAGGGAGGCAACGGCGAGCGGCCGCAGGCCTATCCGGACACGCTGGTCGGCACCGACTCGCACACGACGATGGTGAACGGGCTCGGCGTGCTGGGGTGGGGCGTCGGGGGAATCGAGGCCGAAGCGGCGATGCTGGGCCAGCCCGTCTCGATGCTGATTCCGCAGGTGATCGGGTTCAAGTTGACCGGCGCGCTCCCGGAGGGCGCGACCGCCACCGACCTCGTGCTGACCGTGACGCAGATGCTGCGCAAGCGGGGCGTGGTCGGGAAATTCGTCGAGTTCTACGGCGCCGGCCTCGCGAGGCTGCCGCTGGCCGACCGCGCCACGATCTCCAACATGTCCCCCGAGCAGGGTGCAACCTGCGTGATGTTCCCGATCGACGCTGAGACGCTCGGCTACCTGCGCCTGACCGGCCGGCCCGAGCACCAGATCGCGCTGGTCGAGGCATACGCGCGCGAGCAGGGCCTGTTCCACGACGCCGACTCCGAGGAGGCGGTCTACACCGACACGCTCGAGCTCGACCTCGGCGACGTCGAGCCGAGCCTGGCGGGGCCCCGGCGCCCCCAGGACCGGGTGCCGCTGAGCGACGCCAAGGAGTCCTTCGCACGCGAGCTCCAGCAGCTCACTGGCGAGCGCCCGCCCGACCGCCCGCCGGACCTGGATTCTTTGACGCGGTTCGCAGACGAGGGCGGCCACACGGCCGTCGGGGTGCAGGAGCAGGTCCCGGAGAGCGCGGTCGAGGTCGAGATCGACGGCACCCGCTGCCTCCTCGACCACGGCGCGGTCGTGATTGCGGCGATCACGAGCTGCACCAACACGTCCAACCCCGCCGTGATGGTGGGGGCGGGGCTCCTCGCACGCAACGCGGCCGCGCGGGGGCTCGAGCGCCGGCCGTGGGTCAAGACCAGTCTCGCGCCGGGGTCGAAGGTCGTCACCGAATATCTCGACCGCGCGGGCCTCACCGTCGATCTCGAGAAGCTCGGCTTCGATCTCGTCGGGTATGGGTGCACCACCTGCATCGGGAACTCCGGGCCGCTTCCGGAGGAGATCTCGGCCGCGATCGAGAAGGGGGACCTGGCGGTCGCCTCCGTGCTCTCGGGCAATCGCAACTTCGAGGGCCGGATCCATTCCGAGGTGAAGATGAACTACCTCGCCTCGCCGCCCCTGGTGGTCGCCTACGCACTCGCGGGGAGCATGAACGTCGACCTCGTGAACGAGCCGCTGGGCACCGGCTCCGACGGCGAGCCGGTCTACCTGCGCGACGTCTGGCCCTCCCAGCGGGAGGTCCACGAAGTGATCGCGCACGCCGTGCAGTCCGACATGTTCCGGCGCAGCTACGCGGACGTCTACACCGGCGACGAGCGTTGGAGGGAGCTCGGGATCCCGGAGGGCGACATCTACGCCTGGCCACCGTCGACCTACGTGCTCAAGCCGCCCTACTTCGAGGGGATGGAGCCCAAGCCGGCGCCCGTCGAGCCGATCCACGGGGCCCGTGTGCTGGCGCTGCTCGGCGACAGCGTCACCACCGACCACATCTCGCCGGCGGGCGCGATCCCTCCCGACAGCCCGGCCGGAAGGTACCTGCTGGAGCACGGCGTCGAACGCAAGGACTTCAACTCCTATGGATCACGCCGTGGCAATCACGAGGTGATGATGCGCGGCACGTTTGCGAACGTGCGGCTGCGCAACCAGCTCGTTTCCGGTGCGGAGGGCTCGTGGACCGTGCACCTGCCGAGCGGCGAGCAGATGTCGATCTTCGACGCTGCCATGCGTTATCTCGGCGAGGGCGTGCCGCAGGTCGTGCTCGCGGGCAAGGAATACGGGTCCGGGTCGTCGCGCGACTGGGCCGCGAAGGGCCCGAGGCTGCTGGGTGTGCGAGCCGTGATCGCCGAGAGCTACGAGCGGATCCACCGGTCGAACCTGGTCGGCATGGGCGTGCTGCCGCTGCAGTTCGCCCCCGAGGAGAACGTCGAGTCGCTCGGGCTCACCGGGCACGAGACCTTCGACGTCCCGGATCTCGGGGACGAGGATGTCCGCGAGACCACCGTGACGGCGCATTCGCCGGAGGGGCAGGAGCAAACTTTCACCGCCACCGTGCGGATCGACACCCCGCAGGAATGGCGGTACTACCGCAACGGTGGCATCCTCCACTTCGTGCTGAGGCAGCTGCTGCGCGATCGGCAGACCGCCGCCTGAGATAGCGTTACGCGCCGTGGAGACCGATGCCGCCAGACAGCTGCTGCGCCGTGAGCGCGAACGTGTCGAGCAGGAGCTCGCCTCGCTTCGCTCCGATCGGGAAGACGGTGAGCTGTCCAGCGTGGACCAGCACACCGCCGACGCGGGCACCGAGCTGTTCGAGAACGAGCGCGATCGCTCGATGGTCGACCGGCTGGAGGGCGAGCTCGAGGCGATCGGGCGCGCGGAGCGCCGTCTGGAGGAGGGGACCTACGGGGTCTCCGTCGACAGCGGCGAGCCGATCCCGGACGCACGCCTCGAAGCGGTGCCATGGGCCGAGCGCACGGCCCAGGAGCAGTCCCGCTACGAGCGCTAGCTCGGACGATGTCTGGCGCTAGCTCGGACGATGTCTGGCGCTAGCTCGGACGGTAGTTAGAACTAACTTCCCACCGGGATCTCTGCTACAGTCCGGCGCGTCGCAGGGGGGCTCGAAAACCCTCTTGCCTGCAAGAACGCCACCAGGACCGAAAGGAAATACCGACACGACCTGACCGCTGAATCTCCGTGCGAAAGCGCCGCGAGGCGCGCCGGAGAGCGGGGGATCCAAAGCGGACCGGGCCTTCAGAGGCCGGACCGCAGGGGCGAATCGCCGCCGGGCAAGAGGCCCGCGGCGTAGCGCAGCTCTTTCAGCGCGAGCCCGTCAGCTAACCCCGTAAGCGCCCGAAAGAGAGGAACCGTTGGATAGACGGCTCGATCGCCGTCGTGCGCCTGCCCGCAGCTCGCGCAGGCGGCCCGCATACAACCCGGTCTCCGGATCGCGTCCCGATCGCCTCGCCGCCTGGGCGTTCGTGCTCGGGATCCTGCTGATCCTGCTCGCCGCGACCACCTCGCACGGCCAGACCGGCGGCGCGGTCGCTCCCGGGGCCACGCCCTCCGGCGTGCACGGGCCGATCGGCGCGGCCGCGCCCGAACTGGGCCAGCGCGTGCTTTCCGCGGGCGCCTCGGGCAAGGACGTCGAGACGCTCCAGCGGATCCTGCTCGCCAAGGGCTACCGCCCACTGGGCACGACCGCCAGCTTCGACAGCGCCACCGAGGAGGCCGTCAAGCGCTTCCAGCGGGACGCCCGCCTGCGCGTGGACGGCGTCGTCGGGCCCGAGACGCGGCCGGCCCTGCTCGGGCTGATGCGGGTGCTCACCGCGACCTGGTACGGCCCCGGCTTCTACGGGAAGCGAACCGCCTGCGGCCGGCGGCTCGCGCCAAACACGCTCGGTGTCGCACACCGCAAGCTCCCCTGCGGGACGCGCGTGACCTTCTTCCACAACGGCCGGTTCCTCACGCTCCCGGTGATCGACCGGGGCCCGTTCCGGCGCGGTGTCGCCTGGGACCTCACGGCCGCGGCCGCAGAGCAGCTCGGCTTTCGCAGCACGGGCACCGTCCGCTCGGCGCCGTAGCCCTGCTCACATCCTGACTCTGAAGCGCCCGGATGGGTGATCCGGTGATCCAGGCTACCTTCCTGTCCGCAGGAACAGATCAGCGGACGCCGAAAATCTGGGGGTCCCATGGTATTTTGTAAACCAGCTTACGTGTCGTAAGCAACTGGCCATTTGGTTAGCTTCGAGCCGAAAGTAAAGTGATGCCCCCCAAGATCTCGAGATTCGACATCCATGACGAGCTCACCGCCCCTCCCGAGAGTGCCCCGATCCTGAAGGGCGCCCTGTCGGGCAGTGGCAAGCTGAACAACTTCGTCGGCGTGCTGGCCGGCTCCCCGGCAGCGCTCCGCGGCTACGCGCGGATGCGGTCGGAGCTTCGCCGCGGCACGCTTCCCGCGGCGACCCAGGAGCGGATCGCGCTCGCGGTCGCGGAGTACCGCGGCGCGCAGTACGACGTCGCGGTCCACGCGCGCGCCGGCCGCAGCGTCGGCCTGAGCCTCGACGAGATCGAGCTGGCACGAGGCTTCGCGTCCCGTGACGAGAAGGAGCAGGCGCTGCTCCGCTACCTCGAGCAGCTGCTCGAGAATCGCGGCCAGGTACCGGTCCACCTCCACGAGGAGGCGCGCGAGGCAGGCTGGTCTGACGAGCAGCTTCTCGAGGCGCTCGGGCACGTGGCGCTGGCGGACTTCTCGGCGCTCGTGACCCTCGCGGGTGAGATCCCGCTCGAGGGCACCTCGCGCGAGCTGAAGCCGCTCGGCAAGGCCGCGTAGCGCGACCTTCGATGGCGGAGACGGCGCTCACAGCAAGGGCTGAGGCAGCCGTCCAGACCGGGACCGTTGCGGTTCCCGCCGCGTGGGGCGGAGTCTGCCCATATTTCCACGAGGCGGTCGAGTTGCTCGGCAAGCGCTGGTCTGGCGCGATCGTCCATGTACTGCTTGGCGGGCCGATGCGGTTCTCGGAGCTGTCCCACGCGGTCCCGCTGATCTCAGACCGGCTGCTGTCGATCCGGCTGAGGGAGCTCGAGGGCTTCGACATCGTCGAGCGGCAGGTCCACGACGAGCCGCCCGTGCGGGTCGAGTACGAGCTCACGCCGAAGGGACGCGCGCTCGAGCCGGCCGTCAGCGCGCTTCGCTCGTGGGCCCGCGAGTGGCACCAGTAGCAAGCGACCCGCACGTCACCTCGCGGTCTCGCTAGGGTACGGCGCGCTCGGCGATCTCGAGCCGACGCCCGTTCTTGCCCTGAACAAAAGGAGCCGCCGTGGCAGACAACGCGCCGCAGACCGCACAGGACGTCATCAGCATCGTCAAGGAGCGGGACGTCCGCTTCATCCGGCTCTGGTTCACCGACATCCTGGGGCAGCTGAAGAGCTTCTCGATCAACGCGGCGGAGCTCGAGGACGCGTTCGAAGGTGGCATGGGGTTCGACGGTTCCTCGATCACGGGCTTCAACCCGATCGAGGAGTCCGACATGATCGCGATGCCGGATCCCTCCACCTTCTCGATCCTGCCATGGCGACCGGAGGACCGCCCCACGGGCCGGATGTTCTGCGACGTGCAGGTTCCCGGCGGCGGTGCCTACGAGGGCGACCCGCGGTGGGTGCTGCGGCGCTCACTCGAGCGCATGCGCTCGATGGGCTTCGACCAGTTCTACATCGGGCCGGAGCTCGAGTATTTCTACTTCCGCTCCGCGGACGCCTCGACCGGGCCGCCCGAGGTGCTCGACAAGGGCGGCTACTTCGACCTCACGACGCTCGACGCCGGCTCGGACCTGCGGCGGGAGACCGTGCTCGCGCTCGAGCAGCTGGGTATCCACGTCGAGTACTCGCATCACGAGGTCGGCCCCTCCCAGCACGAGGTCGACATGCGCTTCGCCGACGCGCTCAAGATGGCCGACGACTGCATGACCTACCGCATCACCGTGAAGGAGTACGCGCTGAAGTACGGCTTCTACGCGACCTTCATGCCGAAGCCCCTCTACGGCGAGAACGGCTCAGGGATGCACGTGCACCAGTCGCTCTTCAAGGGCGGCCGGAACGCCTTCTACGACGCCGACGACCAGTTCTACCTGTCGGACGTGGCGAAGTCGTTCATCGCGGGCCAGCTCAAGCACGCGCGCGAGATCGCGGCGCTGTTCGCGCAGTGGGTCAACTCCTACAAGCGGCTTGTCCCCGGCTACGAGGCGCCTGTCTACGTGGCCTGGTCGCGGCGGAACCGCTCGGCCTTGATCCGGGTGCCGCTCTACCACCCCGGGCGCGAGCAGGCGACGCGGTGCGAGATCCGCAGCCCCGACCCGTCCTGCAACCCGTACCTGTGCTTCGCGGCGCTGCTCCAGGCGGGCCTCGAGGGAATCGAGAAGGGCTACGAGCTGCCCGAGCCGATGGAGCGCAACCTCTACCACCTGACCCCGGACGAGCGGAAGCGGCTGGGGATCGAGCAGCTCCCGGAGACGCTCGGCGAGGCGATCGAGATCGCGTCCGAGTCCGAGCTGATCCTGAAGACCCTCGGCGAGCACGTCTTCACGCGCTTCATCGAGATCAAGCGCCAGGAATGGGACGACTACCGGACCCAGCTCTCCCAGTGGGAGATGGACCGGTACCTGCCGATCCTGTAGCGACCGCCTGACCGACAGCCGCCGCGGTGCACGACCGCGGGCAGTTGTTCGAAAACGCTCGACCAATCGGGCTGAGCGTTCGATGAACAATGTGTGAGGACACGGCTGATAGCGGCCTGCACGGGTGTGCTGGCGGTGCTCGCCGCCGCACAGCCGGCTGCGGCCAGCGATGCGGCGCCGCACGAGCTGATCGTGCGCTTCGAGCCCGGCGCGGGTACGGCGGACCGGCTGGACGCCCGCCGCGACGCCGGGGTCGCGTTCGGGCAGGCGCTGCCGGTTTCCGGTCTGCAGGTGGTCGAGGTGCCCGATGGCGCGTCGGCGGCCACGGCCGAGTCGCGCCTCGATCGCGATCGGCGTGTGGCGTACGCGGAGCCCAACCTCGAGCGCCGCGCGACGCGCGTGCCGAACGACACCAGCTTCTCGCTCGAGTGGGGGCTCCAGAGCATCGACGCCCCGGAAGCGTGGGATGTGACGACGGGCGGGCCGGCCGCGACGGTTGCCGTAATCGACACCGGGATCGACTCCGCACACCCTGATCTCGCTCCCAACCTGTGGACCAACCCGGGCGAGAGCGGGCCGACCGCGTCCAACGGCATCGACGACGACGGCGACGGGCTCGTCGACGACGCCCACGGCTGGGACTGGGTGGCGGGGGATGCGACGCCAGCCGACCAGAACGGGCACGGGACCCACGTGGCCGGCACGATCGACGCGCGCGGCGATGACGGCACCGGCGTCGCGGGCGTCTCCTGGAACGCCGGCCTGATGCCGCTGCGGGTGCTGGACGCGAGCGGCTCGGGCAATCTCGCGAACGTGATCTCCGCGTATGGATATGCGGCCGGGCACGGCGCCGCGGTGGTCAACGCGAGCTACGGCGGAACGGAGTTCTCGCGAGCCGAATACGACACGATCCGGTCTGCGCCCGGAACGCTGATCGTCGCCGCCGCCGGCAACACGGGCGCAGACGAGGCCGCGGCGCCGGAGTATCCCTGCGCGTATGACCTCCCCAATGTGATCTGCGTGGCCGCGACCGACGAGCGCGACGCGCTTGCGAGCTTCTCGAACTTCGGCGCCGCGGCGGTCGACCTGGGGGCGCCGGGCGTGCAGATCCTGAGCGACCGTGCGGGGGGTGGGTCCGTCTACATGAGCGGCACCTCGATGGCGTCGCCACACGTCGCCGGTACGGCCGCGCTTCTGTTCGCGCACCGCCCGAATGCCTCCGTCGCCGACGTCAAGCAGGCGATCCTGAACGGGGCGGACCCTGTCCCGGCGCTCGCCGGGAGGACCGTCAGCGGCGCCCGCCTCGACGCGCGGGGTGCGCTCGATCGCCTCGACGGGCTGCCGCCCCGCGGCCCGGCCTCGGGACCATCGCGACCGGCCGCCTCGCCGCGGTCCACGTCCCGCAGGGTGACCCTGGGGGTGCTCCGCCACAAGAGCCTGCGATGGGTCGCGCGCCACGGTCTGCGCGTGAAGGTCGGCTGTCCGATGAGTTGCCGCCTGGCGATCCGGGCGGTGGTCTCGGGGCGCACGGCGCAGGCGCTGCGGGGCCGGCGATCCACCGTGACCGTCGACCGGCGACACGTGAGGCTCGCGCGGAGCGGCAAGAAGACCCTCCGACTGCGGCTGGCCCGGCGTGCCGTGCGGGCGCTCCGCCGCACGGGCCACGTGCGGCTGGCGGTGATCGCCGCCGGCACGGTGGGGCACAGCCACGCGGGCGGGACCAGGAGCGTTCGGCTGACGACCCACCCATAGGCGGCGCCGACCCTGCGATAGGCTGGCGCGTGACATGGCGGTCACCGTGGAAGGGGAACGCACTTTTGGCCCTGACCAGGCCGAGCGCTTCGAGCGTGACGGGTTCCTGGTGATCGAGGGCGCCTGCCCAGCCGAGCTGATCGACGGCGTGCGAGCCGAGATCGACCCGCTCCTCCACGATCGGTGGAGCGACGCGATGGAGGGCGAGCGGGACGGGCTCATGTACACGAACTACGGCGGCTGGCCCGAGCACGACCTCGCCTGGCACCGGATCCTGAACGCGTGGAAGACGTGCGACAGCGTGCGCGCGCTGGCCCTGTCGGAGCCGCTGTTGGAGATCGTCGGGCAGCTCTACGGACGCACCGTGAAGCCGTTCCAGACGCTCAACTTCCCGATCGGCACGCAACAGCCCGCGCACGCCGACTCGTTCCACTTCCAGTCCAACCCACCCGGGCTGATGTGCGGGATCTGGGTTGCGCTGGAGGACATGGACATCGAGAACGGCCCGCTCGTCTACTACCCCGGGAGCCACACGCTGCCGATGCCGACGTGGCAGGTGATCGAGCAGGCAACCGGATATTCGGTCAGCCCGGACGAGTTCGAGACGCATCAGGACTTCCTGCATAGGCGGCACGAGCAGTACGCCGAGTACTGCCGCTGGCTGATCGAGCACGAAGGGCTCGAGCCGCAGTACGGGACGATCCGCAAGGGGCAGGCGTTGATCTGGGCGGCGAACCTCCTGCACGGCGGCTCGCCCCAGACCGACCGCAACCGCACCCGCAACAGCCAGGTGACCCATTACTTCTTCGAGGACACACGGGTCTACACGCCGATGCACGTCGAGGACGGGCACGTCTACTGGGACTACCCGGCCTGGATCCGCGATCCCGTGCCGCGGTATGCGGCCGCCGCCGTCGCCGAGGTGGTCAGCCGGAAGGTGCCCGCCGGCGCGCAGGTGGTGGTCGTCGCGCACGGCGGCGAGGAGCCGGTCGAGCTCGACGGCTACCCGACCGAGCCTTTTCCCCAGGCCGAGGACGGCACTTGCGCTCCGGACGTCGACGATGCGGGCTCGACCGCGATGCTGGAGGCGCTGCGTGACCGCGGGGCGCGGTTCCTGGTCGTGCCGAAGCCCTCGCTAGTCTGGCTCGAGTGGGCCAAGCCGAGCCTTCAGGAACTGCTCGAGACGCGCTACCGAGCGATCTTCGCGGATGGCTCGATTTGCGCGATCTACTCGCTCGAGTAGACCGCCAGGCGCGTCAGCTCCTCGTCGCTCAGCGCCAGCCGGGCGGCTTCGACGTTCTCCTCGAGGTGCAGGAGCGAGGAGGTCCCCGGGATCGGAAGCATCGCCTCCGAACGCGCGAGCAGCCACGCAAGCGCCACCTGCGCCGGAGTCGCGTCGCGCTCGGCGGCGATCCGCGCGAGCTCCCCGTCGCCGGGGATCTCGCCTTCGAGGACGGGGCGCCACGGCATGTACGCGATCCCATGGCGGGCGCACGTGTCGACCTCGGGATCCGAGCCGCGGCGGCCGACGTTGTAGAGGTTCTGGACCGAGACGATCGGCGCAAGCTCGAGCGCGCGGTCGAGGTCGCCGCGAAAGAGGTTGGAGACGCCGATGTGCCGGACCTTGCCCTCGTCCTGCAGCGTGGTGAGGGCGCCGAGCGACTCCTCGAGCGGCACGTCGGGATCGGGTTGGTGCAGCTGGTAGAGCGGGATCGTGTTGAGCCGCAACCGCCGCAGGCTCGCCTCGCAGGCCGCGCGCAGGTACTCCGGGCGGCCGTTGGGCCGGGGCTGGCCGTCGACCACCACCTGCCCGCCCTTGGTCGCGATCACGACCCCGGCCGGATAGGGATGAAGTGCCTCCGCGATGAGCCGTTCGCTCGCATGGTCGGCGCCGTAGACGTCCGCGGTGTCGATCAGGTTCACGCCGAGCTCGAGCGCCCTGTGCAGGAGCGCGTGCGCCGCCCCAGGCCCGCGGTAGTCCAGCCATCGTGCGCCGAGGCCGATCCGGTTCACGGTGTCCTCGCCGCCAAGCGCCAGCGTTCCGGCTGCGCTCGCGGGCCGCTGTGGCGTGGGCGCCCCCATCTCGCCTCTTATACACGTGCGATCCTCCACACGCGATGGAGGTCGAGGTCCAGCCCATGCGCCCGGAGGACTGGCCCGCCGTGCAGGCGATCCACGATCAGGGCATCGCGACCGGCGACGCCACCTTCGACGGGAAGTCCCCGGCGTGGGAGGACTGGGACGCCGGGCACCTGCGCGACTGCCGCCTCGTCGCGCGCGACCGGTCCGGTGAGGTGGTCGCCTGGGCAGCGCTCAGCGCGGTGCAGCGCAAGAGCGCCTACCGCGGCGTCGCGGAGGGCAGCCTGTACGTGCGCGAGGACGTCCGGCACACCGGCGTCGGCCGCGTGCTGTCGCGCGCGCTCGTGCAGGCGGCCGAGGCGGCCGGGATCTGGACCCTGGAAGTGTGGATCTTCCCCGAGAACAGGGCCAGCATCACGCTCTGCGAGTCGCTCGGCTTTCGCATCGTCGGGGTGCGCGAGCGGATCGGGCAGCGCGAGGGCCGCTGGCGCGACGTGGTCGTGATGGAGCGCCGCAGCACGGTCGCCGGAACCTAGCGGAGCTGGCGCTCGAGCCCGGCGGGCTCGGTCACGGGCAGGTTGCAGGCGAAGTTCTCGCAGACGTAGGCGGCTGGGCGTCCGTCCACGGCGGTGCGTCCGCGCAGCAGCGGGATCGCCGCCTCCGCCTCCTCGTCGCCTTCCCGCATGCCGGCCACGACCACGGCCGGGCGGAACCTGCGGCGGACCACGGCGGCAAGATCGGCGATCGGATCGCCGACGAGCGCGACCTCGCGCCGGGGCGAGAAGTAGCAGTGCAGCGCCTGGAGCAGGTGCCCGAAGGCCTGCCCGTGGCGGCCGGCGACGTGGTGGAGGAGCTTGAAGACGCCCTCCGCGCGGCGCTCGTAGGCGTGCTCGCCCGTGAACGCCGAGAGGCGAAGCAGGCCGACGGCGGCCGAGGAGTTCGCGGACGGGATCGGATGGTCCTCGAAGTCCTTCGGGCGCACGACCAGCGCCTGGTGGTCGCTCGAGGTGCTGAAGAAGCCGCCGCCCTCCTCATCACCGTAACGCTCGATCATCGAGTCCGCGAGCTGTCGCGCGCGCACGAACCAGCGCGTCTCGAAGGTGGCCTCGTAGAGCACGAGCAGCGCCTCGACCAGGAACGCGTGGTCCTCGAGATAGGCGTTCAGCGACGCCCGGCCGTCCTTGTAGGTGCGCAGCAGGCGCCCGTCCGCGTCGCGGAGCTCGCGGTCGATGAAGTCGGCGCAGGCCCGCGCGGCCGAGAGATAGTCCTCACGGCCCAGCACCGCGCCCGCGTCGGCGAGCGCGGCGATCATGAGCGCGTTCCACGCGGTCAGGCGCTTGTCGTCCAGCTGCGGCCAGACCCGGCGCGAGCGGACCTCGTAGAGCCGGGCGCGGGCGCGCGCGAGCACCTCGGGCGCGACCTCGCCACCGGCGACATGGAGGATGCTGCTGCCCTCGAAATTGGGCCCCTGGTCGACGCCCCAGCAGCGCAGTAGGCCGTCCGCATCATCGCCGAGCAACTCGCGCAGCTCCTCCTCGGTCCAGACGTAGAACCTGCCCTCCTCGCCCTCGGAGTCGGCGTCGAGCGCGGAATAGAAACCACCCTCGGGGCCGCGCATCTCCCGGAGCGCCCAGTCGAGTGTCTCCTCGCAGATGCGACGGAAGAAGTCCTCGCCGGTGAGCTGCCAGGCATGCAGGTAGCACCGTGCCAGCAGCGCGTTGTCGTAGAGCATCTTCTCGAAGTGGGGGACGAGCCAGTGTGGATCGACCGAGTAGCGGGCGAAGCCTCCCCCGACCTGGTCGTACATGCCGCCCTTCGCCATTTTGTCGAGCGTCATCCTGACGATCTCGAGCGCCGCGGGCGAGGCGCGGCACATGAGGAACTCGAGCGCGCTCGCCGGGGGGAACTTCGGCGCGCCGCCGAAGCCGCCGTTGACGGGGTCGAACTGCGCGGCGAGCGCGCGCTCGGCTTCGTCGAGCACCTCGGGCGAGAGGCCGTCATCCGATGCCCGCACGCGCGAGGCGGACGCAAGCCCCTCGACCGTGCCCGGCGCAGCGGCGCGGATCTCCTCGCGCTTGGTCGCCCACGCATCCGCGACTCCCTCGAGCACCTGGCGGAAGCTCGGCATTCCCGGGCGGCTCTCCGGCGGGAAGTACGTGCCGCCGAAGAACGGCACGCCCCCGGGGTCGAGGAACGCGTTGAGCGGCCAGCCGCCCTGTCCCGCCATCGCCTGCACGGCCTGCATGTAGATCGCGTCCACGTCCGGGCGCTCCTCGCGGTCGACCTTCACGTTGACGAAGTGCTCGTTCATGAACGCGGCCGTCTCCGGGTCCTCGAAGGACTCGTGTTCCATCACGTGGCACCAGTGGCAGGCGGAGTACCCGATCGACACGAGCAGCGGCTTGTCCTCGGCCTTGGCGCGGGCGAGCGCCTCCTCGCCCCAGGGATACCAGTCGACCGGGTTGTCCTTGTGCTGGAGGAGGTAGGGACTCGTCTGGTCCGCGAGGCGGTTCGCCATCTCGCGGGCGGACCTACCCGTTCAGGGCCTGGGCGAACGCCTCGAACGCGGCGAGGTAGCGCTGGAGGTGCTCGTCCGTGTGCGCGATCGAGAGCGTCCACTCCTCCTCGACCCCGGGCGTCATGAAGATGCCGTTGTTCATGTGGAAGAACCAGGCCAGCGTGGAGAGGTCGCCGTCGACCTTCGTGAGGTAGTCGCGATACTCGCGGAGCGGCTCGGAGGCGAACACGACGCAGCCCTTGGCGCCAAGGCCCTGCGTGTAGCAGGGGAGGCCGTAGCGCTTGATGATCTCGTCGCACCCCCGCAGAAGCTGCGTGTTGGTGCGCTCGAGGCGCTCGTAGGCCTCGGGCACGAGCACCTCAGTGAGCGTCGCGCGCGCCGCCGCCATCACGAGCGGGTTGCCGTTGAAGGTCCCGTACTGGTGGACGGTGCCGTCCGCGATCACGCCCGCGAGTTCCTCGGTCATCCCGATCGCGCCGCCGGGCAGGCCGCCGCAGATGGCCTTCGCCAGCGTCACGACGTCCGGCTGCACGCCGAAGCGCTGAGTCGCGCCGCCCGGCGAGATCGTGGCGCCGGTCTTCACCTCGTCGAACACGAGCACGACGCCGTGCTCGGAAGTCAGGCGGCGGACCTCCTGGAGGTAGCCCTCGACGGGAGGAATAATGTTGATGTTCATCATCGCGGGCTCCATGATCAGGGCGGCGACCTGGCCCTTCAGGCGGTCGAGCACGCGGCCGAGCGCGCCGGCGTCGTTGAACGGCACCGCGCGGGTGAGGTCGGTGATCGCCTTCGGATAGCCCGCGCCGAAGGGGACGCTCCGGGGATCGTCCCGGTCCCCGAGCGCCTCCAGCGGGGGATAGACAGACACCATCACGGCATCGTGGTGGCCGTGGTAGGAGCCTTCGATCTTGAGGATCATGTCCCGCCCGGTCGCGCCGCGCGCGACGTGCACGGCATCCATCGTCGACGCGGTGCCGGAGTTGGTGAACCGCCACTGCGGAAGCCCGAACCGGCGCGCAAGCTCCTCCGCGACGATGATCGAGCCCTCCGTGGGGGCGGCGAAGTGCGTTCCCTGCTCGACGCGGCGCTTGACCGCCTCGGCGATCGTCGGGTTCGCGTGACCCACGCACATGACGCCGAACCCGTTGTGGAAGTCGATGTAGTCGTTCCCGTCCACGTCCACCACCTCGGCGCCGGTGCCACGCTCGATGTAGACGGGCCAGGGGTCGTTCTCCTGAAACGACGAGGGGACGCCCTTCGGCATCACGCGACGGGCCCGCTCGTAGTACTCGCCTGACCGCGGCGTACGCTCGGCAAGCAGCCGCTTCTGCTCCTCGATCAGCTGGAGGACACGCCGCCGATCGATCTCGGGTGCCGCGGCGACAGAGGGAGGCGGCTCGATCGTCACGCGGCCAAGGCTACCGAGGGATGCAGTGGCCGAAGCGGAGCATCTTTGGCAGGATGTCTTGCCATGGGGGATGAACGGACGCTCAGGGAGGAGCCTACCGCTGCGCCCGTGACGGAGCACGCCTGGGCGGAGGGCGCACGAGCAAAACGACGCGACCGGCGGCAACGGAGGCTTACCGAGCACTGGCGGCCCCCGGCTTTTACGGCGCCGTTCGGGGCTCTGGCGGCAAAGCGGGCCAGTGCGCCTCCGGCAGACATGCCGACGGTCGACCCGGATCGTGACCGCGCGATCGACGATGCGATCGAGGTGCTCCGCTCGGTGCCGTTCGAGGAGCTGCAACGACGTGGCTGGCATTTTCAGCCCAACCACTACTACTGGCCGCTGAGCGACCTGGCCTTCCTGCGTGAACACCCTCAGGTGTGGACCCGCGCGGCGCTGCCAGCCGGCGTCGACTGGGATGCCGACGCCCAGCTGGAGGTGCTCGAAGGCATCGCGGAGTACGCGGGCTGGACGATGTCCGTGATGGACCCGCGGCGGCGCCGGGCGAATACGTTTGGAAAGCCCCTTTCCCGAAAGGGGATGCTTATGCGTACTACGGTCTCGCGAGGCAGCTGGCCCCGCGGCGTGTCATTGAGGTCGGGGCCGGGTACTCGAGCCTCGTCCTTCGCCGGGCGCTGGAAGCCAATCGCAGCCCGTGTGAGGTCACGCTCGTCGAGCCCGAGCCCGAATGGAACGTGCTGGGGACGCTGCCACCCGACTGGCAGGTCGTCGAGAAGCCGGTGCAGTTGGTTGACCCCGCGCACTTCGAGGTGCTCGAGGCCGGTGATGTCCTCTTCTACGACGGCTCGCACTGCGTGCGTACCGGCAGCGACGTCAACTGGATCGTCTTTGAGGTGCTGCCGCGGCTCGCGGAGGGTGTGTGGATCCACGTCCACGACATCTTCTGGCCATGGGACTACCCTCCCGAATGGGTCCTAGATGAGGGCCTCAGCTGGAACGAGCAGTACCTGCTGCAGGCCTTCCTGATGAACAACGACGCCTACCGGGTGCGGCTCGCTGTAAGCATGCTCGCCTCGATTCGCCCGCACCAGGTGAATGAGCTGCTGCGCGGCATGGTCGGCGGCAGCGTCTGGATCGAGAAGCTGATTTCGTCCCGGGAGTCGTCGTAGCTGGTAGTCGGCCGACGACGCGCTACTACTAGGTTTTTCGGTCTCGATCCGGATGGCGTAGCGGCTGCCTGAAGGGCCGCAGTCCTGGCTCCCAGCGCATCGCACCGATCACATCCTGACCGCCCCATCGATCCTCGACGTAGCTCGTGATCTTCCACTGTGGCCGGTCGAGGAAGCGCCAAACCCACGACGGCTCGACCAGCGAGATGCCGTAGCGAGAGGGTTCCCGAAGCTCGCGGCGCTCCGCCTGGGTCGTCGCGTACTCGCGGAAGGTGAAGCCACCGTCGGCGTTTGCAAGCTCAAGGTTTCGCTCGGCATCACATAGATAGAAGCTCGCGTACTCCGGATCCCGTAGGCGCTCACGAATTGCGCGACCGTGGACGGTGAAGACCAAAATCCCTCCTGGCATCACAGCTCTCTCGAAGAACTCGAAGAACTCTTGCCACATCGGTTCGTTGAGGTGCGTAAAGAGGGAGCAGACCCAAACCAGGTCGAATGGTTCGTCGATCTCGACCTCGCGTGGATGTTCGCGCCCGTATATCGGCTGCGCCTGGAACTGCTGGGCGCAGAACTCGACCGCTCGGTCGTCGATGTCACAGATAGCCAACCGCGCGCTGGGATATTCAGCACGGAGAAACCGGGTGACGCGCCCGTAGCCCGACGCGAAATCGAGCACGCTCGAGGGTTCGGCCTTCTGAGCGCACAGCATCGCGAGGCGGATCGCGTCCAGCCCCGCCCGGCCGAGCATCAGGTAGTTGCCGGGATCCCACATCGGATCGCCGGCAACTGTCTCCTCTGAGACGACTGGATACCGACGAAGGGCGTCCATGCAGAACTCGGTCGCCGAGGTCGTGCTCTCCCCGACGCTCAACATATCGCCGGGGGATTCGGCCGGCAGCTGGGACCGGTCGCTACGCAACTGCTACCAGATCCTGACCGAGCCAGGCCGCTTCACTGAAAATCACGATTCGCCAGCCCGCGTCACGAACCTCCGCGGCGATCCACTCCGGTGAGGCGAAGCAATCACCAAGGTCATCGGTGCCGGTGGAACCGTAGGCAAAACCCGTTTCGTCGTAGTCGCGGAGGACTTGATCGAGCTCGTTGCCGGAAAAGCGGAGCGTGTTCTCTCCGGTACGAAGCCCCTCGCCCACGACGCTCTGACCGTGAGTCGTGAAGATGGCAAGTCCCTGAGCTGCGACAGAGCGCCGAAGGAAGCGCAGCAGCGTCTTCCATGCGGGCGCGTCCAGATGTGACAGCAGCGAGCCGACCCAGATCAGGTCGAACCGTCCAAGATCGAGGGACGACGGATCTCTGGGAACAACGACGGCCTCGTCGGCTCCGAGCCGTCGCTGACAGAAGCGCGGCATCGAATCGAAGATGTCGGCGGCCACGATCTCCGCTCCTGAATACGCCGCTCTGAGCCACCTCAGCACTCGCCCATAGCCACAGGCGTAATCGAGCACTCGGCGCGGTGAAGGGCGGGTCGGCGGCTGCGAGGGCCAGCTCGATCCACCGAAGCGCCGACTCGCCCGCTTCTAAGTAAAGCTCGGGGGCGTACTCGTACATGGGATCCCGTGGCAGACGAATGTCGGAGACTTGAAGGTCCATTCGCGCGAGCTTAACTCCTGCGTAGCGCTGTCTTGGGAGTTCGCATCGGATCACCTCGAGCGACGCCGTGACGCCTACAGCCAGCTATCCCTGAGCTCCGCACGCTTGATCTTGCCGCTCGAGGTCTTCGGCAGCTCGGTGCGGAACTCGATCACCCGCGGATACTTGTACGGCGCGGTCGCTTCCTTGGCGTGCTCCTGGAGCTCGGCGCCCAGCTCCGCCGAGGGCTCGAATCCCTCGCGCAGCACGACCACCGCGCGCACGACCGACCCTCGTTCCTGGTCGGGATAGGCGACGGCGGCAGCCTCGGCGACCGCCCGGTGCTGGACCAGGGCCGATTCGACCTCGAACGGCCCGATCCGGTAACCAGCCGAGAGGATCACGTCATCCAGCCGCCCCTCGAACCAGAGAAACCCGTCCTCGTCGCGGCGGACCCGGTCCCCGGTATGCCACCGCTCGCCCGCAAACGGCGGCTCGCCGAGATACCCGCGGAAGAACGTCGGCACGGTCGATGGGTCGAGCGTCAGCTCGCCCTCGCCGGCCGGCGCGCCGTCCTCATTGATCACGTCCAAGCGAAAGCCCGGCAGCGGGCGGCCCATCGACCCTGGCCGGACCGGCTGATCGGGGGGCATGCCGGTCAGCTGGCCGGTCTCGGTCTGGCCGTACCCGTCGTGGATCGCGAGGCCGAGCGCCTCCTGGAAAGCGCCGATCACTTCGGGATTGAGCGGCTCGCCGGCCGACACCAGCCGCCGCAGCGCCGGAAGCTCCAGCCCGGCAAGCCCCGCGCGCTTCACGATCATCCGGTACTCGGTGGGCGACTGGCACAGCACGGTGACCTCGTGCTCCGCCAGTAGCGAGAGCCGCTCGGCCGGGTCGAAGCGAGCGTCGTGTAGAAGGCAGGCGGCGCCCCTCACCCAGGGCGCCACGAATGCGTTGCGAGCCGACTTCGACCAGCCGCTCGCGGCGGTGCACCAGACCAGGTCGCCCTCACGGGGCCCGAGCCAGTGCTCCGCCTGCGTGGCCTGGCCGCGCAGGTAGCGCTGTACGTGGACGACGCCGCGCGGTTCGCCCACGGTGCCGGATGTGAAGACCATCAGCGCCGGGTCCTCGAGCGCCGTCGCGGCTGGAGGCGCCGCTTCGCCCCCGGGCAGGCCCTCGGCATCCACGGCGATCACGGCGGGCGCCGGCTCCACGCCGGCCAGCGCGGGCAGGAGCTCCTCCATGTCCCGTGCGGCGGCGAGCACGAGGCGGGGCCGAGCCGCGGCGACTCGAAGCGCGATGTCCTTCCGGCGCAGCTGCTCGGAGCATGGGAGCGTGACCGCGCCGAGTCGCCAGGCGCCGAGCATCGCGAACACCCATTCGGGGCGTGGGCCCATCAACGTCATCACGACGTCGCCGCGGCCGACCCCGGCAATCGCAAGGCCCGCGGCGGTGTGGGCGGCTCGCTCTGCCACCTCCGCGAACGTGAAGCTCCGCACCGAGCCCCCGGAGTCGACTGCGCGAAGCGCCTCCTCGCCGCCTCGCTCCCGCGCGAGCCGCTCGACCACGTCGGTGGTGAAATTGAACCCGTCCGGCACGACGCGAGATGGTACGCGGCCGAGGCTTCGGCTAGGGTCCTGCACGTGTCGCGCCGGGTCAAGGGTCATGCAGCACGCACGCTGCTCGCCGCTGCGATCGCGGTCGGCGTTCTCGCCGTCGCCCCGTCTGGCGCAAGCGCCCTCTTCAGCCAGTGCCCGCCGGTCGGAGCCGACACCGGGTGCCAGTTCCTGATCACGCTGACAGGCGGCGCTCCTTCGGTTCAGCAGGACGTCGCGCAGCCCGCCTACGAGCAGTCCGAGGACGCGCTGATCGGCGTCCAGAACAACACCGGCGGATCGATCACGTCCTTGCCGCTGTCCGCGCCGGGGCTCTTCAGCTTCGACGCCGACGGGATCTGCAACCCCAACCTCGGCGCCACCGGTGCGGTTCCAGCGGGTTGTGTCCCGGCGCCCGGCTCCCCACCCGGGACGGTGTGCGGCTCGCAGTTCGGTACGTGCTCCTTTGCGAAGCCGCCTGGGCAACCGGCGGGATACAGGGAACCCGGTGCGCCGGCCGCCAGCACCCAGAACGGCTACGAGGGCCCGGACACCTGGTTCTCCGGCGTTACGACCGACCTGGCAAGCGGCACGGTCAACTTCTCACCGGCGCTCAAGAACGGCAAATCGAGCTACTTCGGCCTCGAAGAGCCGCCGAGCCTGCAGCAGCTGAAGGTCGGCACCCCGGTCGGGGGAAAGCCGACGGCGGGCAGCGTCGTCCAGCTGCCCTCGAACAAGAAGTGCGTGAGCAGGCGCAAGTTCCGCATCCACGTGCGCCGACCCGGCGGGATCACGGTCCAGACGGCGCTCGTGTTCGTCAACGGCAAGCGGGTCCGTGTCTTCAAGGCGAAGTACTTCCGGAAGCTGCGCCACACCGCGACTGTGAACCTCCGGGGGCTGCCGAAGGGCACGTTCGTCGTGCGGCTCGTGGTCCTGACGACCAAGGGCGACACGCTCAAGGGCAAGCGCACGTACCACACGTGCACCAAGAAGCGGAAGCACAAGAAGCCCCCGCAGCTTTAGGGAGCTTCGTAAAGCTTGATCACGCGCACCGTGTCATCCGGCGTCGCGTCGACGCACAGGTAGCAGAGCACGCACTCATCGAGGTTCTCCTCGACGATCTTCAGCGTGCCGTCTCCGGCCTGTCCGAAGATGTCGACGGGGCACACCTCTGCGAGCTTCCGCGCCAGCTCGGCGTCGCGCGCGACCGCGTCGTCCACCTCGACGTCGATGAAGATCGCTTTCGGCGCGGTTGTGCTCACGTCGCCACCTTCGATCCGAGACGCTCCTTCACGAGGTCGGGGATCTCGGCGATCTCCTCCGCGACCGTGATGCCGGCCTCCTGGAGGCGCGCGATCTTCTCGCCCGCCGTGTCGGCCTTGCCCTCGACGATCGTGCCGGCGTGGCCGAAGCTCATGCCCGGCATCTCGTCCATGAACTTGCCCGCCATGAAGGCGACGATCGGCAACCGCGAGTTGTGCTCGGTGACCCAGCGGGCGAGGTCGGCCTCCATGCGGCCGCCCGGCTCCGTGTAGATCACGATCGCCTGTGTCTGATCGTCGCCCTCGAACAGCGGCATCAGCTCGGTGTAGGTGGAGCCGATGATCGCGTCGCCGCCGATCGAGACCGCGGTCGACTGGCCGAGCCCGGAGGCGGTGAGCGTGCTCGAAATCTCGGTGGTCATGCCGCCGCTGCGCGACATCACGCCGACGGTACCGGGGGTGTAGGCCTTTGCCGCGTCCTTCGCCGGGCCGCCAATCCCGCCCATTTTGATCACGTCCGGCACGATCACGCCGAGGCAGTTGGGCCCGATGATGCGCGCCTGCCTCGCGCTTGCGAGCTCGACCATCTGGGCGACGTCGCGGCGGGGGATGCGCTCGGTGACGATCACGATCAGCTCGATCCCGTTCTCGAGCGCCTCGAAGACCGCGTCCTTGGTGAAGGCGGGGGGGACGGTGACGACCGAGCCCTTGATCGGCGTCCCGTGGTGCTCGACCGCCTGCTCGACCGTGTCGAAGACCGGCACGCCGTGGACGTCGCGCCCCTTGCGGCCGGGCGTCACGCCGCCGACCACCTTTGCGCCCGCGCCGTAGTCGAGGCACTCGCGCGTGAGGTTGACCGCCTCGCGCCCGGTGATGCCCTGGACGATGAAGGTGGTGTCTTCGGAGATCAGGATCGACATCGGCTGCTCAGCTCTCCGTGGCGGCTGCAAGTCCGGCCGCCGCTCGAGCCTCTTCCTCGGTCGTGTAGTAGTCGATGCGCGAAATCATCCCGTTTCGCACGGTGTTCACGGTGGCGTTTCGCCGGGTGGCGGAGGCGCCGCTGCCCTTGCCTTGAGCGATCATGGTGAAGATCGCCACCACGACGTCGCCGGCGTCTATTAGCTCCGCCGGCCCGACCTCCCAGCTCTCCCACGCAGCTCCCCAATCCTCGAGCCATTTCCCTACGCCTGCGTGGCCGTGATAGCTACCGGCGTCCGGGATGTCGTAGTCGACGACGTCGACGTCAGGGTCGATCAGATCCCAGCGAATCTCGCCCTGCTCGGCCAAGCTGGTGTTGAACTGCTCGACTGCCGCGATCGCCTCCTCGCTCACGCCGACGCCCCCTGGATCTTCTCGACCGCGCGCCGGGCGGCCTCGTGCATCGAGACCGACCGGTCGCAGTACTCGACGCCGTACTTCTTGAGGATCTTGAAGCCCTCGTCCTCCCACGCGCCCGGGATGCGGAAGATCGCGATCTTCTCAGCCGGGTCGAAGCCGAGCTCCAGGCAGGCCTTCACGACTCCGCGCGCGACGATGTCCACGCGGGTGTTCGAGACGATGCTCATCATCACCGCGATCTTGTCCACGCCGGGCTTGGAGAGCACCAGCTTGGCGAGCGCGGCGGCCTTTGCGACAGACGGGTTGCCGCCGATCTCGCAGTAGTTGGCGGGCTTGCCGCCGTACTTGCGCACGGCGTCGAAGAGCGTGAGCGAGCCGCCGCCCGCGCCGATCACGAGGCCGAGGTTGCCGTCGAACTCCGTCACGTTTCCGGCGACGCCGCGGTGGTCCATCGCGTCCACCTGCTCGCCCTTGATCTCGAATGGAGTTGCCTCTCGCGCCTCGCGGGTCTCCTCGCCGCCCACGCCCAGTTCCTTGAGCAGGGCCTGCTGCCGTGGCCGGGCCTCGTTCTCCATCTCCATGTGGGCGTCGAGGGCGACGAAGCTGCCGTCCTCGAGTTCGCCGAGCGGGTTGATCTCCGCGAGCGTCATGTCGTACTGGCTGAAGAGGCGCGCGAGGCGCGCCAGGATCGGCGTCGCGCGCTGGAGCTGGCGGCCGGTGACGCCGGTGTGCGCGATCACCTCCTTGGCGCGGAACTCCGGGGCCTCGGTCATGTTCGAGAGGTGCCCGCGGCCCACGTGCTCGGGGTGATCGCGGTCGACCTCCTCGATGTCGATGCCGCCCATGTCGCTGAAGAGCATCACCGGCTGTTTCCGGATCCCGTCCCAGACCACGCCGGCGTAGTACTCCTGCTTCACCTCCGCCTTGGGGTCCACGAGGACCCCGCGCGGCATGTGGCCGCCGATCTCGAGCTCGAGGATCTGCTCGGCGTAGCCGCTCGCCTCCTGGGGCGTGTCGGCGAACTTCACGCCGCCCGCTTTCATGCGCCCGCCCGTGAGCACCTGCGACTTGATCACGACCGGACCGCCGATCTGCTCGGCGATGTCGCGGGCCTCCTCCGCGGTACGGGCGAAGCCATAGTTTGTGACCGGGATGCCCGCGCGCTTGACGATGTCGCGGGATTCGTACTCGTAGAACCGCATTTTCGGGGACGGAACCCTAGTGGATCACCTCACCGGAGCGCCGTGAGCGGGTCGATCGCCGCATCTCCGAGCCTGAGCTCGAAGTGCAGATGCGGGCCAGTCGCGAGCCCGGTGGCGCCCACGTCGCCCACGCGCGAGCCCGCCACCACGGCCTGGCCGGGCCGTACGCGGATCCTGGAGAGATGCGCGTACATCGAGCGCACTCCGAGCGGATGGGCGATCACCACGAGGTTCCCGTATCCACCCGAATCCCAGCCGGCGAAAGCGACCTGCCCACGGCCGGCCGCGAACACCGCCGCTCCCGTCGGGGCCGGGAAGTCGACGCCGGGGTGGAACTTGTTCCCGCGCGGCCCGAAGCGGTCACCGATCGGTGCGCTGACCGGTCGCAGGAGCCGGATCGGAGAGCGGCGGATCGGCTGGCGGAGCGCCGCGAGCGTGCCCGGGCCGGCGACTCCGTCGGCCGGCAGGCCCGCCCACGCCTGGAAGCGGCGAACCGCGACCGCGGTGTGCGATCCGTAGCCGCCGTCGAAGCTGCCGTTGGGGAAACCGTGCCAGGCGAGGCGGAACTGGAGTGCGGCGACGTCCCAGCCGGACTGGCCAGGACGCATCGTCCTGCTGCCGGGCAGCGGACGTCCGCGGCGGCCCAGGGCGGCACGCGTCGTCGTCCCGGCGACGCCGTCGGCGGTGAGCCCGCGGTGCTGCTGGAAGCGGCGGACCGCCGCCGCCGTGGACGGCCCGCCGACGCCGTCGATCGTGCTCCGGTACGTGCCCTCCCCCCACAGGGCGATCTGGAGCGCCGCGATGTCGGCGCTGCCGGCCGCGCGCGCCGCGCCGGGCATGCCGGCCAGCACCAGCAGCACCAGCGCGAGGCCCAGGCGCAGCCGACGCGTTTTCCTCATCCTCCGAACCGGCTGCGTAGCGCGAGCACGTTCGCCACGTAGCGCTCGGTCTCCGGCAGCATCCCGACCGCCCGCACGGAGCCCTCGCCCTGGTAGTAGGAGGCGATCGCAAATGCCTCGTCCCCGCCGGCATCGCGAAGCAGCTGACCCAGGTACAGCGATCCGGCGCGGACGTTGTCCTGCGCCGAGTTCGGGTCGAGCGGGCCGCCGGCGAGGTTCTGCTCCACCCACGTCCACGTGCCGGGCAGCACCTGCATGACGCCGCGTGCGTTGGCAGCCGACACGACGTTGTTGTTGAATCCGCTCTCCTGCCAGGCGATTGCGGCCGCGAGTGAGGGGGAGACGCCGTGCTGAGCGGCGACCTGGCCGACCTCCGCGGAGCTGAGCCGCGCCGGGGTCGGGTTGGGTGCGGCCTGCGGCACCGTCGACGGCGCCGGCTGCGAGGCGCTCGGCGCTGCGGCCTGGGACCCGGTCGGGAGCTTCAGGGCGGTGCCGGTGAGCAGCGGCTGGGCGGGGTCGAGCCCGTTCATCCAGGCCAGCTGCCCGACCGTGACGCCGCTGTCAGCGGCGATGCCCGAAAGCGTGTCGCCCGGCTGCACGGTGTAGGCGCCGAGCGCCGGCGGAGCGGCTGGGGTCGCGGCCGGCGCCGGGGCGGCGGCGGCGGTCGCACTGCTCCCGCCGAGCGCCGCGGCCGCCTCCGCCTCGGTCGGGATCTGGATCGTCGATCCGGCCACGACCTGGGCGTCCTCGGAAAGCCCGTTGGCAGCCGCGAGAGAGCGGGTCGTGAAGTTGCTTGCCGCAGCGATCGACCAGAGCGTCTCGCCGGGCTGGACGGTGTGAGGAACCGCTGCCTGCGCGGGCGCCGCAACCAGCAGCGCAAGCGTGCACAGGAGCAGTGGATGTGAGGAGCGCAATTGAGGTCTCCTTCCGTGGAGTGGTCATTGCGTGCACTTGCTCGGTCGCCTGGCGCCAGGGCGGATGCAGAGGTCGCGCCGCAGCGGTTGCTTTCCCGCCCGGATCGTGAGACGTGTGTACTTGCCGATCGTGCCCGGCTTCGTGACGAAGATCTGGAGCACCGCGTCGGTCCGGAGCGTTCGTTCGAACCGGCGGAAGCGGAGGAAGCTTGGGTGGCCGGTGTCGGGCGCCTGCTTCGTCTGGCGACGAAGCTTGCAGCCGCCTCCGCGGCAGCGGACCTTGACGGTCGCGCCGGAGGGCGCCTCCACGACCAGCCGCCTGATGCGCGCACCGGTCACCGTGACCTTTCCGGAGACGTGCACGAGGGGAAACGGGCTGAGGAACTCGGGTGGGTTCGGATCGACGCGCACGAGCTGCGAGACGACCACGGCGGCGCTGTCGTTGTCGACCACTCGCAACCTGACCGTGTAGGTGCCGGGCGTCTCGAACGTGTGCGCGACAAGCGCGCCCGTGGACTCGAACACGCCGTCGCCGTCGAGATCCCATTCCTCGCTCGCGATCGTGCCGTCGGCGTCCTCGGGGAGCGCCACGAAGTTGAGGGCGTCGCCCGCCTGCGGGGCGTCAGGGAAGTAGGCGATCGACGCCGTCGGAGGCCGGTTGGCCACCCGGATCGGCTGCGTCTGCTCGCCCGAGCCGTCCGGCCCGACCGCCCGCAGGCGGACGGTGTAGACGGCTGAGCTCGGGAAGTTGAGCGTCGCCGAGGGGCCGGTGCCGTCGTCGAAGAAGCCGTCGTTGTCGAGGTCCCAGGCGATCCCGGAGACATCGCCCGTGGAGGTGGAGGTGAACGTCACCGGCTCGAGCGTGAGCGGGGAGGCGGGGGAGAACGTGAACGAGGCAGACGGCGCAACAGCGGATGACGCCGCCGGGAAACCAAGCGTCGCGAGGACACCCAGGGTCGCGAGGACCCGCTTCATGGCCACACGACGGTGGTCGAAGCCCGCATCTTCCATGCTCGATGCACGTACCTACCATCAGTGTCCCTGGCCGCCTGCGAACGAAGCGGTGGATCGACGGATGTACTAGGGGGCGGGACGCGCGACCTGCACGCGCCACTTGCTCGCGAGCTTCACGCTCCAGGATGCCGCGACGCGGCTGCCGGCCGCGGCTGCATAGACGAATGGGACCGTCTCTCCCGGTGGGGTGACGACGGAGGTGTCGCGGTAGAGCCCAGCCGCCGTCAGCCTCACGGTGAACCAGCGCGGGCCGCCTGCCCGGTAGAAGACGTTGACCGCCGCGCCCGCGCCCGAAGCGAGCACGACCGGAGCGCCCAGCGCGTGCGTCGTGTACACGCGGGGCCGCTGGACCCCTTTCGAGGTCCAGGTCGTCGCCCACAGCTCCCGCTGCGACTTCGGGCTTCGCTGCGTCCACGCGATCACCGCCGAGGCGCCCTGGACGACCACGTCCGCGACGCCGGCCGAGGCGCTGCGCGAGAGCGTCGCGGCCGCCGATGGTTGAGGCGCGTTGGCCGCCCAGTCGAATGCCTCCACGCGCTGGTCCACGAACAGTGGAGCGACCTCCGACCGGCGAAGCTCGTACGAGGAGACGACCACGACCGCGCGGCCCTGGCTCGTGATCACGACCTTCGGCGAGGCCCCCACGAGCGTCGTGCCGGCCCCCGCGGGCCGGAGCGCGACCGCCTGCGCTGCTCCAAAGGGCGCTGCCCCCTCGGCCGCGCGGACCACGGCTCCGGTTCCCCGAAGCCAGGCGGCGACGATCCGGCCGCGGCGCGTGACCGCGAGGCCGGCTCCCGAGGCGAAGCTGCCCGCCGGCGCGACCGTCTCGGCCACCGAGAAGCCGCTGTTGGGGGAGCGGCGGGCGACGGAGATGCCGTCCTCCGAGTCGAACGCCAGCGCGGCGCGGCCGTTGCCCGCGACGGCGAGCGAAACGTCGCGAACGCTCTTCTGTCCGGCGCTCACCTGCTGCCGGCCGGCGCCAGAGGTCCACGCGAACGCCTGGACCACGCCGGCGTCGAGGGCCCGCCGCCAGCCGATCACCAACCGCCCGTGTGCGTCGTGGGCGACGTGGGTGCTGAGAAAGCTGCCGGCGCCGGCGTCGATCGTCCGGACGCGCGTGCCGAGGCGCAGCTCGAGCCGGTTCTGGCCGCCGCTGCGGCGCTGCAGGAGCACGGCCGTGCGGCCGCTCGGAAGGACGTCGATGCCGCGGCTGAAGGCGGCGCCCGGAGTCGAGACCGCATGGACGCTCCAGGGCCGCGCCTCGGCCGTCCCCGCCATCAGCGCGGCCGTCGCGAGCGCAAGAGTCAGCGTGCGAAAAATCAGCTCAGCTCGTAGGCCTCGGCCAGCTCGGGATCCTTCTTCGCGAGCATCTCGGCCAGCGTGACCATGACCTTGCACTGCTTCCATGTCGCGTCGTCCTGCATCTTGCCGTCGATCATGTGCACGCCGCGCCCGTCCGGGATCGCCTCGAGCACCTTTTTCGCGAAGATCACCTCGTCTGCAGGCGGGCTGAAGACCTTCCTGGCGATCTCGATCTGCACCGGGTGCAGCGACCAGGCGCCCACGCACCCGAGCAGGAAGGCGGCCCGGAACTGCGTCTCGCAGCCCTCGACGTCCTTGATGTCGCCGTAGGGCCCGTAGAAAGGCAGGATCCCCGCCGACGTGCATGCGTCGACCATCCGCGCGATCGAGTAGTGCCAGGGGTCCTGCTGCGCGGTCGCCCGGGGCTTGTCGGGGTGCTCGGGGTCGGGGTCTTCGATCACCCGGTAGCCGGGGTGGCCGCCGCCGACCCGCGTCGTCTTCATGCGGCGTGACGCCGCCAGGTCGGCGGGGCCGAAGCTCATGCCCTGCATGCGCGGGCTCGCCATCGCGATCTCCTCGAGGTTCACCACGCCCAGCGAGGTCTCGAGGATCGCGTGTACCAGCAGAGGCTTCTGAAGGCCTGCCTTCGCTTCCAGCTGAGCGAGCAGCCGGTCCACGTAGTGGATGTCCCATGCGCCCTCGACCTTGGGGATCATGATCACGTCGAGCTTGTCCCCGATCTCGGTCACGAGCTCGGTGAGGTCGTCGAGCACCCAGGGGCTGTCGAGCGCATTCACCCGCGTCCAGAGCTGGGTGTCGCCGAAGTCGACCTCTTTGCCGACGCGGACGAGGCCCTCGCGCGCTGCGATCTTGCGGTCCACGGGCACCGCGTCCTCGAGGTTGCCGAGCAGGATGTCGGCCTGCTTGGCCATGTCGGGCACCTTCGCGGCCATCTTCTCGTTCGAGGCGTCGAAGAAGTGGATCATCCGGGAAGGCCGGAAAGGAATCGCGGCCGGCGGGTCGGGCGCGCCCACGGCGAGCGGCTTGAAGAAGTCGCGGGGGTTGCGCATGGTCGAAAGATATCCTGTTCCCTGGAAACCGATTAGGGAGTCAACGTATGGCGGCAGCGTCAGAGCTGATGGAAAAGAACGAGATCCAGCGCGACATCACCGAGATGGTGCGCAACTTCGTCGACAAGGAGATCCTTCCCAACGCAGAGCACTACGACCAAGAGGACTCCTTCCCCGAGCCGATCGTCGAGCAGATGAAGGAGCTCGGCCTCTTCGGGGTCACGATCTCGGAGGAATACGGCGGCATGGGGCTCGACCTCACCACCTACGCGATGATCGTCGAGGAGCTCTCACGCGGCTGGATCTCGATCTCGGGCGTCGTCAACACCCATTTCATCGGCTCCTACCTGCTGATGAAGTTCGGCACGGACGAGCAGAAGGACTACTTCCTGCCCAAGATGGCGACCGGTGAGATCCGCGCCGCCTTCTCGCTCTCCGAGCCGGAGGTCGGCTCCGACGTCCAGGGCATCAAGGCCGTCGCCACCAAGGATGGCGAGGACTGGGTCCTGAACGGCCAGAAGATGTGGGTCACCAACGGGCTGCTCTCGAGCGTCGTGTTCGTGCTGATGAAGAACGACCCCAAGGCCGACCCGCCCTACAAGGGGATGACCTGCTTCATCACCGAGAAGGAGCCCGGCGCGGAGGAGAACACCGGCAAGTTCGCCGGTCTCACGGTCCCGCCCAAGATCAAGAAGATGGGCTACAAGGGCGTCGAGTCGACCGAGCTGATCTACGACGGCTACCGCTGTCCGCCCGATCGCATCCTCGGCGGTGAGGGAGCCGGGCTCGGCCAGGGCTTCCGCCAGATGATGGACGCGCTCGAGGTCGGCCGCGTGAACGTCGCCGCCCGCGGCGTCGGCATCGCCCAGCGCGCGCTCGAGCTGGCGCTCCGTTACTCGCAGGAGCGCAAGACCTTCGGCAAGCCGATCGCCCAGCACCAGGCGATCCAGTTCAAGCTCGCCGACATGGCCACGAAGGTGGAGGCCGCCCGCCTGCTCACCTTCAAGGCCGCCCGCATGAAGGACGCGGGGACGCGCTCAGACGTCGAGGCCGGGATGGCAAAGCTCTACGCCTCGGAGGCCGGCAAGGAGGTGGTCGAGGATGCGTTCCGCATCCACGGCGGCTACGGCTACTCGAAGGAATACGAGATCGAGCGCCTCTACCGCGACGCGCCGCTGCTGCTGATCGGCGAGGGCACCTCCGAGATCCAGCGCATGGTGATCGGGAAGAAGCTGCTCGAGCGGCACAAGATCTAGGCTCTAACGTCCTCGACGCGTCCGCCACCGGCTGTTAGGGTCGGCCTTCCGGGGAGAGGGCGTCATGCGGTCGATGAGAGGTTGTGCGCAGGTACTTGGTGCAGCGGTGGCGGCGCTGGCCTGCACGCTCGCGTTCGCCGGCGCCGCCTACGGCGCGTTTCCCGGCCAGAACGGAAAGATCGCGTTCGCCGGCACGGGCGCGGACGGCAACCAGGACATCTACCTTGCGACGCCGGGCGTGCCCGGGGTGCAGCGCCTCACCACCGACCCGGCGGCGGACAGCCTGCCGGCGTTCTCGGCGGACGGCACGATGATCGCCTACGCGAGCCGTCGCGGCGGCGGGAACGAGGACGTCTACGTGATGCGCTCGGACGGCAGTGGCGACGCCCGGCTCACCGCCTATACCGGCCCGGACACGCAACCCGCCTGGTCGCCGGACGGTACGAAGATCGCCTTTCAGAGCAACCGCGACGGCGTCCTCGGCATATATGTCATGGCTTCCGATGGCAGCAACGTCACGAAGCTGGTCGACGACGGTGCCTTTCCGGCATGGTCGCCGGACGGCACCAGGATCGCGTTCGACCGCGCGGGGATCCGCCTGGTGAATACCGACGGGACCGGGGAGACCAGTTCGGGGCACGGGTTCCAGCCAGACTGGTCGCCGGACGGAGGCAAGCTCGCCTTCGGCTACGGCGTCGTGCTGGAAGATTGCGGGCTCGTCGACGATGGCATCTACTGGGGCCCCGTTGGAACCATGGGCGTGAACTCGCTGGCGGGAGTGGACACCTGCGCCGGCCCGCTGGAGGACGTCGAGCCGGTGTGGTCTCCCGATGGGGCGCGGATTGCCTGGACGCATTACCCGACCGGATCCGCTGTCATCGAGACGCAGGACCTGGACGGTGGGGCAGCCGCGACGATCGACGATCTTCCCTCCAACGCTGCGCCTGACTGGCAGCCGGTCCAGCCGGGCTACGCGCGGCCCAAGGGAGCAACGCCCTTCCGCGCGTCGCTCGTGCCGGCCTACATCGCGTGCACGGCAGCTAACACGACGCATGGGTCTCCGCTCGCGTTTGGATCTTGCAAGCCCCCAACGGCGCGCTCGGTGCTGCTGACTACCGGCACCCCGGACGCGAACGGCGCGGAGGTGGGGATGGTGGGCTCGGCCTCCTTCAACGTGATGCCGGGCGACGTCGCAGTCTCGGTCCGGGTTTCCGACGTGCGCTGCCGGGCCGCGAATCCGGCCTGCCCCGGCGGTCCGCTGTCCGACTACACAGGCCGGCTGCTCCTCTTACCCCTCACCACGCGGATCACCGACCGCTCCAACACTCCGCCGGGTCCTCAGGGAGCCCCTGGTACGGGCGACACACAGATCGCGATTCCGGTCGACTGCGGGGCCACCGCGAGCACCGCGGTCGGCTCCACGTGCGCGGTGACAACCACGCTCGATACCTTGATCCCCGGCACGGTCGTGGCGGGCCGGCGCGCGATCTGGGAGTTCGGCCAGCTCAACGTGCGTGACGCGGGCCCGAACGGCACCGGCTATGGCGCTGGGTGTCCTCCGACCTGTGGCGACGGCGACGAAACGCTCTTCCTGCGGGAAGGCGTCTTTGTCCCGTAGGCCTCAGAACTCGTACCCGTACTGGTCGATCAGCCCGCGGGCCTTTGCGCCGACGAGGTCGCGCAGCTGGTTGTCGTAGTACTCGCGGTAGGGGCGCCGGACGCTCGCGTGGCGCGGCGGCTCGTTCCGGATGGCGTCCATGAACTCCCGCGGCGCGGGGATCTCGTTGCGCTCGACGAACGCCGTGAAGTCCTCGCGGAAAGACTCGTACCTGCCCGTCTCGACCGGCCGGCCGCGGTCGGGAAACTGGGATGCGAGCGGTGATCCCGCCGGCGGCGGGGAAGGCACGTGGCCGGTCATCAGCCAGAACCACGCGCTGTAGAGGTCGCAGTCCCACTCGCGCATCGCGAGCTCCCAATACCGGTTGCCCTCGTCGCGGTTGCAGCACACGCGCACCGTTTGCGTGAAGTCGTTGCTGCCGGCGCCGAACACGGTGATCCAGGGATTCGTCGGCCGGATCGGGCTCTGTGGGCCGCCCTTGCGGGCCATCAGCTGCGTGGTGAACTCATACCACGAGACGTACCAGTCCCAGGGATTGCGGATAAAGCAGATCGCGGGCAGCCCGGCGCACTCCTCCGGGATCTGGGAGTAGTACGCGTGGGTCTCCGGAAGCTCGCGCAGCTCCCAATCGGCAGGCAGGTGCTCCCTGCACATGCGGCGGAAGAAGACGCCGCCCGTGCGCGCGAAATGCAGCAGGACGAAATGTTTCGTGATGATCATGCCGGGCGGCGGCGGGCACCGTGCCGGCGCACCCGGCTGACGCCGAGCGCCGAGCCTCACCCTAACAGCGGTTCTCGCTCGGATACGCTTCGCGCCGGTGGCGGAGGGCACCAAAGAGCTGATCGAGCTGGGCGCGCGGCGCTTCCTGGATGAGGTGCCGGCGCTCAAGCAACTCAAAGTCGTGCTGCGGCTCGACCTGCGCGCGCGCCGCGACTCGCAGACCTGGCGAGTCGAGTTGCCCGCCATCGACGTGAAGCGCGATCCGGCCGCGGACGCGAAGATCACGGTGCTCGCGCCCCGGTCCCACTTCAACGAGCTGGCCCGCGACGGCCAGCTTCAGCACTGGCGCGACGCCTACGAGAACGGCTACGTGAGGGTCGTCGGCCAGGAAGAGATCGTCAAGCTGATCGGTAGAGTCATTGAGCGCCACGAGGCGCGTCAGAAGACCAAGAAACGGAGGTTGTGACCACTTGGCGGAGACCGATACGAAGCAGGGGACGACGTTCGACCAGGCTTCGCGCGAGGCAACCGGCGCGCGTCCCTACGGTCGCTACCTCGAGGACTTCGAGGAGGGCGCGACCTATAAGCATTGGCCTGCGAAGACCGTGACCGAGGCAGACGATCACCTCTTTTGCCTGATCACGATGAACCACCACCCGCTTCACCTCAACGACGAGTACGCGCGTCAGTCCCAGCAGGGCAGGAACGTGGTGGTCGGGCCGCTCGTCTACTCGCTCGCCCTCGGCATGTCGGTGGCCGACGTGTCGGGCAAGGCGATCGCGAACCTCGCCACCGAGGAGCTCACCCATCCGGCCCCGGTATTCCACGGCGACACGCTCTACGCGGAGTCCGAGGTGCTCGAGGTGCGGCCCTCTCAAAGCAAGCCGGATCGGGGCATCGTCACGGTCAGAACCGACGTCTACAACCAGCGCAACGAGCTCGTGGCGACGTTCAAGCGAGCCGTGCTCGTGCCTCGCCGGCCCGAAAGCGCCGGCTAGCGCGCTTCGGAAGCGGATTGCACCCGAGGGCCGGAATCCGGCAGAATCTCTGCATTGACTCACCAATCAAGCAGTCCACGAGGAGTTGAGCCACCTTTGAACGAGTCGAGCACAGCCACACCGCGCACGGACGCGCCGACCAACCACGAGCGACTGCGGGTCTGGGTCGAAGAGGTCGCGGCGCTGACGCAGCCCGCTTCGATCCACTGGTGCGACGGCTCGGCGGAGGAGTACGACCGCCTCTGCGGTGAGCTGGTCGAGGCCGGCACGTTCGAGAAGCTGTCCGACGCCAAGCGGCCCAACTCCTACCTGGCGCGCTCGGACCCCGGCGACGTCGCGCGGGTGGAGGACCGGACCTTTATCTGCTCCGAGAAGGCGGCAGACGCCGGTCCCACCAACAACTGGCGCGAGCCGGCGGAGATGAGGGATCTCCTGAACGACCTCTTCGAGGGTTCCATGGAGGGCCGCACGATGTACGTGGTGCCGTTTTCGATGGGCCCGATCGGCTCGCCGATCGCCCACATCGGGGTGCAGCTGACCGACTCTCCATACGTCGTGGTGAGCATGCGGATCATGACGCGGATGGGGCAGCGGGCGCTGGACGCACTCGGCGAGGACGGCGATTTCGTGCCCTGCCTGCATTCGGTCGGGTACCCGCTCCCCGAAGGCCGCGCCGACGTGCCATGGCCGTGTGACGCCGAGAACAAGTACATCGTGCACTTCCCGGAGTCGCGCGAGATCTGGTCCTACGGCTCCGGATACGGGGGCAACGCGCTGCTGGGGAAGAAGTGCTTCGCGCTGCGGATCGCCTCGGCGATGGCGCGCGACGAGGGCTGGATGGCCGAGCACATGCTGATCCTGAAGCTCACCTCGCCGGAGGGCACCAGCAAGTACGTGGCGGGCGCATTCCCGTCGGCTTGCGGGAAGACGAACCTCGCGATGCTGATCCCGACGCTGCCGGGGTGGAAGGTGGAGACGATCGGCGACGACATCGCCTGGATGAAGTTCGGCCCCGACGGGCGCCTCTACGCGATCAACCCCGAGGCGGGGTTCTTCGGCGTCGCCCCCGGGACGAGCGAGAAAACCAACCCGAACGCGATCGCGACGGTGCGAGAGTGCTCGGTTTTCACAAACTGCGCGCTGACCGACGACGGCGACATCTGGTGGGAGGGGATGACCACCGCGCCGCCCGCGCACCTGATCGACTGGCACGGAGGACAGTGGACGCCGGAGTCGGAGGCGCCGGCCGCGCACCCCAATGCCCGCTTCACGACGCCTGCCAGGCAGTGCCCGTCGATCGCCCCGGAGTGGGAGGACCCCGCCGGTGTGCCGATCGAGGCGATCCTCTTCGGGGGCAGGCGCGCGACGGTCGTGCCGCTCGTGCGAGAGGCATTCGACTGGGAGCACGGCGTCTTCATGGGATCGATCATGTCCTCGGAGACCACCGCCGCGGCCGCGGGTGCTGTCGGCAAGCTGCGCTTCGACCCGTTCGCGATGCTGCCCTTCTGCGGCTACCACATGGCCGACTACTTCCGTCACTGGCTGGACATCGGCAAGCGCGCGGATGCCTCCAAGCTGCCGCGGCTCTACAACGTGAACTGGTTCCGGAAGGACTCCTCGGGCAAGTTCCTCTGGCCGGGGTTCGGCGAGAACAGCCGGGTCCTGGCATGGATCTTCCGGCGCTGCGAAGGCAAGGCAGACGCGGTCGAGACCGCCGCGGGGCTGGTGCCGGCGCCGGGCGCGATCGACACCGAGGGGCTGAACGTGGGCGAGGATCAGATCGCCGAGCTCCTGCGCGTAGACCCGGCCGGATTCCTAGGGGAGATCCCCGCGGTGCACGAGCACTTCGCCAAGTTCGGCGACCGCCTGCCCCAGGAGCTTCACGACCAGCTGGCAAAGCTGGAGGAGCAGCTCAGCTCCGCCGACTAGCCGTCGATCCTTACAAGACGGCGTTTCTCGCGCCCGCAACGCGGGGTAGAGGACCCGTGATGGCCCGACGTGTCGCATTGCGCAGGATCCCGCGCCGCCGGGGTGCCGTGACCGGATTACTGCTGGTGCTGCTGGGGGTCTGGGGCGCGCTGATCCCGTTCGTCGGCCCGTACTTCGACTACCAGATCGGGAGCACGGAGACCTGGCACTGGACCATCGACCGCCTGTGGCTCTCCGTGCTGCCAGGCGCCGCCGCCGCGGTCGGCGGGCTGATCATGCTCTACAGCACGCGGCGCTCGAGCGCCGCGCTCGGCGGTCTGCTGGGGCTCGCCGGCGGCCTATGGTTCGTGGTCGGCCCGAACGTCAGCCTGCTGTGGAACCACGGCGCGCCGGCGACTGGCGCGGCCGCCGGCGACACCGGCGTGCGGGTGCTCGAGTGGCTCGGATTCTTCTACGGGACCGGGGCCCTGATCACGCTGCTGGCCGCCTACGGCCTCGGGTTCCTCGCGGCCCTGCCGGTCGTGGACGAGGCGGTTGCACCGGCTGCGGCGCCTGTGGCCGACGCCCCCGTGCGCGATGAGCGCACGGCCGAGCGCCCGCGCAGGCGGCGCCGGCTGCGCCGCCGCCGGCGGCGGGACAGGCAGGCAGCCGACGTGGAAGAGCAGCGCACCGACTAGCGCACGCGGCTGGGAACTACAGCTAGTGGGCCTCGTCGGACTCGGCCGCGGGCGGCCGTGATTCCTCGGCCAGCGAGGTGATCGTGAGCTGGCCGCGCGAGGACTCCTCGAGCACCTCGGCGGCCTCCTCCGAGGTACGCGCGTAGAGCTCGACCAGCAGGTGGATCGTGATCTTGTCCTCGTCGTGCTTGTGGAACCGCACGTGCGTGAAGAACTCGCGGGTGCCGCCCTCGCCGAAGGCGGCGTACGTGAGCGCGTCGGCGGCCTCCGGCCCGGAGCAGACCTCGACCAGGTCCTGGTCCACCGTGACCGTGCACGAGGCGACCCACGGCGTGCCCGTCACCATGCGCTCCCAGCGGTCCTCGACAGGCTCGACCCGGCCGTCGGTGAAGGTCAGGTGAGGCTGATCGTGCATGCAGTCGAGGCACTGGACGACCGCCTCCTGGACCTCGTCCAGCCGCTCGGAGAAGCCACCCGACTCGGCGTCGATCCGAAGGATCGCGTCGTAGTGCACCTGCGCCTCGAGGTTCTGCGACCAGCACCGGTAGCAGCGCAGCCACGGGCGCCCCTCGTTCGGGGCCACGTTGCGCTCGGGCGGGGGGGTGTCTGATCCTGGCTGGGACACGGTGCCTGCTAGCCGCCGATCTGGCTCATCGTGCGGGGCGGCTGGCGGAACCCGGGCTCCGCGACGTGGTGCTTGAGCTCCTTGCGCCAGACGGCGTCGCGGACGACGTCTTCGAGGTGCTCGTCTCCGGCGCCTTCCCGGAGCGGCGCCCGAAGGTCGGTCTCGTGCAGGCTGAACAGGCACGTCCGCAGCTTGCCCTCGGCCGTCAGCCGGATTCGGTCGCAGTCGGCGCAGAAGGGCTCCGACACCGGGTTCACGAAGCCGAGCTCCCCGCGGCCGTCGCGGAACCGCCAGACCTTCGCGGTCGCATGCGGCTCGCGCTCGACCGGCTCGAGCGGATAGACCCGGTCGACGATCGCGCGCACCTCGGCGCCGGTGAGGACGCGGTCCTGCGACCACGCGCGGTCGGCGTCCAGCGGCATGAACTCGATGAAGCGGACCTGGTAGGGCTTGCGGCGTGCGAGCTCCGCGAACGGCAGCACCTCGGCCTCGGTGAAGCCTCGCATCGCCACGCAGTTCACCTTCACGGTGCCCAGCTCGGGGAAGCGCTCGAGCGCCTCGAGGCCCTCGATCACCTGCGGCAGCGAGTCACGGCGCGTCATCTCGAAGAACCGGTCACGCGAAAGCGAGTCGAGCGACACGTTGATCCGCCTCAGGCCGGCCGCGACGAGGTCTCCGGCCATGCCGGCGAGCAGGTAGCCGTTGGTCGTGAGAGACAGGTCTTCGAGTCCTTCGACGGCGCTCAGCATCGCGATCAGCTTCGGCAGGTCGCGCCGGACCAGCGGCTCGCCTCCGGTGAGGCGGATGCTCTGAACGCCGAGCGGCACCATCACTCTCACGAGGCGCTCGATCTCCTCGAACGTGAGCAGCTCCGAGCGCTGGAGCCAGGGCAGGCCCTCGGCCGGCATGCAGTACTGGCACCGAAAGTTGCATCGATCGGTGACGGAGACCCGCAGATCCCCGATCCGACGACCGTGGCCGTCCCTCAGCGGCTCAGCGCGGGATGCCATCCCGGCTAGTCTAGACCGCCACCTCCGCCGCCCTCGCGGGGATGCCGAGTTTCCGCTGCTCAGGCGGGTTTTGCGGCCTCCAGCGCGGCCTCGAAATCGGTGCGGGGCACCGCGCCGATGCAGGGCGAGGTGGCACCCGCTGCCGCATACCGCTCGATGCCCGCGCGGACGTCCTCCGTAGAGCCGATCGCGGTGAGGTCGTCGAGGAAACGGTCCGAGATAGCGGCCTTCGCCCGCTCCACGTCGCCGGACTGCATCGCCGCGTCGAACCCGGCGATGTCGTCGCCGAAGCCCGAGCGCTCGATCATTGCGCGGTAGAAGGGGAGGCTCCAGTACGTGATCAGGTCGGTGCGCATGGTCTCGTAGGCGGCCGCCTTGTCGTCTGTGACCGCAGTCGGAACCGCGGCCACGATGTCGAATCCCTCGAGCGCCCGCCCGGCCTGCTCTCGCCCCGCCCGAACCTCCGGCACGACGACGTCGCGGATGTAGTCCGGATTGCAGAGCCAGAGCATCGCGCCGTCGGCGATCTCGCCGGCAAGCCTCAGCATCTTCGGCGACAGCGCCGCGACGTAGATCGGCAGGTCCGCGCGCGGCCCGTAGCCCATGAAACGGAAGCGGCTCCTGAAGATGTCGCCCTCGGGCGGGTCCTCCCCGCGGAACGCCGCACGCACGATGCCGGCGTACTCGCGCATCGCCTTCAGAGGCCGCTCCAGCTCGGTCCCGTACCAGTTCTCGACCGTCACCTTGTGCGACACGCCAAGGCCCAGGACCATGCGCCCAGTGGAGTACTCGTCCACCGTCGCGGCGCTCTGCGCCGTCGCGACGGGAGTGCGCGAGTAGATCGGCAGCACGCCCGTGCCGAGCTTGATGCGCTCACTGACCGCCGCGTAGGCCATCAGCACCGTCAGCGAGTCGCGGCCCGCGATATGCGTCACGTAGGTGGAGTCGTAACCGAGCTCGTCGGCGAGCTTCACGCGCTCGACGGCCTGGTCCAGGGACCTTCCGACCGATATGAAGGTGCCGACGCCCGCCACGGAGGCAGACTATCCGCGCTCTCGCTCGTCCATCAGGAGGACCAGCACGACGGCGGCGACGAAGGCCATCTGACCAAAGGCCGACGCGGCGCCCCAGCCTGCGCCGGCAGCCTTCGCGATCAGCGTCGCGAGCCCGAACGAGGCCACCAGGAAGCCGAGCTGGGCACTCCGGCTGCGCTGCAGGACCTCCACGGCCTCAGATCGTCGCGAGCGCCTTGTATTCGCCGAAGACGCCCTTCATGGCGCCGCAGATCTCCCCCAGCGTGCAGTAGGCGTGCACTGCCTCGATGATCGGCGCCATGAGGTTGGCCCCGTCGGTCTCACAGGCGGTCCGAAGCGCCGCCAGCTTCTCTTCGGATGCGGCCGAGTCGCGCGTGGCACGGAGCTGCTCGAGCTTCTCGCGCTGGCGGTCGGCAAGCGTCTGGTCGACCCGGAAGTACTCCGGGTGCGGGTCCTCCTCGTCGCGGTACTTGTTGACTCCCACGACGACACGCTCGCCCTCGTTCACGTCCTGCTCCCACTTGTAGGCCTCGTCGAGGATCGCCTTGTGGTAGTAGCCGGAGTCGATCGCCTCGACGGCGCCCCCGAGCTTCTCGATCTTGTCCATCTCCTCGACGGCACGCCGCTCGAGCTCACCGGTGAGCCACTCGAGGTAGTAGGAGCCGGCCATCGGGTCGATCGTGTCCGTGACGCCGATCTCTTCGGCGATGATCTGCTGCGTGCGGACCGCGATCTTCTGCGCCTTCTCGGTCGGGATCGCGAGTGCCTCGTCGTAACAGGAGAGCGCCATCGACTGAACGCCGCCGAGCGCCGCGGCGAGCGCCTGGACCGCCGCGCGCACGATGTTGTTCTCCGGTTGCTGGGCGGTCAGCGTCGACCCGCCCGTCTGCGTGTGGGTGCGAACCATCATCGAGCGGGGATCGGTGGCACCGAAGCGCTCGCGCATGATCCGGGCCCACAGGCGCCGGAGGGCGCGGTACTTCGCGATCTCCTCGAAGAAGTTGATGTGGGTGTTGAAGATCCACGACAGGCGCGGTGCGAACGCGTCGATCTCGACGCCGCGCTCGCGCACAGCCTCGATGTAGGCGATCGCGTTGGCGAACGTGAACGCGATCTCCTGCACGGCGGTCGAGCCGGCCTCGCGCATGTGATAGCCCGAGAGCGAGATCGCGTTGAAGCGCGGCGCGTCGGTCGCGCACCAGGCGATCAGGTCCGCGGCCAGCCGCAACGAAGGCTTGGGCGGGTAGATGAACGTGCCGCGTGCGACGTACTCCTTTAGGACGTCGTTCTGGGCGGTGCCCGACACCTGCTCGCGGGACACGCCCTGCTTGTCGGCGACCGCGACGTACATCGCGACCAGCACGGGCGCCGGCGCGTTGATTGTCATCGAGGTCGAGACGCGGTCGAGCGGGATGCCGTCGAAGACGACCTCCATGTCGGCAAGCGAGTCGATCGCGACGCCGACCTGGCCGACCTCGCCCTCGGCCCGCTCGTCATCGGAGTCGAGCCCCATCTGCGTTGGCAGGTCGAAGGCGGCGGAGAGCCCGGGCTGGCCTTGAGAAAGGAGGAACTTGAAGCGCTCGTTGGTCGCCTCGGGCGTGCCGAAGCCGGCGTACTGGCGGATCGTCCAGGGGCGCCCTCGATACATCGTGGGCTGGATGCCGCGCGTGAACGGGTACTGGCCGGGGAAACCGAGGTCGCGGGTGTAGTCGACGTCCGCGACGTGCTCGGGGGTGTAGAGGCGGTCGGTCTCGAGGCCCGAGAGCGTCTCGAAGTGCTCACGCCGCTCGCCCTGCTTCTCGAGGGTCTTTGCGAGTGGGCCTTCCTCCCAGCGGCGGCGCGCGTTGCGGAGCTCCTGAAGCTCCTGCTCCTTGGACCGGATCAACTCGTCGAGCTCGGCCCTTCCGTTGCCATGTGCGCCGTTATCGGCCATCAACGCCTCCTCGCGAAGCTCACGATGTGAGTTTAATGGGGTCGTGGCCGCCGAACCCGATTCGACGCTGATCGACGTCCGCCAGCTCGACCGCGAGCGCGTGATCGGCGCCTGGGACCTCGGCGGCGCGATCGTCGATCCGGGTCCCGAAAGTCGCATGGAGACGCTGTTGGCCGGTGTCGTCGAGCCACCGCGTGCGCTGTTGCTGACGCACATCCACCTCGATCACGCGGGCGCGACCGGGGCGCTGGTCGAGCGTTTTCCCGACCTCGACGTGTGGGTGCACGCAAAAGGCGCGCCCCACCTGGTCGACCCAACCAGGCTGCTGGCGAGCGCCGGGCAGCTCTACGGAGACCGCATGGGCCATCTGTGGGGCAGGGTCGTGCCGGTGCCCGAGCGAAACATCCGCGTGCTCGAGGGAGGGGAGACGATCGACGTCGCCGGCCGGCGGCTCGCGGTCGAGTACACGCCCGGGCATGCGTCTCATCATGTCGTCTATTTCGACGACACCGACGGAACCGCCTACGTCGGCGACGTCGCGGGCGTGCGGATTCCGCCCTCCGACCTCGTCCAGCCGCCGACGCCGCCGCCCGACATCGACGTCCCCGCCTGGATGCGCTCGATCGACCTGGTCGCCGAGCGCGAGCCGCGGTTTCTCGCGCTGACGCACTTCGGCGCCGTCCTCGACCCCGGCCCGCACCTGGAGCGTGCCAAGCGCGCACTCACCGAGCAGAGCGAGCTCGTCCGGCGCATGCTTGCCGAGTACGGCGACACCGACGAGGCCGTGCAGGCGTTCGTCGCGGAGGTGAACCGCCTCACGCGCGAGCGCACCGATGCGCGGATCGCGACGGCCTTTCAATCCGGGTCGCCGGTCGAGCAGCGGTGGATGGGGCTTCGCCGCTACTGGCAGAAGCAGGCGCAAACCGAGCAGAAACAAGCAAGGGCCGCGCGCTGATGGCGACCGAGACGATCGAGCTGCCACGCACCGGCGGCCCGGGCAGCGGGCAGGGCGGTGGCTGGCGAGTGATCGTCCTGAACGACAACCACAACACCTTCGACCACGTCGCCGGCACGCTGGCGCGCGTGATCCCGGGGATGTCGGTCGAAAAGGGGTACCGGGTGGCCGACCAGATCCACAACAGTGGCCAGGCTGTCGTGTGGACCGGCGACCGGGAGCCGGCCGAGCTCTACTGGGAGCAGCTCCGGGACGCCGGCCTCACGATGGCCCCGCTCGAGCGCGGCTGACGGCCGATCGCGCCGACGCGCCGCGCCCGGCCGCGTTTCGCTGGGTGTCCGCGACGGGTACCCGAGAGCGAAGGCAATGTTGGTTGAGGGCGCAAGCATCCCTGGTATGCTTCTTGAGTACGCAAGTACTTCCGGCAGGCCCGGACGACCACAGCCCACAGGGCGGATTTGGAGATTGCAATGGAAGTAGGGCTTTTCATCATCCATTTGACGTTCGGCCTCTTGCTGGCAGGCCACGGCGCCCAGAAGCTCTTCGGCTGGTTCGGTGGACACGGCCCGGAGGTCACCGGCGGCTTCATGGAGTCACTCGGCATGCGCCCGGGTCGCCGCAACGCGCTTGCGGCCGGCACCTCCGAGTTCGTCGGGGGTGTCCTGCTCGCGCTCGCCCTCGCGACGCCGCTTGCCGCGGCCCTGATCGCGTCGACGATGCTCGTTGCGGCCCTCACCGCGCATAGGGGGAAGGGCCCGTGGGCGACGAACGGCGGCTGGGAGTTGCCGCTGACCTATGCGGTCGTCGCGATCGGCCTCGCCTTCAATGGCGCCGGCCAGTGGTCGCTCGACAACGCGATCGGCTGGAACGACGCCGGTTTCTGGTGGGGCGTCGGCGCCTCGGCGGTAGCGCTCCTGGGCGCGTTCGGCGCGATCACAGCCGGTCGCCGCGAGGCGCATCAGCCAGCCGCGGGCGCGCACGCGTAGGCGCCGCAACCGTCACGGAAACGGGGGCGCCATTGCGGCGCCCCTCCTTCAATCCTCGATCGCCCGGATCTTCGTGATCCGGCCCCACCGCAGCTCGATCGTCTGAGCGACCTCGTTGCGGTAGGGCTCACCGAGCACCTTGGTCCGGACGTCGACGAGCGCGACCACGCGGGTGCGCCAAGGCCAACCCTTGACGAGCACGTCGGCGACCTCGAACCGGATCGCGGGGAACAGCTCGAACAGCGCCGGCCCCGGCGGCAGGATCGGGCCCGGTACAGCGGTTGTGGGCGAGCTCCTGGCGGCCGGCTCGCGCCGGCTCGGCGCCCGCCGCTCGGCCCACGCTCGCGATTAGGAGTTTGACCCCCCTGCGCGCGGGTAGGGAGCCGTGTAGCGGGCGGCGAAAGGCTGCAGGGTGCGTGTAACACGGAGGTTCGTTTTACCCCTGACCATCATGGTGGTGGCAGTGTCTGCACCCCCGGCCGCCGTGGCGGCGCTGCCAGATGGCGCATCTGTTGCCGGCGTTGTCACGGACGTTGTGTCTCCGACGGCCGCGGGCGCAGAGAAGCTTCCTGCCCTCGAGACGAGCAAGGCGGCAGTCGCATCGCCGACCTCGGCTCCCAGCATGTCCGACGGGTTGGCGAAGGCGTCGACGCCGGCCGCGCCGTCTTTGCCGTCCACGAAGGCGGTCGAGCAGGCCGTCGCGCCGGTCGTCGAGGCCGCCTCTTCGACGGTGGACAAGGTGCTCGCTCCCGCGACCGGCAAGTTGACGCAGGTGGACACGCCTTCCACCGTGCCGGTGGAGCAGATCGTTCGCCCGGTCGTCCACGAGGTCTCGTCGACCGTGGACAAGGTACTCGCGCCGGTGACCGGCAAGCTGCCGCCGGCTGACCCTCCGTCCACGGCCGGGCCCGTAGAGCAGATCGTCCAGCCGCTCCTCGACCAGGTCTCTGCGACGGGCCGCCCGCCCCTGAGGTCCACGGTCGCGCAGCCGGTCACCGGCCGGCCCGCTCCGGTGGGCGGACCCTCACCTGGATCGGCCGGTTCCTCCGGCCACGCACAGGCGGTGGCCGGGAACGGAAATGGCGGCACGCCGCCCGCCGGCCCCGGGGCCGGCACCGGTACCCCCGGCGCCACCCTGGCGACGGGCTCCGCTCCGGGCCAGGGGCCGGGCTTCTTCGCGTCCGGCGCCGTGAAGGGCGCACCTGCGGCAGCACAGGTCACGCACGGCCGGCACCTCGTTGCTGCCGGGCCGAGCCGGCTCGAGCGAATCCGAGCTGCCGCGATGTCCCAGCTGGCGGACGCGGCAGCGACGGTCCGCGGGCAGGTCCCGCCGAACGCCCCGCCCGTCCCAGCGCCGGTGTCTTTCGGGGGCGCTTCCGCTCCCGCGCTGTTCGGATTTGGCATCGCTGCAGCCCTCGCGATGCTCGCTGCGGCGATGCGCATGAGCTTCACCGTCAGACGTCACCTGCGGCCTGTGCCGCTCCTCGTGGCGTGCTGCGTCTCGCCTCTCGAACAACCCGGCTAGCCCCAAGCGCAGTCGGGTGGCACCGGCTTCCGCCGGTGTTTCAAACGTTCGAGAAGGAGATGATTCATGAGAGTCAGAATCATGCTCTCGGCGGCCTGCCTGTTCGGCGTGCTGCTGGGAGTCGGGACAAGCACGATTTCCCCGGCGGCGGCGATCGCCGCCCGGCCGGAAGTGACCCCGCTGCTCACCGAGGGCACCGGCATGGGTGCGCGGCCAAGCGAGCGCGTCCGCACGCTCCAGCTGCGTCTGGGGGCCAAGGGCTACAAGCTCGGCTCATCGGGCGTCGACGGCCGGTTCGGCCCGATCACGCGGGGGGCCGTCCAGCGGCTGCAGGGTGACTACGGCCTGAGCCAGGACGGCATCGCCGGCCCGAAGACGCGCAAGCTGCTGCGTGCGATCTGCGCTCGGCCCGCCTGTCGCTCACAGGCCGCTTCGCGAACGGCTGGTCCGCGGCGTCACGGACAGAGCACCGCACGCGTGATCCCGGCAGGGTCCGGGTCCGGTTCCGGCCGCGGCGATTGGACCGAGATCGTGCTGGCCGCGATCGCCGGGTTGCTTGCGCTGGCGTACGGACACGACCTCATCAGAGGGCGCAGGAGGATCAAGGGCTCGACCACTGTCGTGCCGATCGATCACGAGATGGACGTCCAGGGGGTCAGCTGGGCCGCGGGTCCGTTCAGGGGACGCGCGACCGCCCTTGCCTACAGGAAGGGCGCGGATACGAACGGATCGCCCCAGGCCATGTACCTGGTCAGCGACTCCGAGAAGCCGGCGCCCGTCTGGGTCCGGGTCGAGGAGATTGCGAGGCTGACCCTGCCGAGGCCGAAGGTGATCGGCTACGTCGGCGAGCCGGCCGGGCCGAGGATCGGCGACGCCAGCGCGCAGGAGCTGGCGATCTGGGAGGAGTGCAGGCGCCGGGGCTGGGATCTCCTCGAGGTGCTGCACGAGGTCCCGGGAGGGGACGACGACGCGCTCGACTACGCGCTCGAAAGGATCGTGCGCGGCGACGCGCCGAACCTCGTCGCGAGCAGTCTCGGCCGCGCGAGCGACTCCGCCCTGAGGCTCAGGGAGCTGGTGGGCTGGTTCGCTCAGACCAAGCGGACGCTGGTCGTGCTCGACATGGGCATCGACCTGTCTACGCGAGAGGGACTACAGGACGGATTGAAGGAGGTGCAAAGGGCCGCCGAGGCCCGGGCTCCGGTGCCAGCATGGGAGCGCGATCAGGTCGGGGCGGCGCGCAACGGCGCGAGAAGTCGCGCGGAGCGCACGAGCTGAGCAGTCGCGCGGAGCGCACGACGATGGATGAGGAGGCCGGAGCCGGCGACTAGCCGCGGTCGATGATCGTCGCCCAGCTGGGCACGACGGGCTGCTCGTACATCCCGATGATCTTCACGCGCATGTCCTGCATCTCCCGCGACATCCAGAAGCGGTGAAAGCCTTCGCGGTCGTCCCACAGCGACGCGTGCACGAAGTGGTCCGAGTCCTCCTCGGAGCGGGTGAAGCTGTACCCGACGGCTCCGTAGGCGAGCACGCGCGGCACGATCGGCCGGTAGAGCACGGCGAACTTCTCTGCCCGGAACGGCGTGAGGTGATAGTCGATGTGGGCCATCTCGATCATCGCCGCGCTGCCGCCTCGCTCAACTGCCGACTTCGGCCCTGATCGCGCCGGGGCCTTCCGCGGTCTTGCCGAGGCCTTCCTTCTCGGCCCCCACGAGGATCGCGATCTTGCCCTGGTGCTTGTTCTCGCGCATTAGCTGGTGTGCCTCGCCGACGCCCTCGAAGGGCATCACGCGCCAGAGCACCGGCCTGATCTTGGACTGATCGATCAGCTCGTTGGCTTTGGTGGCCTCCCACGCGTTCGCGAAGTGTGACCCGATGATCTGCTTCTGGCGCATCCACAGGTAGCGCACGTCGAAGTCGAGCGTGTAGCCGGAGGTGGCGCCGCAGATGACGACCTTCCCGAACGGCTTGACGACGAAGACCGAGGTCGGAAAAGTGGCCTGGCCGACGTGCTCGAAGACGAAGTCGGGCGCGTCGCCGAGGATCTCCTTGACGCGCTTGGCGAAACCGCGCGATTCCTTGAAC
>JBBQKG010000018.1:0-62401 GCA_038326655.1 Solirubrobacterales bacterium
CCCAGCCAGCACGATCTCGAGCTTTTGCTGGGTCGTGAACTTGCGGTACTTGCGTTGGGTTGCCAACTCGATCTCCTTCGGTCGAGCGGCCCATGCTGCGAGTCCCCTCGGACGGCCTCGTCGGGGCTTCGCCCCTCCTCACCCGTCCGAGCAATCTCAGTCAGCTAAGTGTCAACGCGGGAGTGGGGTCCGGGCCACGACGTTTGCTGAACTGATGGACGACATTCTGTTCGTGAGACACAAAGTCGCACATAACCGGCCGATTGAGGAGGGCGACGTTAGACGGCTTCGGAAGGCGTGCCAGCTGTTGGGCCTAGAAAATTCTGGCTACGGTACCTTCGTATGACTGCTGACTCTGCTGCCACGCCGCCGACTCCCTCCGCACCGCCCAGTGCCAGCCGGCATGCGCGTGCCTCCACAAGCTCCACCATAGTTCCCAGTTTTGCTTGGACACCGGCAAGGACGGTTATGCCCCTGGCGCCGGAGTGAAAGTGGCAGGTGCCCCCTACCCCTTCGGCTCGATGTCCTGGTTTACGCGGAAGCTGTGCTCCGGATCGTACTCCGCCTTGATCCGCGCCAGCCGTTCGTTAGTTATAGCGGTAGCTCGCGCGCACCCGCTCCTGGGCCCTCGTCCATCATCACCGTGACGACGCCGAAGTTGCGGCCGCCCCCGCGGATCGCCCCGCTTCGTCTTCACAGCGGCGCGCGCGAGCTACCCCCCACCCTGAATATGCCGAATAACCGCCTCGAACTCCTCCGTCGGAGAGAAGTCCACGTACTCCGAGTCCTCGAGCGCCTCGGGTGCGTGGCCCGGGCCCCAATAGAAGACCTGGCCGGCCTCATAGACCTGATCCCCGTCCTTCGTCTTCATCTTCACCCGGCCCTTGAGCATGTAGCCCCAGTGCGGGCATTGGCATAGGTCGTCCGGCAGGCCGACCAGCGCGGGCGCCAGGTCGGCGCCCTTGCTGATCGTGACGAAGGAGACCGTCATGTCGCCTGCTTCTGCAACCCGCAGCTCGACGTTGTCGTCCTTGATTGCCACCGGCACGTCTTCACGTTCGATCGTCCTCATTGGAGACTCCCCTTTCTCCTCGCTCGGCGTTTGACAGCTACGACTTCGGCTCGATGTTCTGATTCACCCGGAACGTGTTCTCCGGGTCGTACTCGGCCTTGATCCGTGCCAGCCGCTCGTAGTTGTCGCGATAGCTCGCGCGCACCCGCTCCTGGCCCTCGTCCATCATCATGTTCACGTAGGCACCGCCTGCCGAGTACGGGTGCAGGGCCTCGTGGTAGTCGACGGTCCAGGTCCGGATCTTGTCCACGTTCCCCGGGTCGGGGTCGACGCCCGCGAACACCGCGCCCCACGTCGCGTCTCGGTAGCTCCACGCCGTGTCCTCCGACTCGACGTCGTGCGCCGCGCCGTCGATCGGGTACATGTGCATCGTCGACTGCATGGTCGGCATCTCGGCTCCGTACCGCGCGTGCTCTGCCACGGCCTCGTCCGGGATCTCGTTCACGAAGTCCGCGCGCCAGTACCACTGGTCGCCCTTCGGGTAGAGCGCGTCGAATGCGCCCTGCAGCATCGGGTGCGGCATCGGCTGCACGCCGTGCATCAGCGGCTCCGACACGTTGTCGAGCAGCGGAGCCATCGCCTTGGCGGCCGCGTCCTCGTCGTCGCCGGCGTAGCACCAGACTACGCCGCAGACCTTGCGCAGGTGGATCGCCTCCGGGAAGGGCTCCGCCGGCGGCACGGTCGCAAACGCGAAGAACCCGTTCAGCTCGCGCGGCGCGGACGGCAGGAAATCGCGGTACACGGACAGCACCTCGGCGCTCGCCTCGACCGGCCAGAACGTCGGGCCGCCGACGATCGTGCCGACGTCGTGCAGCCGGAACTTGAACTCCGTGACGACGCCGAAGTTGCCGCCGCCCCCGCGGATCGCCCAATAGAGGTCCGGGTTCTCGCCCGCGCTCGCGCGCACGCGCTCGCCGTTCGCGAGCACGATCTCCGCCTCGAGCAGGTTGTCAATCGAGAGGCCGCACTTGCGGGTCAGGTGGCCGAGGCCGCCGCCGAGCGTCAGGCCGCCGACGCCCGTCGTCGAGATGATCCCGCTCGGCGTGGCGAGCCCGTGCGGGTTCGTGGCCGCGTCGACCTCGCCCCAGGTGCAGCCGCCGCCCACGCGCACCGTCCGCGCGGCTGGGTCGACTTCGATTCCCTTGATCGGCGAGAGGTCGATCACGACGCCCCCGTCGACCGTGCCGAGGCCGGCGCCGTTGTGGCCGCCGCCGCGCACGGCAATCCGCAGGTCGTGATTGCGGGCGAAGCCGATCACCTTCGCGACGTCGTCGGGGCCGGTGCATTGCGCGATCAGCGCAGGCCGCCTGTCGATCATCGCGTTGTAGACCTTGCGCGCCTCCTCGTAGCCGGAGTCGCTCGGGCCGATCAACTGACCCTGGAACCTCGAGAGCTCCTCGGCCGCCTGCGCGGGTGTGGTGACAGCGCTCATTCCAATCCTCCTGGTCGTGGGGAGAGCCGTGCAGCGTCAAACCTACGCCCCGAGCGGCCCGCTGTCATGACTCGGACTGACCGACCTCGCGCCCGCCACTATGCGGGTCGGCACACAGCCACTGATCAGATCTGACTATCGTCCACGGGGACTGCGGCATGCACGACCTTCCCGGTTCGCTCTCGCTCGACTCGACCTTCCCGTTCGTCGGCCGCTCGGTCGAGCTGGAAACGCTCCGGGCGCTCATGCCGAAGGCGGCGGGAGAGGGCCGCCGCGTCGTGCTGGTCGGCGGCGAGGCAGGGTCGGGGAAGAGCCGGCTGGTGCGCGAATTCGCCCGCGAGACGGCCGGCGACGGCGCGCTCGTCCTCTACGGCGCCTGCGATGCGGTCGTGCGCGCACCCTACGGCCCGTTCGTCGAGGCCCTCGACCACCTCGCGCGCGTCACCGAGCCTGAAGAGCTCCGGTCCGCGCTCGGCACGGCGGGCGGTGAGCTCACGCGCATGCTGCCCGACCTGCCCGCCCGGATCGACGGGCTCCCGCCCCCGGTCACAGCCGACCCCGACACCGAGCGTCACCGCCTCCACACCGCCGTCACCGACCTCCTGACCGGCGTCAGCCGGACCCGGCCGGTGCTGTTGGTGATCGAGGACGGCCACTGGGCCGACGCGCCGACCATGCTGCTCCTGCGTCACCTCGCCCGTGCCGCCGGCTCGGCGCGCCTGCTCGTGCTCGGCACGTTCCGCGACACCGAGGCCGACCTGCCGGAGACGCTGTCCGAGACGCTCGCGGACCTGCGCCGCTCCGAGGACGTCGTGCGGATGCGGCTCACCGGCCTGTCGGGCGAGGAGGTGACGGAGTTCGTGCGCCGGGCCGCGGGCGGCGACGCCGACCCGGACCTCGCATCCACGATCGAGGAGCTCACCGACGGCAACGCCTTCCTGGTCTGCGAGCTGTGGCGCACGCTCGTCGAGACCGGTGCGGTCGAGGTGGAGGGCGGCACGGCGCGCCTCACCCGCCAGCCCAGCCAGGTCGGCACGCCCGAGAGCGTTCGGGAGGTCGTCAGCCAGCGGCTGTCGCGCGTCTCCCCACGAGCAAATGACCTGCTCGACCTGGCTGCCACGGCCGGCGCGGAGTTCGAGCTCGACGTCCTTCGCCGCGCCGCTCGCCTCGACGACCCCGACCTGCTCGCGGCGCTCGACGAGGCCGTCCGCAGCGGGATGGTCGAGGAGATCCCGAGCCGGGCGCTCGCCTACCGGTTCACGCACGAGCTCGTGCGCCGCGCGCTCTATGACCGGCTCACCGGGATTCGGCGGGCGGAGCTGCACCTCGCGGTCGGCCAGGCGCTCGCCGCCGACGAGGAGCGCTCCGGCCGGCAGGTGGCAGACTTGGCCTACCACTCCGCGGCGGCCGCGCCCTTCGGCGACGCCCGTCGCGCGGTCGAGTACAACCTCCGCGCGGCCCGCGCGGCGGCGGACGCGCTCGCGTTCGACGAGGCGGCGGCGCGCCTTCGCACCGCGATCGGCCTCGGGATCGAGAGCCCGGCCGAGCGGGCTCGCGCCCACCTGGACCTCGGCACCGCCAGCCACCGGGGCGGCAAGGCGCCCGACGCGCTCGAAGCCTTCATCGCGGCGGCGGACGTCGCCCGCGAGATCGGCGACGGCGAGCTGCTCGCACGGGCCGCGATCGGCTACGAGGAGGCGTGCTGGCGGCCGAGCTTCATCGACCGGGGGGCGGTGGAGCTGCTCGAGGAGGCGGCCACGGTCCTCGGCGATGCGAGCTCCGACCTCCGCGTCGGCGTGCTCGGCGCGCTCGCCCGTGCGCTCGACCAGCGAGGCGATCACGAGCGCGGCGCGGTCGTGCGCGCCAGCAGCGTCGAGATGGCACGCTGGCTGGGGGATCGCGAAGCGCTCGCGACCGTGCTGATGCGCTCCTACTGGGCGCGCGGGACCAGCTCGCTGGAGGAGATCCTCGCGATGCTCAGCGAGGCCAGGGACCTGGCCGAGGAGATCGGCAGCACCGAGGTGCACGCGGACTCCATGGCCTGGCGGGTGCCCACCTTTGTCGCGCTCTGCGACATCGACTCGGCGCGGCGAGAGGTCGCCGAGCTGCTCGAGAAGGCCGAGGAGACGGCGCAGCCCTTCATGATCCATGTCGCCACGCACTACCGCTCCGCGATCGCGCTCTGCGACGGCGACCTCGCCGATGCCGAGGCAATGGCACTGCGCTCTCACGAGTGGAGCCGGCTCCTGACGGGGCGCGATGCGTCCGGCGTCTACGGGATCCAGATGTTCAGCATCCGCCGTGAGCAGGGGCGCCTGGCGGAGGTCGCGCCGGTGATCCGGATCCTGGCCGGGGAGGCGCGTGAAGGGCCCTGGCGGCCCGGGCTCGTGTCGCTGCTGGCGGAGCTCGGCATGGCGGAGGAAGCCCGGCGCGAGCTGGAACACGTCGCCCACGAGGGCCTCGACCCGTTCCGCGAGTCGATCTGGCTCGCTTCCCTCACCTACCTGACCGACGCCGCCGCCGCGCTCGGCGACGAGACGATCGCGGCGCTCGTCTACCCGGAGCTCGAGCCGTTCGCGGGCGGCAACGTGATGGTCGGCCACCTGGTCGAGTGCTACGGCGCCGCCGATCGCTACCTCGGCATGCTCGCGGCGACGCTTGGCGAATCGGAGCGTGCCGAGGGCCACTTCGAGTGCGCGCTGGAGCTGAACGAGCGCATGGGCGCGCGCACGTGGTCCGCCCATACCGCGTACGAGTACGCGCGCATGCTGCTCGCTCATGGCGCGAGGGACTCGGACCGCTCCCGAGCCGCGGCGCTGCTCCGGGAGGCCGCCACGCTCGCGGAGCAGATCGGCATGCGCGCGCTGCTCGGCCGCATCGACGCGCTCGGAGCCGCGGCCCCAACAGCTGTCCTTCCGGGCGGGCTCTCGGCGCGCGAGGCGGAGATCCTCGGCCTCGTCGCCCGCGGCATGAGCAACCGCGAGATCGGCAAGGAGCTCTTCATCAGCGAGCACACGGCCGCCAACCACATCCGCAGCATCCTGCGCAAGACCGGCTCCGCGAACCGCACCGAGGCCGCTTCCTACGCCCACCGCCAAGGCTTGGCGGGAACCTAGATTCGGCGCGCTACCATCCGGCGATGCCCGTCTACGTCATCGAGCGGAACTTCGCCGAGCAGCTCGACCTCTCGAGCGCCGACGTCGAGCTGATCGACGAGATCAACGCGGACGAAGGCGTGCGCTGGCTCTTCTCTTTCCTGAGCGCGGACAAGCGGCGGACCTACTGCCTTTACGAGGCGCCGTCCCCGGACGCGATCAGGGCTGCGGCCGAGCGCGCGAACGTCCCCGTGGATGAGATCGTCGAGGTCGGCACGGCCGCGCCCGAGCTGCCCGGCCGCCTGCGCGACTGGGCCGACTCGGAAGCTCGCGCCTAGCGCCGCCGCGCGGCCGATTGGTTTTCGCGCCCGCGCCGGTCTCGAATCTCGAACGCCGTCAACCCCAAAAGGACCCCGCATGACACGTTTTCTCACCCGCCTCGCCGACCTCGCCTACCGCCGCCGCGGCCGCGTGGTGCTCGCCTGGATCGCGGCCGCGATCGTGATCATCGGCCTCGGATCCGCGCTCAAGGGCGAGTTCAACGCCGACTACAACACCCCCGGCTCGGAATCGAAAGCCGCCAGCGACATCACCGAGCAGCGCTTCGGCGGCTACTCCGGCCAGGAGGTCTACGTGGTCTGGAAGGACGACGCCGGCGCCCGTAGCCCCGCCGCGCGCAAGCGCGTCGCCGCCTTCCTGACCGAGGCCAAGCGGGTCCACCACATCGCCGCCGAGACGCCCACCCGCGTCTCGCGGGACGGCAAGATCGGCGCCACCACGCTGCCGATGACCGTCCCCGGCTGGGACTTCACCAAGTCCGACGGCGAGAAGCTGATCGCCGCGGCCGACCGGAACAGCGGCGACGGCGTCGAGATCAAGCTCGGCGGCGATCCGATCTACGCCGCGCAGGGCTCGACGAGCCCCGAGGGCGTCGGGTTGCTCGGCGCCGCGATCGTGCTGCTGATCGCCTTCGGCTCGGTCGTCGCCGCCGGCCTGCCGCTCGCGATCGCCCTGATCGGCCTCGGCATCTCCTCCGGCGGGCTGATCGCGCTGCTCGCCAACGTGCTCGACGTGCCCGACTGGACCACGGCGGTCTCGGGCCTGGTCGGGATCGGCGTCGGGATCGACTACTCGCTGCTCGTCCTGACCCGGTTCCGGGCGGCGATGCACGCCGGCAAGGACCGCCACGACGCCGTGGTCGAGGCGGTCACGACCGCGGGGCGCAGCGTGATCATCGCGGGCTGCACCGTCGTGATCGCCGTGCTCGGCCTCTGCCTGACGGGGCTGACCTACATGTACGGCGTCGCGGTCTCCACCTCCTTCGCGGTGCTCGTCATGATGTTGGCGGCGATCACCCTGCTGCCCGCGCTCCTCTCGTTCCTGGGGCCGAAGGTCGATCGCTGGCGGATCCCGTTGCTCGGCCGCACGCTCAGGGCGGAGGGACACGGGGAGTCGCCTGCGGCGCGCTGGAGCCACACGGTCCAGCGCCGGCCGTGGCCGTTCGCGATCGTGGCGATCGTGCTGCTGCTCGCGCTCGCCGCCCCGGCGCTCGGCATGCGCCTCGGCTTTCCAGATGCCGGCAACGACCCGCCCGACAAGATGACCCGCCAGGCCTACGACCTGAACACGCAGGCATTCGGAGCCGGCACGAACGGGCCGCTCGTGATTGCCGCCACGCTTCCCGGCCCCGCCGCCAAGCCCAAGGTCGAGTCGTTCGCGCAGCGTCTTCGCGGCGAGCCGGGCGTCGCGTTCGTGAGCGGCCCCAGGATCAACAAGGCGAGTGACGCGGCGCTCCTGACGGTGATCCCGACGACCTCGCCGCAGGACAAGGCGACCGAGGATCTCGTCAACCGGATGCGCGACCAGGTGGTGCCGAGCGCGTTTCGCGGCACCGGCGTCGATGCCAAGGTCGGCGGCGTGACGGCGGCGCTCGAGGACCAGAGCGAGTACATGAAGGGCCGCATGCCGCTCTTCATCGGCGCCGTGCTGGTGCTGTCGTTCCTGCTGCTCCTGATCGCCTTCCACTCACCGCTGATCTCGCTCAAGGCGGGCATCATGAACCTGCTGTCGGTGAGCGCGGCCTACGGCGTGATGACGATCGTGTCGAAGGGCGGCGCGGCCGGCGGGCTGATCGGGATCGACCACGAGGTGCCGGTGGCGCCGTTCATGCCGGTGATGATGTTCGCGATCCTCTTCGGGCTCTCGATGGACTACGAGGTCTTCCTGATCTCGCGGATCCGCGAGGAGTACCTGAAGGACGGCGACACCCGGCGGGCGGTTGCCGACGGGCTCGCGAAGACGGCGCGCGTGATCACCGCCGCCGCGGCGATCATGGTGGTCGTCTTCCTTGCGTTCGTGACGGCACAGGACGTGTTCCTGAAGCTGTTCGGGATCGGCCTCGCCTCCGCGGTGTTCCTCGACGCGACGGTCGTGCGGATGGTGCTCGTCCCGGCGGTGATGCAGCTGCTCGGGGAGCGCAACTGGTGGATCCCGTCCTGGCTGGAGCGGCGCCTGCCGCGGCTCGACGTGGAGCGTGTCGCGCTTGGCACGGCGGACGGCCGCCCGTAGGCAAGCCTGCGCGACTGGGCCGACTCGCAAGCGAGCGCATAAAAACGAAAGCCCGCCAAAGCGGGCTTTCGATCAAGGGCGGTAATCCCTAGCTAGACCCGGGTGACCTTCTCGGCCTTCGGGCCCTTGTCGCTCGCGACCGTCTCGTACGAGACCTTCGCGCCTTCGTCCAGGGAGCGGTAACCGTCCCCCTCGATGGCGCTGTGGTGCACGAACAGATCCTTGCTGCCGTCCTCGGGCGTGATGAAACCAAAGCCCTTGTCGGCGTTGAACCACTTAACTGTTCCGGTTGGCATGTTGCCTCCACGGGTTATGTGCTGGCCTACGCGGAGGATGCTCAATGAACAGCGACTACGCCAACCTGCACTACGGAGGCCGAACGTGTGTCCGGCCTGTCTGACGGGTCGAGTCTAGCAACGGATCCGCTCGCTTCTCCGATCGTGATCCGGGCTGCAACCGGACGGTGCAGATTTCCGGGTAGCCTCCGCAGCATGAGACAGGTCGTTCCCGACGTGCAGATGTGGAGCGTCTTCATGCCCGACAAGGGCTATGCATTCAACGGCTACGCGGTCAGCACGGAGGAGGGCACGGTGCTGATCGATCCGCCGGAGCCCGCCGAGGAGGGCTGGGAGGGGATCGACCTGCTCGAGCCGTTCGTCGGCGTTTGGATCACGAATCGCAACCACAGCCGCGCCGCGGTCCCGTTTCGCGAGCGGTACGGCATCACCGTTTCCGCGCACGAGGCGGACGCGGACCGGCTCGAGGCGGGCGCCGACAGCACGGTGCACGGCGACGAGCGGCTGCCCGGCGACATCCAGCTGATCCACGTGCCCGGCAAGTCACCCGGCGAGATCGCCTTCCACTTTCCTCGCGGTCGCGCGCTGATCGTCGGCGACGTCGTGATCGGGGTCCCGGCGGGCGAGCTCTCGACCTATCCCGACAAGGTGATCGACGACAAGCAGCAGTTGCATCGCTCGGCCGCGCGCCTGCTCGACTACGACTTCGATGCTCTGCTCCTGTGCGACGGCGAGCCGATCACCTCGGGCGGGAAGCAGAAGCTCGAGGAATTCGTCGAGCGCGCGTCAGGCGACGGAAAAACGTAGGCGCGCCCGCTCGAAGCGCTCCAGCGACCCGGTCCCGATCGCGGTCGCGGGCGTCAGGCATCCGGCCCGATCCGGCGTCGCACCCGGCTCCGCCAGGAGCAGCCCGGCCTCGCCCAGCATCCGGGCGGTCGCCAGGTATCCGGGGTGGCCGTCGGCCTCCACGTCGACGCGCAGCTCGTGCCCGCCGGTCGTGCGCGCCTCGACCGACATGCGCCACTTCCACGCCTCGAGGCGCTCGCCGGACGGGCCGAACCCGGACCCGGGGAGAATCTTCTCGAGCGCCCCGCCCACGCGGCGCCTGACGGAGGGCCGCGCGCGGGCGGCGGCGGCGACCGCGGCCTGCGTGCCCGAGAGCACGCCCGCGACCGCGAGGCGAAGTGGCAGCGAGGCCGCCGAGCCCGGCAGCCCGAGGCCCTCTCGATAGCGGAACGGCTCAGCCTCGGTGAGCGCCGCGGTGCGCTGGATCACGGCCGGGTTGATGAATGCCGCCGGCGCCATCGGCGCGATCACCGCGCCGCGGGCGTTGCGCCGCGGTGCAACCGAGATCGGGCTGCGACGGCGGACCTCCTCGGCAAGGGCGGGATCGGTGATCAGCGCGGCGGGGTCGGTGACGGCGGCGGCATCTTCGCCCCCCGCCGCTGCGGCGAGGCTTTGCAGAGTGCCGCCGGAGATGATGTCCGAGGGCCGCGGCAGCCCTGGTGGCCCGGTGACGCTCACCTCGAGATCGGCCTCGGCAAGCCCCTCTCCCCAGCGCTCTCGCGCCGTCTCGGCGGCGAGCAGCACTGCGAGATCCGGTGGCAGCGCCTCGAACCCGCTGACCTGCACGACCTTCACGCCGGCTTCGCGGGCGCGCGCGTCGAAGGCGTCGATGATCTGGCGCACGAACGGGATCTCTCCGGTCAGGTCGACGTAGTGGGCGCCGTTCGCCACGCAAGCCTCGATCACCGGCCGGCCGTACAGCGTGTAGGGGCCGACGAGGTTCAGCACCACCCGCGTGCGCGAAGCCATCGCCGCGAGCGAGCTCGGGTCGCCCACGTCGGCGACGATCGTCTCCGGCGCGCTCACCCCCACCTCGCCAAGCACCTGCTCGACCTTGGCGGAATTGCGCCCCGCCGCCGCCCAGCGTGCACCGTTCCCGGCGCTCTGCTCGGCGAGATATGCGGCGACCTGGCGACCGGTCACCCCTGTCGTCCCGAAGACGACGACGTCGAGATCTCGCTCAGCACTCATCGCAGCATCCGGCGGGGATCGTACCTTTCGCCACACGCCCACCTACCCTGGAGGTTCATTTCATGTCCGATTCGCGCTGGGACCGGTGGGGACCGATCGCCGGGATCGTGTTCGTTGTCCTGCTCTTCGTCGGCCTCAGCCTTGCGCTGAGCGATCTTCCGGCGGGTGACGACCCGGTCTCGAAGTTCACCTCGTTCTACAACGACAAGGGCGACCGGGCGAAGGTCATCATCGGCAGCTACCTGATGATCCTGGCCGGCGTGTTCTTCCTGTGGTTCCTCGCGAGCCTGCGGGTCAGGCTGCTCGCGGTCGAAGCTGCTCCGAGCAGGCTCACCTCGATCGCGTTCGGCGGAGGCGTAGCCTTCGTGGCGCTGCTGATGGCATCGGCGGCGGCGTTGATGACGATCGCGGCCAACATCACGTTCGGCGGCGAGAAGTTCGTGAACCCCGACCAGGCGCGATACCTGCCCGAGCTCTCCTATCCGCTGCTGCTGATCGCCGGCGCGTTCGCGGCGATCGCGCTGATCGATGCGGTCTCGATCCTGATCCTGCGGACCGGCGTGCTGCCCAGGTGGATCGGCTGGTTCGGCTTCGTCGCGGCGGTCGCGCTGCTGTTCGGGTTCCTCTTCCTGCCGATGGTCGCGCTGCTGCTCTGGGTGCTGTTCGTGAGCGTCGCGATGCTGCGGGCACCGCGGGCGCCGGCGACCGTGACCTAGGACCCGCGCTCGCTGTCGAGCACCGCCATCTGCTGGGCGTTGTAGCGGTCTCCCGCGGCAGCGTCCGGCGGCACGGCGCGCTCGATCGCGGCGAGATCTTCGTCGGTCAGGTCGAGCTCGAGCGCGCCCAGCGCCTCGGCCAGCCGCTCGCGCGTGCGTGCGCCGATCACCGGCACGATGTCCTCGCCGCGTGAGAGCGCCCAGGCGATCGCGAGCTGGGCGACCGTCGCGCCCTTCGCCTCGGCGACCGCGCGCAGCGCCTCGATCAGCGAGAGGTTGCGGTCCAGGTTCTCGCTCTGAAACCGAGGCGCGAAGTTGCGGAAGTCGCCGGGCTCGAGGGTGCGCTCGCGCGAGTAGTGGCCGCTGATCAGGCCGCGCGAGAGCACGCCGTAGACCGTCATGCCGACGCCGAGCTCGCGGCAGGCCGGCAGGATCTCGGCCTCGATTCCGCGCGAGATCAGCGAATACTCGATCTGGAGGTCGGCGATCGGATGCACGGCATGTGCCCGGCGCACGGTCTCCGCGCCCATCTCCGAGAGGCCGACCTGGCGCACGTATCCCGCCTCGACCAGCTCGGCAATCGCGCCCACGGTCTCCTCGACCGGCACGGCCGGATCGAGCCGTGCCGGGCGGTAGATGTCGATGTGGTCGGTGCCGAGCCGCCGCAGCGAGTAGGTGAGGAAGTTCTTCACGGCCGCGGGCCGGGCGTCGATGCCGCCGATCGAGTTGTCGGGACCTCGCATCACGCCGAACTTCACGCTCAGCTGGAACTCCTCTCGCGAGCGCCCACGCAGGGCGTCGCGCAGCAGCAACTCGTTGTGCCCCATGCCGTAGAAGTCGCCGGTGTCGATCAGCGTCACGCCGGCGTCCAGCGCACTGTGGATCGTCGCGATGCTCTCCGCGTCGTCGGCCGAGCCGTACACACCCGACATGCCCATGCAGCCGAGTCCGATTCGCATCGGCGCAGCTTAGAGCCGGGCGTTAGGCTCCCACCGGATGGCCCGTCCCTTCCCACACGTCGAAGGCGTCGAGCATCGCTACGTCGACACCGGCCGCCTCACGATGCACGTCGCCGAGGCCGGCTCGCCTGACGCCGACCCGATCCTGCTGCTCCACGGCTGGCCCCAGCACTGGTATCTGTGGCGGCACCAATTGCCGGTGCTCGCCAAGCACTACCGCGTGATCGCGCCCGACCTGCGCGGGTCCGGCTGGTCCGACGCGCCTCCCGGCGGATATGACAAGGAGAGCCTCGGAGAGGACGTGCTCGCCCTGCTCGATGCCCTCGAGCTCGACCGTGTGCGCCTCGTCGGCCACGACTGGGGCGGGTGGATCGGGTTCCTGATGTCGATCAACGCGCCGGAGCGCATCCGGCAATTCGTCGCACTCAACATCCCGACCCCCTATGCCAACAGAGATCCACGCACCTTCGCCGGGGTGTGGCGCTTCTGGTACATGGCGGTGCTCGCCTCGCCGATGGGATCGAGGCTCGTCCAGGGTGACTTCGTCGAGCGCCTCTTCAAGCGCTCAGTGAGGCCGGGCGCCATGTCGGACGAGGAGATCCACGCCTTCACCGAACCTCTGCGCCAGCCGGACCGCGCCCGTGCGACCCAGCAGCTCTACCGCACCTTCCTCACGCGCGAGTTCGCCCGCGTAGGCGCCGGCGCCTACAACAAGAGGCGACTGACGGTGCCGACTCGGCTCGTCTTCGGCGAGGACGACTTCGCGATCCCCAAGCGGATGGTGACCGGCGACTTCAGCCGCTACGCCGACAGCCTCGAGGTCGAGCTGGTGCCCGACACCGGGCACTTCATCGTCGACGAGCGCCCGGAGCTCGTCACCCGCCAGATCCTCGATTTTTTCAGCGCGCCGGATCGCCTGGCAGCGGCCGGTTGACCGGGTCGGGGGTCGCCGACGACCCCCGGTGGTCCCAGCGGTGCTTGTGGGTGAAGAAGCTGCCGAGCGAACCCGCGAGCACCGCCACTACCGAGATCGCCCAGAGCTCGAAGAAGATGTCGAGGACCCGCGCCCCAGTGGAGATCGGATTCCGGAGCTGCGACGACACGGTCAGGAGCTGCGCCGAGGTCCAGAACAGCGCGTCGCCGTAGTTGGTGATCTCGGTCGCCGGCTCGTGCCGCTCCAGGAAGTAGATCGCGAGCGCTCCCAAGATCGCCACCACGAGCGTCGCTCCGAAGACCAGGAGCAGCCGCTTGCGCAGATGGAAATGAATCGGCGTGGAGCCGTGCATCAGCTTGTGGACGTCGTCCGTCACTCAGCCCAAGCTAGCGTCACGGGCAGATGGCGCAGCTGATCACCCACGCCTTCGCCGAGCGCCCCGCGCTCGACACCGCCGTCTCCGCCGCGATCCTGGAGCGCGTCGCCCACCACGAGCTGCCGGAGACGATCCGCATCGCCCGTCCCGGCGCGATGGTCGCGTTCGGCAAGCAGGACAAGGCGAGCCCCTGGTACGTGGAGGCCGCCGCCGCCGCCCGTGCCCAGGGCTTCGACGCAGTCCACCGTCTCGCCGGCGGCCGTGCCGCCGTCTTCCACGAGCAGACCGTCGCCTTCGCCTGGGCCCGTCCCGAAGAGGACCCGTGGCCCGGCACGCATGACCGCTTCCGCGAGATCGCCGGCATCCTCGAGCGGGCCCTGCGCGGACTTGGCGTCGACGCCCGCACCGGCGAGATCCCCGGCGAGTACTGCCCCGGCGACTACTCGATCAGCGCGCGCTGCGAGACCAAGCTCGTGGGCGTCGGCCAGCGGATCATCAGGGGCGCCTCGCACATAGGGGGCGTGATCGTGGTGGGCGGCTCCGATCGCATCAGGGACGTCCTGATCCCCGTCTACGACGCGCTCGGCCTGGACTGGGATCCAAAGACCGCCGGCAGCATCGAGGACGAGATCGGCCCGGTCGCGTTCGAGGACGTCACGGCGGCGATCCGCGGCGAGCTGGGGGGGTTGCAGGAGGCCGAGCTAGACCCCGGCACGATCGCCCTCGCGGAACAGCTCGAACCCGAGCATTTAGGCTGAGCGCCATGACCACTCCCGCTCAGCAGATCCGCGACCTCGTCGCCCGCGACACGATCCTCATGCCTGGCGTCTACGACGCGATCACGGCTCGCATCGCCGCCCGCCTCGATTTCGACATCGTCTTCATCTCCGGCTACTCGGTCTCGGCGGCGCGCCTCGGCGAGCCGGACTTCGGCTTCCTCACCGAGTCCGAGATGGCCGACGCCGCCCGCTCCGTGAGCCGCGTCTCGAGCGCCCCCGTGATCGTCGACGCCGACACCGGCTACGGGAACGCCGTCAACACGATGCGCACCGTGCGCGACTTCCAGGAGGCGGGCGCCGCCGGCGTTTTCCTCGAGGACCAGGTCTGGCCCAAGAAGTGCGGCCACTTCGAGGGCAAGCAGGTGATCCCCACGGCCGAGCACGCGGCCAAGATCAAGGCCGCGGCCGACGCCCGCGGCGACCGCGACCTCTTCATCGTGGCCCGCACCGACGCCCGCCAGCCGCTCGGTCTCGACGAGGCGATCCAGCGCTGCCGCTCCTACAAGGAGGCCGGCGCGGACGCCCTTTTCGTCGAGGCGCCGCAGTCCTTCGCGGAGCTCGAGACGATCGCCAGAGAGCTGCCGCCGCCGCTGGTCGCGAACATGATCGAGCGGGGCGTCACGCCCCACCTCTCGCGCAGCGAGCTGAGGGACCTCGGCTTCCAGTTGATCGTCTGCCCGCTGGCCGCGCTCTACGCGTCGGCGCACGCCACGTCAGGGTGCTGACGGAGCTGAAGCGCAAGGAAACGACGCAGGCGCTCTACGACGAGCTCACCACCTTTGAGGAGTTCGGAGACCTCGTCGGGCTGAAAAACAGGTACGCGGACGAGGAGCGCTACTCGACCTGAGCCGTGCTGAGAGTAGTTCGGTCTCTAATTATCAGGGATAGAAATTTAGGCGCGTTATCCCTAAATAGCGGGAAAGTGCCTTGTTGGCGTCGGAGCGGTCCGCTATCAACCCGCCCTCGGTCGTTCGCCGTCGGGCGCTGCCGCCCCGGCCGAACCGGATTGGATGTTCCGGCTTCCCAACGACACCAGGGTCCGCATCGTTCGGACCATCGCGTGTGTTTCTGCGCTCGCGGCGCTCACCGCCCTCGCACTTGCGACGGCGACAGCAGCGCCGGCGGCTGCCCCATGGCGCGCATTCCCGCCGTCCAGCATCTGGAACGCGCCGGCCTCGGCGCAGAGCATCGCGCCGACCAACCCCTACGCGGGGCAGTTCGGCTCCGGCTCGATGGGGCTCTCGGGTAGCCCGGACAACCCGAAGTACTCCAGCCCGATCTACTTCGCCTCGCCCGGTGACCCGGTCGCCGCCGTTCACGTCGGCCAGCCCGACTGGCTGCCGGGCGACGACACCGGCTGGAACGGCCAGCCGGTCCCGGTGCCGGCCGGCGTCACGCCGGCATCCGGCTCCGACGGTCACCTGACCGTGGTCTCGGCCGACCGCCGCACCGCCTGGGACTTCTGGCGCTGCACGGCCGCCGGCCCCGGCGGATACACCGCCGACGTGATCGTGCAGTGGAACCTCGCCGGCCCCGGCTACTCGGCCGACGGCGAGGGCAACTCGGCCCGCGGCTCGGGCACGCCGCTGCTTTCGACCACGCTGCGCGCCGACGAGGCGCTCAACGGCGTCAACCACGCGCTGGGGATCACAGTGCCCTCGGTCTCGAATGACTGGGTGTTCCCGCCCGCGACCAAGTCCGACGGCAACGACGGACCCGACGCGATCAAGTACGGGATGCTCTTCGTCCTGCGGCCCGACTACCAGCCGCCGGGGAACGCACCGGTGGGGGTGCGCAATGTCGTCGCGGGGCTGAAGACCTACGGCGCCTATGTGGTCGACCAGGGTGCGAGCTTCGAGATGGACGCCGACTTCACCCATCCCGAGATCTGGGCGCAGACCGGCCTCTCCGAGGGCGCTTTCAACATCACGGCAGCCGACATGCGTCCCGCCAAGGCCGGCAACGCGCCGCCGCCCCCGCCGCCGGCGAGGTCCGCGCGCGTGCGCGGGAGGCGCGTCAAGCTCACGGTCGACCGGCGCAGCGTGCTGCTCGGCGGCCAGCTGCGAATCAGCGGCACCGTGCGGGGCGGCGTCACGCCCGGCGCGCACGTGCGGATCATGCTGAAGACACGGGGGGCCCACCAGTGGCGGCGCCTCCGGCGCAAGGCCCTGAATCTCGACGGCAGCTTCGCAACGTGGCCCCGCTACCTCCGCGACGTGCGTGCCTCGCGCGTCTCCGGCCTCCATCGCTACACGCTGCGGGGCCTGCACCTGAGCCGCCACGTGCACCGGATCAAGCTCCGCGCGATCGTCACGCACGCCGGCCGGTCGAAGATCCTCCGGATCCGGGTGCAGCACAAGCGCGCCAGCGCGGCGCGCCACCGGAAGCGCTAACGCCGCTTCCGCCGGCGGCCCGGCAGCCGCACCGGCGAGGCGACCTCGCCGATGTCGCGCGCGAGGCCCTTCAGGTCGAGCTGGCGCACGTGCTGGACGAGTTCGCGCCGCTCCTCACGGGTGAGGTTCCCGGGCCGTCCCTTCGACTTCACGGTCAGCTCCCGCAGGCGCTTTCGCGAGTGCGGCTGGAGCGATCCCCAGTGACGGCGCATCACCATCACGGTCTCGGCGGCGAGCAGCGCCCAGCCGAGCGGGATCGCGCGCTTGCCGAGCTTGGATCGGAAGATCGCGGCCATGATCACCACATACCCCGCCTTTACGAATAACTAGCGGGGCGTTCGCAGGCCCGGGAGGGTCGTCGAGAGGACGAACCCGATGATGCCGCCGATCACGGCCCCCGCGAGCGCCGGTCCGATCACCGGGATCATCGCGTGGGAGATCTGCTCGCTGACGGTCCCGTGCCTCTGCGGCGTGACGTCGAGCGGCAACGAGAGCCAGAACCCTAGCCACGCGCCGCCGGCCGTGCACAGGCCGAACACCGCTTCGCGGAAGGCGATCCTCCGCGCGCGGCTGCGAAGGGTCTCTGTGCGACCGGCGTAGGCCACGTTCACCTAATCGGCCCGGGACGCGAACCGCTTTAGCCGGAGTAGGCGGCTAGGCCTGGGCCTGCGCGGCGGGCTGGGCGCGCTGGGCGTTCTCGACGATTAGGTCCACGAACCGGGGCCACAGCTGGGGCGGCAGGTCGTGCCCCATGCCCGGGATCTTCTCCAGCTTCGCGCCGGGAATCGCGCGTGCCGTGGCCTCGCCGCCGTCGGCCTTGATCAGCGGGTCGGCCTCTCCGTGGATCACGACCGTCGGCACGTTCACGCCCGCAAGCGCGGCGGTACGCTCGTCCGACGCGAGGATCCCGGTGAGCTGGCGCAGGAACCCCTGCGGGTAGTAACTGCGGTCATACGAGCGCCCGATCACCTCGCGGATCTGGTCCTCGGGCATCGGGTAGTCAGGCGAGCCGATCATCCGGAACACGTTCACCTGGTGGTCGACGAAGCCATCTCGGTCCGGGGGTGCGGGCGTGACGAGCACCGCCAGGACGTCCTCGCGCGGCTGCCCCACGGCCTGGTCGCCGGTCGTCGACATGATCGACACCAGCGACAGCACCCGCTCGGGGTGCCTGATCGCGAGCGTCTGGGCGATCATCCCGCCCATCGAGACGCCGACCACGTGCGCGTCGTCGATGCCGAGCGCGTCGAGCAGCCCGGCTGCGTCCTCGGCCATGTCGTCGAGGGTGTAGCTCGCGGAGCTGTAGTCGCCGGCGAGCAGCTGCATCACATCGGGCTGCGGGCCGCCCTCGATCTTGCTCGACAGACCGACATCGCGGTTGTCGTAGCGGATCACGAAGTACCCGCGGTCGGCCAGCATCTGGCAGAAGATCTCGTGCCAGCCGAGCATCTGGATCCCAAGCCCCATGATCAGCAGGATCGCGGGCCGCGAGTCGTCGCCGAAGGTCTCGTACTCGATCTCGATCCCGTTGGCCTGCGCGCGTGGCACGAGCCGTACCCTACACCGCGTCGATGGGCGCTAAGGCCTGACCACGTTGCGCAGCTCGTAGATCTCCGCAGTGGACGGCCCCGCCGCCGCCTGCTCCCCGCCCACCTTCGCGATCGCCGGCATCAGACGGGAGTCGCGGAACTCGTTGTAGGCGTTCGCGGACTCCCAGATGTCGAAGATCCGCATGCCTCCCTCGATCGCGCCACCGGTGTGAACGATCAGGCCGGCAGGTGGATTGTCGGCGATGTTCATCTCGGCGGTCACGGCGTCGTACATCTCGGGCCCGGGGCCCTCCAGCTCGACCAGCACTCCGACCGGCATCCGATCCTCCTAGGTTGGGACGGCGAGGAGCGCCGAGTCTAGTGAGTCAGGCCGTACAGCTCGCCGTACTTCTGGCGCAGGTACTCGACGTACGGGCCGACCTCGATCGGGCCGCCCGTGACGCGCTCGACGACCTCCTTCGAGGAGAACTTGCAGCCGTGCCGGTGCACGTTGTCGCGGAGCCACTCGCGAAGCGGCGCCATGTCGCCGGACTCGATCTGGGCGTCGAGGCCGGGAAGCGCATCGCGGGCCGCGGCCCACAGCTGGCCGGCGATCACGTTGCCGAGCGAGTAGGTGGGGAAGTAGCCGAAGGATGCGTCCGCCCAGTGCACGTCCTGCAGCACGCCGTGCGCGTCGTCGGGCACGTCGATCCCGAGGTACTCCTTCATGCGCTCGTTCCACGCGGCCGGCAGGTCGCGGGGCTCGAGCTTCCCGTCGAAGAGCTCGCGTTCGAGCTCGAAGCGCAGCAGGATGTGCAGGTCGTAGGTGAGCTCGTCCGCCTCGACGCGGATCAACGACGGCTCGACCTTGTTCACCGCGCGGAAGAAGGCCTCCGCGTCCGCATCGCCGAGCTGGTCGCCGAACGCCTCGGACAGCGTGCGGAAGTGGCGTGCCCAGAAGGGGCGGCTGCGGCCGACGAGGTTCTCCCACGTACGGCTCTGTGACTCGTGGAGGCCGAGCGAGCTGGCCCGCGCGAGCGGCGTCCCGTCGAGCGCGGGGTCGACGCCGTTCTCGTACAGGCCGTGGCCGTACTCGTGGAGGGCGGCGAAGATGCCCGCGCCTAGCTCGGACTCGTCATAGCGCGTGGTGAGGCGGATGTCGGTCGGCGCGAGCCCGACCTCGAACGGATGCGGCGACTCGTCCAGCCGCCACGAGGTTCTTGGCATCGGCAGCCCCTCGAGCAGCGCGTGGACCACGCGGCGCTGATCGCCGGCGGGGAACCGGCCGTGCAGCGGACCGTCGTCGATGCCGCCGGCCTGCTCGCGCACGGCCGCGACGAGCGGCACGAGCGCGTCCTTCAGGGCGGCGAGCACACCGGCGATCTCATCGGTCTTCATGCCCGGCTCGAAGTCGTCGAGCACCGGGTCGTAGGCGTTCTCGCGCTCGAAGCAGTGGACATAGCGGAGCTTCAGGTAGATGTTGCGCTCGAGGTGGGGAAGGAAGTGCGCGAAGTCCGACCGCTCGCGTGCCTCGACCCAGGCCTGCTCTCCGATCGAAGCCGCGCGTGTGAGCTCGGCCCGCAGCTCGACCGGCACGCGGACCGCCTTCTCGTGATCGCGTCGCGCGACGCGGATCAGCGCCGCCTCGTCGGAGTCGTAGTGAAGCTCCTCGCCGTAGGGCTCGACCTCGTCGAGCAGCCGCCCGATCTCCGCGGAGGCGAGCTTTTCGTGCTGGACGCGCACGAGCGCCGAGAGGTGCTCCGCGCGGGCCTCGCCCCCGCCGGAGGGCATCATCGTGCGCTCGTCCCACTCGAGCAGCGCCTTCGCCTGCCCGATGTAGTGGATCTCGGCGAGGCGGACCTTGAGCTCGTCGAATGGTGCGTGGCTCATGTGGAGACCCGCTCGCGAAAGCGCGAGAAGTCCGGCTCGCGCTTGTCGGTGAACGCGCGCACGCCCTCCTGGGCCTCCTCGGACTCCACGAACAGCCCGAGTCCCGTGAAGGCGAGCTGGCCGATCGCGGCGAGGTGCTCGGTGTCGGCGTTGAAGGACTGCTTGAGGAAGCGCAGCGACGTGGGGGACAGCTTCAGCATCTCGTCCGCCCAGCGGCGCACCTCGGCGCGCAGCGCGCCCGCCGGGACGACCCGGTTCACGAGTCCCCAGCGCTCGGCGGTCTCCGCGTCGTATTGCCGGCAGAGGAACCAGATCTCGCGGGCCCGCTTCTCCCCCACCACGCGGGCGAGGTAAGCGGAGCCGAAGCCGGCGTCGAACGAGCCGACGCGCGGGCCGGTCTGGCCGAACACGGCGGTGTCCGCGGCGATCGAGAGGTCGCAGAGCACGTGCAGCACGTGGCCGCCGCCGATCGCGTACCCGTTCACTGCCGCGATCACGGGCTTGGGGATCTCGCGGATCACGCGGTGCAGAGTCTCGACCTCGAAGAGACCGGACTCCGACGGGCCGTAGTTACCCGTCTCGGCACGCTGCTTCTGGTCGCCGCCGGTCGAGAAGGCGCGCTCGCCGGTGCCGGTCAGGCACACGACGCCCACCTCCGCGCTCGCCCACGCGCGCTTGAAGCAGTGGATCAGCTCGTCGACGGTGCGCGCGCGAAACGCGTTCAGCCGGTCGGGCCGGTTGATCGTGATCGTGGCAAGGCCGTCTTCGACCTCGAAAAAAACATCGGTGAGCTCTTCCATTGGTGCCTCCTCCTCTAGATCGGCAGGCAGCGGGTGGGGTATAGTCGCATCCGCCTTTAAGGGGAGGGCTCTTGCGGCAAGGCAAACGCATTCTTGGGCATCACCGCAGGCGGGCTTCGCCGCTCGCATTGCTGTTCCTGTGCGCGCTGCTCGCGGCTCCGGCACGCGCGGACAACCCTCCGGCGCCGCAGCCCACCGGCGCCCAGCCGCAATCACTCGTGGACGGATGTCAGCGCGATCCCGCGGCGCTGATCGCCGGCGCGACTCCCGAATGGGCATACGTCTACAACACACCCTCCGATCAGCCGCCGCCGCCCCCGCAGTGGGTGAGCGGCGTGGCGAACTCGTTCAACTCGCGCTTCCAGGCCGTCCATACCTCGGGCGCGGACTTCGCGTTCGGCCACGACGCCTACGACTTCAACCTCGACCTGCTGCCCGACGCCCAGTACATGTTCCTGATCAGCGGTCATCCGGCGTCCGGCTCGGACCCGGCGACCGGCGGCTACGCCGGCAACGGCGAGGAGACCGCGCGCCTTCACACCGAGGACGAGGACCTGACCGTGCCGCAGTTCGCCTGGCCCGAGCCCGGCGACCGCGTCACCGAGCTGGGCTCCTGGATCTGGGACTGCGGCCACTGGGGCACGCCCACGAACGTCTTCAGCCCCGACTACGACCTGCCGCACGAGGGCCAGCCGTGCCCCAGCTTTTTCGCTCCCGATCCCTCCCAATGCACGATCAGCGGCGAGCGCACGGAGTTTCACCCGTACCGCGTCCTGTTCGACCAGCGCAAGCAGAGCCCCAACAGCCCGTCCGGCGAGAACCAGGCGGCGCTGTTCATCTCGACCGACAAGACCCGGGCCGGGAAGACGACCGACTGCGCGCACAAGCACCCGCCGCCGCCGAGCCTGGTGCTGCCGAACCCGGTCGCCTACCCACCCGACTTCGCGGCCTGCATCGAGACCGAGCCGAACTGGCAGGACGTGACCGGCGACTACTCCTTCCTCGTGCCGGCGCCCGCGAAGCCGACGCCGGACGCGCGCTTGGTGTTCCGCGCCGTGGACAAGGGCTCGGTGAATGCGCCGGCGCCCACGCTCACCGCGGAGGGCGACGCCGTCCGCGTGACGGTCCACCTCGACTCGGCGCAGAACGAGCGTGTCGTGCTGGCCGATCAGGTGTTCGTCGGCTGGGACACGGTCCCGGCCGCGAGCGTGCCGGCGCACCTGCGCGTCACCTTCGACCGGCTCGACATCCACCGGGCGATGGACCCGGGCTGCTCCCGCACCGAGCCGGTGCCCGGTTGCGAGAACCAGTCGACGCGACAGAACCAGGCCACGACGGCGCCGGGTGACTGGAACCTGTGGCTCGACGTGAACGGGATCTGGGACCACTGGCCGAGCGCCGCGCCGGGGCGGCCGCCGGTCGAGTTCCTTCCCAACGACGGCGACCAGCTACCCGGCTCGCAGTCGATCGACCTCTACGTCCCACCCGGCAAGGGCTGGCGCCTGTTCGTGCACGGCCGCGAGTGCGACCTGAACGGCATCGACCCGGCGCGACCACTGGCCGACTGCCCCACCAACGACGAGGTCGCCGACGACAACGACGTCCCCGGCCTGATCCTCGACACCTATACGTCGGCAGACGCCTCGCTCGGCACGCACACATCGAACGGGCAGACGCACACGAGCGACCCGACCTCCACCTGTCCCGACACGAATACCAGCGGCTGCTACAGCGTCACCTACACCGTCACGCGCGTGAACGACGACGCATCGCGCGTGAGGCTGCCCGATCTCGCTGTCACGAAGACCGACGCGCCGGATCCGGTGTTCGTGGGCAACCAGCTCACCTATGACGTGAACGTGAGAAACAACGGCGCCGCGACGGCGGGGGGCGTGACACTCGCAGACCAGCTGCCGGCCGGGGTCGCCTTCGCCTCCGCCACGCCGTCGCAGGGAAGCTGCGCGGAGTCGGGCGGCACCGTCACCTGCCAGATCGGAACGCTGGGAAGCGGCGAGAGCGCGAGCGTCCAGGTGAAGGTGATTCCGCAACAGGGCGGGACGATCACGAACGTCGCCTCGGTCACCTCGAACGAGGACGACGCCAACAGCGCCGACAACATCGCGCGGGAGGACACGACCGTGCTCGCTCGCTACGCGCGGCCCAAGGGCGCGACCCCGACGCGGGTCTCGCTGGTGCCCGCCTACAAGCCATGCACCGCCCCGAACACGACGCACGGCGCACCGCTTTCATTCGGGTCCTGCCGCGCGCCGGCGCAGCGGTCGGCGAGCCTCACCGTCGGCACGTTCGACGCGAACGGCAACGAGGCGAACTCGATCGGGTCGGTGAGGTTCGACGTGGTGCCGGGTGACGTGAACGAGACGGTCTCGGTGAGCGACGTCCGCAACTCGGTCGACCTCTCCGACTACACCGGCCAGCTTCAGGAGAGCGCGACCGTCCGAATCACCGACCGCGCAAACAGCCTGGGCGACGACCAGGGGACGGTCACCGACCTGGACTTCGGCGCAGCCGTTCCCTGCGCGTTCACCTCGGACCCGAACACCGGCGCGACGTGCGCCCTCTCGACCAGCTTCGATGCGCTCGCGCCCGGCGCGGTGGTCGCCGGCGAGCGCGCGATCTGGCAGCTCGGCCAGGTACAGCTGCTCGATGCCTCCAACACGCCCTTCGCCGTACAGGGCGTGTTCGTTCCCTGATCCGGGTCAGTCGGGCGCGACTCCACCGATCGCCGGCTTTGCGTTCGCGTAGCGCTTGAGGCCGGAGCGGATGCTGGCGGCATCCGCCAGCATCCGTCGGGCGGCCTGCTCGCCCGGGTGCCTTGCGCGGAGGCGCACCGCGCGCCGCAGGTCGCGTAACACCTGCGTGCGGAGCAGTTGTAGCCGCGGGTCCCGAGGCTCCAGGCCGCCTACCAGCGGCAGCAGGCGCCGCAGCGAACGCGTGTCCTCGGGCCGCGCAGCACCATGGACGAGCAGCACGGATGCACCGGTGTTGAGGTCGCTGGCGGCGGTTGCGATTTGCACGAACGCGTGGCGATCCGCGGCCGCGATCGATTCGAGGCCGCCCCGCTCGTCCTCTTCGCCCCGGCTCTCCTCCGACGCCTGCTGGGCGTGGCGTTCGGTCGTCTGCGCCGGGCGGTTGTCGCCTCCGCAGCCGCCGAGGAGCACGAGCGCCACCAGGGCCGCGATCCGGACGCTCACGCCATCGTCAGGCCGCCGCTCACCGACAGCGTCTGCCCCGTGATGAAGTGGGATTCGTCGGAGGCGAAGAAGGAGACCGCGTGTGCGACGTCCTCCGGCATGCCGAGCCGCTTCATCGGGACGGCGCGCGTCATCGCATCGATGATCTTCTCGCCCTGCCCGCGGGCGACCTCGGCCAGCATCGGCGTGTCGGTCGGGCCGGGGCAGACGGTGTTCGCCGTCACGCCCGTGCGGGCGGCCTCTCGCGCGATCGTCTTCGTGAACGCGATCACGGCTCCCTTCGCGCCGGAGTAAACGGACTCGAAGGAGGAGCCGACCCGCCCGGCGTCGGAGCCGATGTTCACGATCCGGCCCCAGCCCTTGTCGATCATGTCCGGGAGCGTCGCCCTCGTCATGCGCAGGCAGCCTTTGTAGTTCACCTCGATCACGCGGTCCCAGAACGGCTCGTCAGTCTCCACGAAGGGGCGCATCTCGTCCCAGCCCGCGTTGTTGACGAGGATCTCGACGGGACCGAGCAGGCCGAGCGTCTCCTCGACGGCATTCGTCACCGACCCGCCGTCGGTCACGTCGAGGGGAAGCGCGACAGCGCGCCCGCCGAGCTCCTCGATCGCGGTCACGGTCTCGGCCGCGTCGTCCGCGCGGATGTCGCCGACGGCGACCGCGTCACCGAGCTCGGCGAGGCGCAGCGCGATCGCGCGGCCGATCCCGCGCCCGGCGCCGGTGACGAATGCGACTCGTGCCATGGGGCGTATTCTGCCCTGGATGGACACCTTTCTCGCGATCGTGAGCAGAAGGGAGGTCCGGGAGTACCTGCAGGGCTCGGGCCCGACGTCGTTCGACGCGGGTCGTGCCGCCCAGAACATGATGCTGACCGCCTGGAACGGCGGGATCGGGTCGTGCCCGAACGGAACGCCGGACCGCGGCGCGGTCTCCGAGCTGCTCGGCTTACGGGACGGTGAAAAGCCGGCGATCATCCTCACGTTCGGCTACCCGGCCCGGCCGGTCGACCCGGAGTCGCGCTCGCCGGAGGAGTGGATCGAGCGCGCCAACCGCAAGCCGTTCGACGAGGTCGTCGAGACGGCCTAGCCGGGCTCGCCGGCGATCAGCTCCATCAGCAGGCCCTCCCGCCAGGTGCCGTCCGGCGCTCGCTCGTACATGTGCATGACGCCGACCGGCCTGAAGCCGACCGCCGTGTAGCAGCGGATCGCCCGCTCGTTGTCGACGGCCGGGTCGATCGTGAGCCGGTGGTGCCCGCGCTCCGCGACCAGATGATCGACCACGAGGCGAAGCGCCTCGCGTCCCAGCCCGCGACCGTGGTGGGCGGTCGCGAGCGAGATGTCGAGGCCCGCGTGGCGGTAGTCGGGCTCGGGCTCCTCGACGATCTCGATCACGCCGGCCACCTCGCCGTCCACCTCGATCGCGAGCGCTTCGACCCGCGGGTCCTGGAGCAGCTCGCCACGCAGCTCGGCCGAGTCGTACTCGCCCCACCACCGCGCGACCTCCGGCTCCCTCAGCATCGCAAGCAGTGGCGGCAGGTCCGCCTCGCTCACGGGTCGCACCAGCAAGCGTTCGCTCCGGAGCTCTATGCGCGCTCCAGGACGATCACCGGGATGTCCCGCTCGGTCTTGCGCTGGCAGTCCTCGTAGGGCGCATAGACTTCGACATAGATCAGCGGGCTGGTGTGCCGCTTGCCGCTCTTTCGGCCGACATGGTCGAGCAGCAACACCGGCGAGCCGCGAAACTTGCCCCCGAGGCGCCCCCCGCTCAGGCGGTAGAGGTGCACGTGTGCCTGCGTGAACTGCTGCCAGGCCCTCCAGCCGAGCCGGTTCATGCGCCAATCATCCTCACCGCCGCACGTCCTCGCAACCGGTGACGACGTCCGTTGCATCGACATCCGCGCGATCGATCCCGGCGCCGCAGTCGACCAGATCGCGACGGCCGTTGTTGGCGGCCTGGATGTAGTCGTTGCCAGGGCCGCCGACGAACTGGTTCTCGCCGAGGTTGTCCTCGAGATAGTCGTTGCCGGGGCCGCCCTCGAGCACGTCGTTGTCGAAGTTGCCCTCGAGGTGGTCGTTGCCCTCCCCGCCGATCAGGTGGTCGTTCCCCCTGCGGCCATACAGGCGGTCGTCGCCGTTGCCCCCATCGAGGGTGTCGTTGCCCTCGTCCCCTTCGAGATGGTCGGCACCGTCGAGGCCGAAGAGGTGGTCGTCCCCGAACGAGCCCAGCATCAGGTCGGCGGCCGGGGTGCCGGTGAGGACGTCGGCTGCGGCGGTGCCGATGATCACCGACTCGCTTGACTCGTTCGGGTCCGTCAGCTCCGCCGGCACAGGCGTGACGGTCTCGCAGCTGGTGAGCGTGTCGCGGGTGGGCGCGTCGTCGGCCACGTACACCGTGTCCATGCCGTCGCCGCAGCTGACCGTGTCGGCGTCGGCGTCGTTCACGTAGATCGTGTCGTCACCGGCGCCGGCCCGCACGGTGTCCTTGCCGGTGCCGGCCCGGATCACGTCGCCGCCGCCGCCACCGCTCACGTAGTCGTCACCCGAGCCGCCGTCGAGCGCATCGTCGCCCGCCTCGCCGTAGATCCGGTCCCTGTGCTGCTGGCCCTGGATCACGTCGTTGCCCTCGCCCCCGTAGAGGCGGTCACCGGCCCGGCCGCCCTGGATCGCGTCGCTGCCGGGGCCCGCGTACACGCGGTCGACGCCGCCCCGGCCGATCAGCGTGTCATCGCCCTCGCCGCCGTAGAGGCGGTCGCCGGCGCTGCCGCCGTCGATCCGGTCGTTGCCCGCGCCGCCGTCCAGCAGGTCGCGGCCGAGGCCCGTCTCGATCAGCCGATCGTTGCCCTCGGCCCCGTAGGCGCGGTCGTCGGCGTCGCCCGGATCGATGTAGTCGTCACCGGCGCCTCCGTCCAGGTAATCGTTCGAGTTGCCGCCGGTGAGCACGTCGTTGCCCTCGCCGCCGGCGATGCGGTCGCGTCCGAACCCCCCGTTGGCGCGGTCGTCGCCGGCACCGCCGTCGAGCTGGTCGTCGCCGATCCCGCCCATGAGCAGGTCGTTGCCCTCACCCGCGTCGATCACGTCGTTGCCGCGGAAGCCGTCGAGGCGGTCGTCGCCCGCGAGGCCGCGGATCAGGTCCTGGCCGCGATCGCCCTTCAGGACGTCGGGGCCCGGCGTGCCCACGATCAGCGAGTAGCCCGGCTGCGCCGCCATCGCGACGATGCGCCGCGCCACGCGGATGCTGCCGGGCAGGCGCCGGAGCGTGTAGCCGCTCGCGAAGGTGATCGTGCCGCTGCCGCCATTAGCCACATATATACGTGCGCCGGCCGGGGAGAGTGCGACCGCGCCCGGGCCCGGCCCGGCCGAGATCCGCTTGACGAGGCGTCCGCGACGCGCGTCGATCACGAGCGCCTTGCGGGAGCGCCTGCCGGGAGCGATGACCGCGCGCCGGCCGTTGCCCAGGACCGCGATGCCGGCGACGGGGCGGTGGAGGTGAGCGGTGCGCATCACCCGGGGCCGGCTGACGTCGACGATCGACACCGATCGCGCGCCGGCGTTGGTGACGTACGCACGCCGCCCCGACGGTTGCACCGCGACCGCATACGGGCCACGCCCGACCTTCACCGTCCTCAGGACGCGCAGGCTCGTGAGGTCGACGATCGCGAGGGCGCGCGTGCCGACGGTGACGAAGGCGCGCGTGCCGTCCGGTGAGATCGCGATCGCGTTGGCGCGCCCTGCCGTCGCGATCTGCGCGGCGACCTCACCCCTGGCGAGGTCGACGACCGTCAGCCGTCTGCCCGCCGTGACGTACGCGCGGGCGCCGTCCGCCGAGAGCGCGACCTGCCGTGCGCTGCCCGGGAGCGGCAGCGCCGACGTAACGGTGCCGGTGGCGAGGTCGATCGCGCTCAGGCTGCCTCGCCCGCTGCCGCTCGAGACGACATAGGCGCGCATCCCGTCGATGCTCATCGCGACCCCGCGCGAGGGCAGCCCCACGTTCGGCCGCGCGACCACCAGCTTGCGGCCGAGGTCGACGATCGCGACGCTGGGCTTGCCCGTCGTGGCGACGGCAAGCCGGGCCGAGGCGGGCGCGGCACCGGCGCACAGGGCGCCGCACGCAAGCGCCGAACAGACCGCAAGGCGGAGAGTCCTCATCGCATTCAACGTAGCGACGGCTCCGCGCGAGGGCGTCAGTACGATGCGCGCCATGCGTGCTTGTGTCATCTCCGGCGTCGCCGCCGCGGTCGCGCTTGCCGGCTGCGGCGGGGGAGGCGACCCCCGCCCGCCCGAGCCGCCGAACACGATGAAGCTGACGAGCCCGGCGTTCAAGGACGGTGGGACGCTCCCCGCGAAGTACACGTGCGACGGAAAGCTCGGCGGCGTCAACCCGCCCCTGGGGTGGAGCAGGCGCCCGCGCGACCTGAAAAGCCAGGCGCTGGTGCTGACCGACTCCGACGCGCCCGGCGGCAACTTCGTCCACTGGGTCGTCTGGGGGATGATGGCCAAGACCACGGGCCTCGAGGAAGACATCCCGCCGATCGGGCTGCCGATCGCGAAGAACAGCGCCGGCACGACGAAGTACGCGCCACCCTGCCCGCCGAAGGGCGACGCGCCGCATCGTTACTTGTTCACGATCTACGCGCTGAAGGAGCGGATCGCCACGAAAAGCGGCGCGCCCGCGAGCGAGGCGATCGGCGACATCAAAAAGGCGGCCCTCGCGCGGGGCACCTTCACCGGCAGATACAGCCGCTGAGCCCCCACATGAAACGAACGCGCCGGTCTCGGCCTCTCGGCTCTGACCGGCACGTTACGATCCGCATTTATAGCCCCTTGTGCGGTTTGTGTCAAGGGGTGGCGGGAATTTCTTTCGCGACCGCCGCCGAGAAGCTGCCGTTGGTCGAGCCCCGATCACCAGGCAGGTCGTGGTCCCGTGCGCGAGCAGCTTCCCGCTCTCGGCCGCGAACAGACGCCCTTCCGCGGTCGCGATCGTGCCGCCGCGGTGCACGACGGTCGCCTCGCACAGCACGCGTCCCGTCTCCCCGGTAATCGCGCGCACGTAGTTCACGCTCAGCTCGAGCGTCGTGTACGCAACCCCCGGATCGAGGGTCGTGTGCACCGCACAGCCCATCGCCGAGTCGAGCAGCGTCGCGGCCAGGCCCCCGTGTACGACGCCGATCGGGTTGTAGTGGTATTCGGCCGGCTCGACGGCGAACACCGCGCGTCCCTGCTCGGCTTCGACGAACTCGAAGCCGAGCGTCTTCGCGATCGGCGGCGGCGGCACCGTTCCGGCCTTGATCCCCTTCATCAGCTCCAGCCCCCCGAGCGAGCGAGCCTGCTCGAAAGCAGCCACGGGATCCTGCCACGTGATCACACGGCGGCGCTCGGGCGCGAGGGGCACGGGCGGGGCACCCGCCGTGCCGGCGACCCGCACGCGCCCGAGCGCGAGGAACGCCAGGAATGACGCTGCGGCGACGATTGCCATGAACGTCCACGCGCGGTCGAACGCGTCGAGTGCGTCCCGCGGTGCCGGCGTGCCGAGGATCGCGATCAGGATCGCGACGCCGAACGCCGAGCCGATCTGCCTCGACATCGACAGCACGGCGATCCCGGTCGCAAAGCGCTCCGGCGGCAGCGAGGCGGCGGCGGCGCTGGAGAGGGTGGGGATGCTGAGGCCGACGCCCGCGCCCGTCAGCAGCAATCCGGGCAGGAGCTCGGTCGCGTAGTGCGGCTCGACGCCGACCTGCGAGATCCACCAAACGCAGCCCAGCGCGAACACGACCGGCCCGGGCGCGCCGACGGCGCGCTGGCCGAAGCGATCGCTGAGCGCGCCCGCCGGCGCCGAGAAGAGGGCCGCCGTCAAGGGGCCGGGGGCGAGGCTGAGGCCCGCGCGCAGGACGGACTCGTGCCAGACGCCGGTCAGGAACAGCACGCCGGCGAGCAGCATCGCCGAGAAGGCGGAGAAGAAGAGCAGTGCACCGAGGTTCGCGACGGCGAATGAGCGCACGCGCAGCATCGGAAGCTCGACGACCGGAGCCGGGTGGCGCGCCGAGCGGAGCAGGAACGCCGAGACGAGCACCGCCGCGGCCGCGAACGAGCCGAGCACGCCCGCGCTGTCCCAACCCCAGCCCGGGCCCTTCACGATCCCGAGCACGAGCAGCGCGATCCCGGCGGCCAGCATCACGGCGCCGAGCACGTCCGGAAGCGGTCCGGGGTCGGGGTCGCGGCGCTCGCGAAGAGTGCGCGATGCGGCGACCAAGGCGACCAGGCCGACGGGGAGGTTGACCAGGAAGACCCAGTGCCAGCTCGCCTGAACGAGCAGGCCGCCGATCGGGGGGCCGGCTGCGGCCGCGACGCCGCCGACGGCCGCCCAGGCGCCCACGGCGGTCGCGCGCTGGGAGGGAGGAAACTCGGGGAGCAGGAGCCCGAGCGAGGTCGGCACCATGAAGGCGGCGCCGGCGGCCTGCACGATCCGCGCTGTGACCAGCACCTCCACCGAGGGTGAGGCCGCACACGCGGCGGAGGCAAGCAGGAACGTAGCGAGGCCGCCGATGAAGCCGCGCTTGCGCCCCGCGCGGTCCGAGAGGCGCCCGGCCGGCACCAGCAGGGCGGCGAACACGATCGCGTACGCGTTGAGGATCCAGGACAGGCCGGCGAGGCTGGTGCCGTTGAAGTCGCGCCGGATGTCCGGGAACGCGATGTTGACGATGAACAGGTCGAGGCCCGCCATGAAGACCCCGATCGAGACGATCGCGAAAACCCGCCATCTGTGCATGTGCGCTCCCCTGGCTCGACCTCGCAAGAGGGTTCGATCATAGAACCCACCGGTGCTACGCTCTGTGAGGTGCTTCACAGAACCTACGAAGACCAGGCCTGCTCGGTCGCACGCGCGCTCGAGCTGATCGGCGAGCGGTGGACGCTCCTGATCGTGCGCGACGCGTTCCTCGGCGTGCGGCGCTTCGATGACTTCCAGCGGAGCCTCGGCGTCTCCCGGGGGATCCTCACGGATCGGCTCGCGCGCCTGATCGAGGCCGGCATCCTCGAACGGCGCCTGTATCACGAGCGCCCGCCTCGCTACGAGTACCGGCTCACCGAGAAAGGCCGCGATCTATGGCCGGCCACGGTGGCGCTCGCGAAGTGGGGCGACCGCTACCTCGCCGAGGACGGGCCGCCGCGCCTGTTCCTGCACCGGGGATGCGGCGGTGAGCTGACGGAGCGCCTCACGTGCTCGAAGTGCGGAGCGGGGCTCACGGTTCACGACATCGAGACGAAGCCCGGTCCGGGCGCGCGCCTCGCCGCCTAGGAGAGCACGACCGGGGGGTTGTGCCCCGGGATCACCATGTGCGGGTCCAGCGCGCGGATCCGGTCCCACTGCCGCAGCAGCTCGTCGCGCTCGGGCCCGAAGTCCTCGGGCAGGTCCATCTTCTCGAAGTACTCCGGCAGTGGCCCGACGCAGTCCGACGCGATCACGACCAGGCCGTCGTCGGTGTCGACCAGCAGCGAGATCAGCCCGTTCGAGTGGCCGGGGGTGAGCATCCACCGCAGCCCCGGCTCGATCTCTCCCTCCTCGCCTGTGAGCTTGATCGGCTTGACCATGTCGATCACGCCCTGCTCGATCGCCGTGTAGGGCGCCTCCAACTCGATCTCGTGCACGTAGACCTCGCGCTGCACGAACTCGATCAGCGCCTCGACGTGGTCGAAGTGCGTGTGCGTGAGGATCACCTTCGTCGTGTGCGGCTCGATCCCGCGGGCTCGCAGCGAGCCGGTCACGGGCGCCCCCTGCATCATCAACCCAGGGTCGACGACGTAGTCCTCGCCGGCGCGAATCAGGGAGCAGTTGGGCATCGCGATCATGCCCGCGACCTTGCCCTCGGCCTGGAGCCGCTTGTAGGCCTTGAACCCCTCCTCCGAGTTCCCGGCGGATGCGGGCCGGGCCTCGCCGTCCTCGAGCGCGAAGACGTAGCGCTGCGCGGGAAGCAGGATCTCGACGGAGTGGGCCACGGCCGCGAAGCCTACCTTTACACCGGGGGTGGCCGGGGTTGGTGTCGCTGCGCCGCCGGCGTACGCTGCATTTCCGGGCGACAACGGGAGATCGCCTTCGACGACGGCAGCCTCCGTGCTCTCCACGGTCAACCCGGACGGCACCGGCCTCGCCCGCGTCGCATTCGGCAAGCACGCGAGTTGGTCGCCGGACGGCCAGCGGCCTGAACGACCGAGGGCGCCTCGCGGCGCCCTCGACGTGAAGCGAAATCTCTTGCTGCCCTAGCTCGGAACGGCGGCTTGGGGGGCGGTGGTCGAGGTGTACTCGAACTCCTCCTCCGCGCCGAAGATCCGGTCCAGCACGGCCTTGCGCGCGCCCTCGGAGAGGACCAGGGCCGCGATCCCACCGAGGATCGCGAGCATCAGCAGCTTCCGTCCCCTGTGACGGCGCCGCCGCTTCCCGCGAAGCTGCTCGCCCGCCTGCTTGAGCGAGTCTGCCGTGTGATGAAGCTCCTTCTGGAGCTTCTTGTCCTCGACGAGCGCCCGCGCGGGCCCCTTGCCGTTTTGCATCCGCTTGTACGCCTTGCGCGCCGACTCGTATGCAGACCGCACGTTGTCGCGCAGCTCGGGGTCCTCTATGAACCTCTGCACATACGGGTTGGTGCGCGCTTCCACAGCCGCCTTTCCTGCCTTGCCGGCCGTCTTTCTTGCGGCCTTCGCCTTTGCTGCCATGCGTCTCCCTCGTCGATTAGAAGATGCTTTCGCGGAGCATATACCCGCTAAAGGTGTCGGCGACAACCCGGCGAACATGCGTTGAGGCGTGGCCAGCAGGGACTCAGGCAGAACAGGCAAGAAGCCGCCGAAGGTCGGATTGGTGCTCTCGGGCGGTGGTGCCCGCGGAGCCTACGAGGCCGGCGTGATGTCGGTGCTCAGCCCTGCGCTGGCCGATCGGGGCGAGCGCCCGAACATATATATAGGCACGAGCGTGGGGGCGATCAACGCCGCCTACCTCGCCGCGAGCGAGCATCTGCCGACCGACGAGGCGGCCGAGGGCGGCCTCGAGCGCTGGCGTCAGGTCACGAAGGGCCGCGTCGTGCGGCCGATCCTGATGCGCCAGGCGCCGCTCACGATGGTCCGGTATCTGGGCGAGATCCTGTCGCTCCCGGGAGTCCGCCTGCCGAGTCTGCTCGACCCACGCCCGCTCGAGCGCAACCTGGGCCGCTGGATCGACTGGGACGCCGTCCACCGGAACGTCGACGAGGACCGGGTCCAGGTGCTTGCCTCGGTCGCGACCGGCGCGCGCACCGGGCGCACGGTCGTGTTCTTCGAGGGCCACGGCGAGCGCGTGCGGCACAAGTCGCATGCGATCGACTACGTCGAGACGCGCCTGGACGACCAGCACGTGCGCGCCTCGGCGGCGATCCCGATCCTCTTCCCGCCCGTGCGCGTCGAGCATCCGCCGGAGGCCCGCGGCTGGTACTTCGACGGGGGCACCCGCCTGAACACGCCGATCAAGCCCGCCCTCGACCTCGGTGCCGAGCGCCTGATCGTGATCGCGACCGACTCCGTCGCCGAGCCGACCAAGCGACCGGGCCGGCACGAGTCCGGCCCGCCGGACTTCGGCGACGGCGCGCTCCACGTGCTGCAGGGGATGCTCGTCGACCCGGTGGTCGAGGACATGCGCATCCTCGGCAACATCAACATGTTCTTTGCGGAGCGCAACGGCCGCCCGAGCGAGCGGCGCGAGGCCGAAGGCCGCCGCGCGCTGGACGCCTCCGCGCGCAAGTACCGTGAGGCGCGGGGGAAGTCGCCCTACCGCAGCATCCCCTACATCTTCATCGCGCCCGAGCGCCACGGCGAGATCGGCCGGCTCGCGACGAAGGTGTTCCGCGACCGCTACGGCGGGCTGAAGGGCCTGCGCTCACCCGACTTCCCGTTGCTCAATCGCTTGCTCGGCGGCGATAGCCCGACCCACGGGGACCTGCTGAGCTATCTCTTCTTCGACCACGAGTTCATCGAGGAGCTGATCCGGATGGGTCAGCGTGACGCCCGGCGGTGGCTGCGCCTCGTGCCCACCAACCCGTGGCAGGTGGAGCCGCTCAATGCGTTCATGAAGCCGAACGGGCGCGGGCGGACGACCCGCAAGGCGGCGGCGCCGGGCTGAACCGGCTAGGAGGCCCTGGCGCGGAGCTGCGCCGAGTCCTCGGCCACGACCCACTCGAGCGTGTGGCGCAGTCCGTCCTCGAGGCCGACGCCTGCCTCGAAGCCGAGCACGTCGCGCGATTTCGACGGGTCGAGCGCGGAGCGCTGCACCTCGCCGGTGCGGGCCGGGGCGAACTGGGGCTCGAAGCTCTCATTCGGTCCGATGATCCCCATCTCGTGCCCGAGGTTGCCGAGCACCTGGACGAGATCGAGCACCGAGGACTCCTTGCCGGTGCCGACGTTGAAGGGACCGCTGACCTCGCCCGCGGAAGCGATCAGCGCCGCGCGGACGACCTCCTCTACATATATGTAGTCGCGTGTCTGGAGGCCGTCGCCGAAAACCGTGGGCTGACCGCGGTCCCGGAGCTTGCCGCAGAAGATCGCGACCACGCCGGCTTCGCCGAGCGGGTCCTGCCGGGGGCCGTAGACGTTGCCGAACCGGAGGCTCACGGTGGAGAGGCCGTGGAGGCGGCGCCAGAGCTCGCCGTAGCCCTCGGCCGAGTACTTCGCGTGGCCGTAGGGCGCCTCGGGGTTGATCTCGGCGTGCTCGGGAGTCGGGAGCAGGTCGGTCTCGCCGTAGATCGCACCGCCGGTCGACGCGAACACGAACCGGCGCGCCTCGCAGGCCTTCGCGGCCTCGAGCGTGTTGATCGTGCCGATCACGTTCACCTCGGCGTCATAGACGGGCCGCGCGGTGGAGACGCGCACGTCCATCTGCGCGGCGAGGTGGAAGACGACCTCGGGGCGCTCCTGTTCCAGGAGCGAGCGCACGAGCGCAGCTTCGCGGACGTCTTCGACGACGAGCCGCGCGCCGCGCGCGAGTGCCGAGTCGAGGTTCGAGCGCCGGCCGGTCGCGAGGTTGTCGAGCACGACCACGTCGTCCCCGCGGCCGAGCAATGCGTCGACGAGATTCGATCCTATGAACCCGGCTCCGCCGGTTACCAAAGCCTTCAAGGCTGCCGCCTCCTCACTGCTCTCCGACTGGCTTTCTTACAGCTTTCCCCGAGAGCTGCCGAATAACCGGCTGCTACCCTCGCTTGACGTTTCGGCGGACCGCTGCATTACCTAAAGAGTCGCAATGAGACTGATCGTCACAGAGAAAGACAACAGCGCCAAGAAGATCGCGGAGATTCTTTCCGAGGGGAAGGCCAAGCAGAGTAAAAGCTACGGCATTCCGTTCTATGAGTGGGAGGGCGTGACCGTGATCGGCCTCAAGGGCCACCTCATGAACCCAGTTTTCCCGGAGGGGTTCTCGGAGTGGCGCAAGGTCGAGCCACGGGAGTTGATCGACGCGCCGCTGCTCAAGGAGCCGATCCAGAAAAGCGTGCACAAGGCGCTCCGCAAGGTTGCGAAGGACGCCGACGAAGTCGTGATCGCGACCGACTACGACCGCGAGGGCGAGCTGATCGGGCTGGAGGCGCTCGAGGAGACCGTCGCCGTCAACGAAAAGCTTTCGCAGAACGTCACACGCGCGCGTTACTCGGCGCTCACGAACGAGGAGATCGAGGAAGCGTTCGGCAACCTCGACACGCTCTCCGAGCCGCTCGCGCGCGCCGGCGAGGCGCGGCAGGACATCGACCTCGTGTGGGGCGCGACACTGACGCGGTTCGTGTCGCTCGCGACCGGCCGGCTCGGGTCACAGTTCCTCTCCGTCGGGCGCGTGCAGAGCCCGACGCTGGCGATCGTGGTGGAGCGCGAGCTCGAGCGCCGAGCGCACGTCGCGGAGCCCTACTGGGAGGTGTTTGCCGCCTTCGAGCATCCCGACGGCGAGTTCACCGCGCACCACAAGATCGACAAGTTCTGGAAGGAGGCCGAGGCCAAGAGCGCGCTCGCGAACACGAAGTCGCCGGGCGCCGTTCGCTCGGTCGAGTCGAAGCGCAACACGCGCCGGCCGCCGAGCCCCTTCAACACGACCGCCTTCACGAGCGCCGCGTCGTCGGTAGGCGTGTCGCCCGCGCGTGCGATGCGGATCGCCGAGGACCTCTACATGGACGGCTTCATCTCCTACCCGCGTACGGACAACACCGTCTATCCGAGCTCGTTGCCGGTGCGCGAGCTGCTCCAGGCGATCGCGCGCGTCGACGCCTTCTCACCGGCCGCGCCGATCGCCGAGCGCGAGCAGCTCTCGCCGACCCGCGGCAAGAAGGAGACCAAGGACCACCCGCCGATCTACCCGACGCAGGCACTCGACCCGAGCGTGCTGCCCGACGACGGCCACCGCAAGATCTACGAGCTGGTCGTCCGGCGCTTTGTCGCGACATTTTCCGACCCGGCCGTGTCCGAGTCCACGCGGGCCGACATCGAGGCCGGCTCGGAGAGCTACTTCGTGCGCGGGAACGTGCTGATCGAGCCCGGGTTCCTCGAGATCTATCCCTACGGGCGCTCCAAGGACGAGGAGATCCCGAAGGTCGAGGAGGGCCAGGAGCTGCCGCTTGCGCGCGACCCCTGGTTCGACGCCAAGGAAACGCAGCCGCCGTCCCGGATCGGGCAGGGCAAGCTGATCGAGATGATGGAGGAGCGCGGCCTCGGCACGAAGGCGACCCGGCACGACATCATCCAGAAGCTCTATGACCGCGGTTACGTGCAGGGGAATCCGATCGAGCCGCGCGAGACCGGGATCGCGATGGTGAAGGCGTTCCAGAAGTACGCCGAGCGTGTCGCGACGCCCGACATGACCGCCGAGCTCGAGGCCGACATGGACAGGATCGCCTCCGGCGAGGTCACCAAAAACCAGGTCGTCGACACCTCGCGCCAGATGCTCAGGGAGTCATATGACCTCATGGACGAGCACAAGCGCGAGCTTGCGGAGATCATCTGGGAGGGCATGGACCAGGACCGGATCCTGGGTCCGTGTCCGAAGTGCCGCGAGGCCGGCCGGACCAACGAAGAGGGCCAGACGAACCGGCTCAAGATCATCCGCGCGAAGAAGTCCGGCAAGCGCTTCGTGGGCTGCGAGGGCTATCCGGAGTGCGACCAGACGTACGGCATCCCGCAGCGCGGCGACCTGATCAGGCTCGAGGAGAGCTGCTCGATCTGCGGGGTGACGCCACGCTTGAAGGTGATCACGGGGCGGCGTCCGTGGAACCTGTGCCTGAACGAGGACTGCCCGTCGATGGTCGAGATGCGCCAGCAGCGGGCAGAGCGCGAGGCCGCACGGGCCGCGAAGGAAGCGGCGGCGGGCGAAGCAGCGCCTGCGGGCGATGGCGCCGGCGAGGTTGCCGAAGCCGCGCCCGCCAAGAACGGCGCCCCGGCGCGCCGGCGCCGCGCACCGGCGCGCACCTAGTCGCCCTCGGCTAGTCGTCGTCCTTGTTGACGACGTCCTTCACCTTGTCTCCCGCATCGTCGAGCTTGTCCTTGACGGAGCCCTGCGCGCGATCGACCTTGCCCTCGTTCTTCATTCCCTGGTCGTCGGTGAGGTCGCCCGCGGCCTCCTTGGTCCGGCCCTTGATGTCGTCAAGCGTTCCATCTGACATGCGATTCCCCTTCGGGTCGTGATGTGACGCGGTTGTACCCGCCTGCCCTTCCCGAAATCGCTCAGATGCGCAAGTATCCGGGCATCGACCTGAAAGCCCGACAAGCACCGATCAAGGAACGCTACCGTGCGGAGCCCGACGCGGCCCGCATCACGCTCACGGCGCGCGGCAACCAGGGCGATGCGCCGGTTGCCTGCTCGGTCGACCTCGGCCGCGCGATCCAGGCGGCCGAGGCGCACACCGGTGTGGGCGGGCCGGGAACGGCGGCGTGCTCGGGCGACCTGCTGCTCGGTGCGCTTGCGGCATGCGCGCAGGTCACCTGCCAGATGGTCGCGGCGGCGATGGGGATCGAGACCGAGCGGATCGAGGTCGTGGTCGAGGGCGATCTCGACCTGCGCGGCACGCTTGGCGTCTCGCGCGAGGCGCCGGTGGGATTCGAGCGCATCCGGGTCCGTTTCGAGATCGATGCCCCGCACGCGACGCCGGAGCAGCTCGCCGATCTCACCACGAAATCGGAGCGCTACTGCACCGTGCTGCAAACACTCGAGAATCCGCCCGAGATCACGATTAACGCGTCGCGATAGCGGGCAAGCTCTTCCCCGAACCAGGGGGAAAGGGGATCTATGGGAAGCGCGCAGGAGACCACAACTCCGCAACTGTCCGCGTTGGTCGAGCGCGGGGTCCAGGCAGGGTGCTTCGAGCTCTCCGAGCTGAGCGAGCTGATCGCCGATACCGGGCTCGAGGATGGCGATGTCGATCAGCTCTTCGAGCAGCTCGAGCAGCGCGGCGTCGACATCAGCGACGATTGTGGCCGGGACGTCTCGGAGCACGTCACCTATGCCAATCCCGAGCTCGCGACGAAGACCACCGACGCGCTCGATCTGTTCTTTGCCGACGTGCGCCGCTTCCCGCTGCTGAGCGCCGAGCAGGAGGTCGAGATCGCGAAGCGCATCGAGGACGGCGACCGTCAGGCGAAGGAGCAGATGATCAACTCCAACCTGCGGCTCGTGATCTCGATCGCGCGGCGCTATCCCCGCGACCAGCTCACGCTGCTCGACCTGATCCAGGAGGGCACGCTCGGCCTGATCCGCGCAGTGGAGAAGTTCGACTGGCGACGGGGCTTCAAGTTCTCGACCTACGCGACATGGTGGATCCGCCAGTCGATCGACCGCGGCCTCCAGAACAAGTCGCGCACGATCCGCATGCCGATCCACGTGCTCCAGCGCGAACGCCAGGTCGCGCGGGTGGAGCGCACGCTCGTCGAGGCGCTCGACCGCTCTCCCACGCCGGAGGAGATCGCCGAGCGTTGCGAGCTCTCGACGAAGCAGGTGCGCGAGGTGCTCGACGCGCCGCGGACGGTGACGAGCCTCGACAAGCCGATCACCGAGGGCGAGGAGGGCACGCTCGGCGACTTCATGCCGAGCGACGCGCTGGAGCCCGAGGAAGAGGTCGACATCGGCCTGAACAGCGACACGGTCCGCCGCGCTGTCAGCCAGCTGCCGGCGGCCGAGCGCGAGATCGTCACGCTGCGCTTCGGGCTCGCGATCGGGCAGGAGCCGCACACGCTGGAGCAGGTCGTCGAAGAGCTCGGGATCTCGCGCAACAAGGTCCGGCGGATGGAGGCCAACGCGCTCGCGCGGCTCGCGCTGCTGCGCGAGGTTCAGGGGCTTCGCCGCTTCGCCTAACCTGCGGAGGGTGTTTGTCACCTTCGAGGGAATAGACCGCTCCGGGAAGACGAGCCAGGCAAAGCTCCTGGCGGAGGCGCTCGGCGAGGACGCGCTGCTGGTTCGCGAGCCGGGCGGGACGCCGGCGGCCGAGCGCATCCGTGGGCTGGTGAAGGACGCCGACGTCGCGCTCTCGCCGGTCGCCGAGATGCTGCTCTTCTGCGCCGCGCGGGCGGCGCTGGTCGACGACGCGATCCGGCCCGCGCTCGCGGCCGGGAAGGTCGTCGTGAGCGATCGCTACGCCGACTCGACCGTCGCCTACCAGGGGGGCGCGCGCGGGCTCGGAATCGACCGCGTCGAGCAACTGAACGACTGGGTCACAGGGGGGCTCTGGCCCGACGTGACGTTCCTGCTCGAGATCGAGCCGGCCGCTGCCGCCGGGCGCCGAAGCGATCACGAGGACCGATTCGAACGGGAGGGCGAGGAGCTTCAGCGAGCGGTCGCCGCAGCCTACGAAGAGCTCGCCGACCGCCACCCGGACCGTTACGTGCGGATCGCCGCAGGCCTCCCGATGGAGGAGGTCCACGAGCAGGTGCTGGCCGAGCTCAGGGCGCGCCGCCCGGAGGCCGTGCGATGAGCGCTGAGGGCCACGCGCATGCGTACCTCTACCACGGTCCGCCGGGCACCGGCAAGCGTGAGGCAGCGCGGGCATTCGCGGCCGAGCTGATCTGCGAGGGTGCTCCCGATCCGGCCGACTCCGAGCGGCGGGTGCGCGCGGGAGTGCACCCCGACCTGAGCTGGGTCGAGCCGCGCGGGGCGCACGAGGTACTGGTCGAAGACGTCCGCACCCAGGTCGTCCGCCTGGCCGCGCTACGGCCGTTCGAGGCGGAGCGGCGGGTGTTCGTGATTGCCGAGGCGGACCGGATGAACGACGAGTCGCAGAACGCGCTCCTGAAGACGCTCGAGGAGCCGGGCGAGTTCGCGCACTTCGTGCTCGTCAGCTCGAGCCCCGGAAGGCTCCTGCCGACGATCGTCTCGCGCTGCCGGCCGGTCCGCTTCAAGCCGGTGCCGGCAGCGCACATCACCGAGCTGCTCGAAGGGGAGGGGGTTGAGCCTGCCACCGCGCTCGCATGCGCGCGGCTTGCGAGCGGGAACATGGACCGCGCGCGATACCTCGCCGCGGGTGAGGGCGCGCATCAGCGCGCGGAGGCGGAGCAGGCGGTTCGCGCGACGCTTCAGCCCTCCGAGGACGCTGAGTGGGTGCTGGCCGAGCCGTGGCGTCCGCTGCTCGACCGGGCGGCAAAGAGCGGCGCCGTCGCCGAGGACGCGGTGAAGCATGAGCTCGAGGAGCGGCTCGGCGACGAGCCCAAGCGCGGCCGCCAGGGCTTCAAGAGTGAGTTCGAGCTGCAGGCACGCCGTGCGCGGCGGCGTTCCCACACCGCCTCGCTCGACCTCAGCCTGGAGCTGATGAGCCTCTGGTTCAGGGACCTGGTCGCGGTCGTGAGCGGCCGTGACGCGCAGGTGTTCAACGTCGATCGCGCCGACGAGCTCGCCGCCGATGCGGCGGGGCGCGACGCGGGGCAGCTGATCGACTGCCTCGAGCTGTGCGAGGACACCCGGCGCCGGCTCGAGCGAAACGTGCTGGAGGACCTGGCGCTCGAAGCGCTGTTCAGGCGGCTTCGTCGCGGCTGCTGAGCTCGTCGGCCCGAGCTCGCCGAAGCGCCTCCACGAAGGGCATCGGCGCGACGTCGAAGAGCGCTGCGCCGGACGGGTCGGTGACGACGGTGGGGGTCGACAGGCCCTCGATCAGGGGTCGCGCGACGCCGACGTCGACGGGCGTCACGAGCCCGATCCAAAGCGATGACAGCCATGGCGTGACGAACGGCACGCGCATTCTCGGGCGCCGGGGGCGGTGAAGCACCTCCGCCATCCGGTCCAGCATGTCGCCGTAGGAGAGCACGTCCGGGCCGCCGATCTGGATCTGCCGGTCCTCGGAGGCGTGCACCTCGGGCGCCCGCGCGAGGTAGGCGAGCGCGTCGTCGATCGCAATCGGCTGCGTGGGCGTGCCGAGCCAGGCCGGCGCGATCATCGCGGGCAGCCGCTCGACCAGGTAACGCAGCGTGCGGTAGGACTCGCTTGCCGAGCCGACCACCATCGCGGCGCGGAAGTACGTCAGCGGCGGCCCCTCGGCACGGAGGACCTCGGCGGTCTGGTGGCGGGAGCGCAGATGCGTGGAGCGTGGCTGTTCGCCGAGCCCGCCGAGGTATACGACGCGGCTCACACCCTCGTCCTTCGCCATCCGCGCGAACGCTCGCGCCGCCTGCTTGTCGCGCTCGGTGTAGTCGCCGCTTCCTCCGCGGCCCATCGAGTGCACGAGGTAGTAGGCCACGTCGACGTTTCTGCCGGCGCCGCGGAGCGACGCGGCGTCGAGCACGTCGCCCTCGTGGAGCTCGAAGCCGCGCTGCGCCAGCGATGAGGCCCGTTCACGGTCGCGTACCAGGCATCGCACATCGTGGCCGGCATCGCCGAGCTTGGCAGCGAGCCTGCCGCCGATGAATCCGGTTGCTCCGGTTACGAGGACACGCATCTCGAGACTCGTATACCCGCGACCGATGCGGGGCTCGGCCTCTTCCTGCTCAGCGTGGAGCTAGGCCGGCTCGCCCGTGACCGGGTGCAGCGGGACGCCGAACTGTGGCATCGGCAGGTGCCGGCGCCGAGGCTGAAAGGCCGTCTCCTCACGGCTGCCCGCCTGCTGCTCTTCGACGATCGCGGCGACCGCCTCTACCACCGAAGGATCGAAGTGGTAGCCGGCCCGCGAGCGCAGGACGATCAGCGACTGCTGGTGGGAGAGCTCTGGCGAGTCGGCCGCCGTCAAACGTGCCCAGACGTCGGCGACCCCGAGGATCCGGCTCGTAATCGGGATCAGGTCGCCGCTGAGCGAGCCGGGCGTGCCACCCGGGGCGTCCCAGTGCTCGCGGTAGAAGAGCAGTGTCTCCTGGACCGCGGACCAGTGGTCGAACCCGGCTGAGCGAAGGTTGCCCTGGACCGGTCCATAGGTGTTCATGTTGAGGAACGTGGCCGCGTCCTCCATCACCTGGCGCGCGTCGCCGTCGAGGCCGAGCGTGCGGCCGATCGCGGCTGCGTAGAGCGCGACCGCGTCGCAGAACGGCATCTTGCTGACGGGCCGCGGCTTGAGCAGGACCGGAAACGCGATTTTGGGGATCGCGACCACGGCGCAGAAGAGGCCGAGCGCGAACACACCCATGCGCGTGTAGAGAAACGCGGTGAGGACGCCGCCGGCGATCATCATCAGCGTGGCGGGGGCTGGCCGGAGCAGCTCATCGCGAACGAGTGCGCGGATCGGATGCCGGTCCACGATCACGCCCACGATGCCGCGTGCGACCGCGAAGTTGACGCCGATCACGGTCACGGCTGCGAGCCCGAGGGCGCCGTAGTCGCCGGGACCCGACGCAGCGCTGATGTGCCCGGCGCCGAACGCGTCGAGTACGACCGCCCCGGCGAGCGCGGCCCAGCCGAACGACGCGATGTTTGCGACGTGGGCCTCCGCCGGCCTCCGGTTGAGCACCAGGTAGACGGCTTCCGCCGCGAGCCAGACGAGCGCCGCCGGCAGCGGGCCGAGGAACGCGAGCGCCAGCAGCACCGCGACGAACTCGGCGTCGAAGAACACCGCTGGCTTGATCGCGACCAGGCTCCAAAGGCTCACAAGCGCGATCGCCGCGAGCGCGACCAGCAACACGGGCTGGTCCCAGCGGGACTCGGGCCCGGTGAGATAGAACGCCGGCGCGAGAGCCGCAATCGAGAAGACTGCGACCCAGCGCGCAACTAGCGTGCGCTCGGCGATGCCGATGCTGGTGATCCGAGGGGCCTGAATGATGCTTCCGTGCCGAGGGGGCTACCTAGTAGAAGGTATCGGGCACCCACCTGTTCGCTCAACCAACAATCGTCCAATTCTGGACGCCGCCTGGACGCCGCCACGGCGCACAGCGAGAGGAGACACAACCGATGAGCTACGAGACGCTGCTCTACGACGTCGACGGTGCGGTCGCGACGATCACGTTCAACCGGCCCGATCGGCTGAACACGATCGTGCCGGGGATGCCCGAGGAGCTCGAGTCGGGGATCGGCCGTGCGGTCGCGGACGAAGCCGTGAAGGTGATCGTGCTCCGTGGCGCGGGTCGGGCGTTCTGCGCAGGATTCGATTTCGCCGGTGGCTTCCGCCACTGGGACGAGCGCCTGAAGACCGACGGCGAGTGGGACCCAGGCAAGGATTTCGTGATGGCGACCTCCCCTCAGGGGCCGGTGCCCAGGTTCATGAGCATCTGGCGCTCCCCGAAGCCGGTGATCGCGCAGGTGCATGGCTGGTGCGTGGGGGGCGGCAGCGACATGGCCCTGTGCGCGGACCTCGTGATCGCCTCCGAGGACGCTCGCATCGGCACCCCGTACTCGCGTGTCTGGGGCTGCTACCTGACCGGCATGTGGATCTATCGCCTCGGGCTCACGCGGGCGAAGGAGCACGCGCTCACCGGAACGCCGCTATCGGGCAGCGAGGCGGCCGCAATCGGGTTGATCAACAAGGCGGTCCCGTTCGCGGAGCTCGAGCAGGAGGTGCGGGAGACAGCCGAGCGGCTCGCGTCGCTGCCGCTCTCGCAGCTCGCCGCGATGAAGCTGGTCGTGAACCAGGCCTTCGAGCACATGGGGATCGCCTCGACCCAGGTGCTCGGCCCGATCCTCGACGGGTTGATGCGCAACACCCCCGACGCGAAGCGTTTCATCGAGCTCGCCGAGCAGGAGGGGGTGCCCGCCGTGGTGGCCGAGCGTGATGCCGTTTTCGGCGATTACAGCCAAGCGCCGCGGGAGGACCAGCCGGACCCGCGCAACGTGATCGAGCCCGGTCGCTAGCCCGACTCGCGACCGGACGCATCGGTTGTCGCCGCGGCGGAAACCGGCTATACCAATCGTTTGATGCCAGGGGCGCCTTCAGCAGAGCCTGCCAGCGTGGTGGCCAACGAGCGGGCGTTTCGAAGGTGGGACTATCCGGTTTTCGGGCTGCTCACCGTGCTCAACCTCGGCGCGGTCGCACTTTTATTCGAGGTCTGGTTCTCTCCCTCGACCGTGGGGCACAACACGGTGCTGTTCGTGCTCATAACGATCCCCCTGGTGATCGGGCTCGTGATGTTCGAGCCGAGGTGGCTGCTGCTGCCCCTGATGCGGCGGCCCCGATCGATCGACGCAAGGCGCGGCTGGAAGCTCGGTGTGGCGACCACGTTCGTTCCGGACGCCGAGCCGATCGAGATGCTGAAACAAACGCTGCGCTCACTCGTGGCGATCGACTATCCACACGAGACCTGGGTGCTCGACGAAGCGGACGACGAGGACGTCAAGGCACTCTGTAGGGAACTCGGAGCTCATCACTACAGCAGGAAGGGCAAGGCGCATTACCACACGGACTCCGGTCCGTATCAGACCCGCACGAAGCACGGCAACTACAACGCCTGGCTGGCGGAGGTCGGGTTTGACAGGTACGAGCTGATCACAGCCTTCGACCCCGACCACGTTGCGACGCCGAGCTTTCTGAAGCGGGTCGTCGGTTACTTCGACGATCCCGGGGTCGGCTACGTTCAGGCCGCACAGGTCTACTACAACCAGCCCGCCGGCTTCATCGCCCGTGGGGCCGCGGAGGAGACTTACGCCTACTACTCGTCGCTGCAGATGACGAGCTATGCGATCGGGTATCCGATCGTGACCGGATGCCACAACACGCACCGCGTCACGGCGCTGAAGGAGGTTGGAGGATTCGCTCCACACGAAGCCGACGACCTGCTGATCACGATCTATTACCGCATCGGAGGCTGGCGGGGCGTCTACGTCCCCGAGGTACTCGCGCACGGGATCAACCCCGTCGATTGGCCCCGCTATCTCAACCAACAGCGGCGGTGGGCGCGGTCCGTGCTCGACGTGAAATTTCGGATCTTCCCCAAGGTGGCGCGGCGCTTGCCGCTGCCGGAGCGGCTGATCAGCACGATGCACGGGCTCTACTACCTGCAGGGTCTCGGGACCGCCTACGGCATGGGCCTACTGGCCTTCGCGCTCGCCTCGGGTAAGTCGCAGAGGGTCGTATCCGTGCACACGGCGCCGCGCCTGGTGCTGCTCGGCGCGGTCCTGCAACTGTGTGACTTCTATCGCCAGCGCTTCTTCCTCCAGCCGAAGACCGAGTGGGGTCTCAACTGGCGCGCCAAGCTCCTTCGATTTGCCAAATGGCCCCACATCCTGCTCGCGCTGTACGAAGCGATCTTTCGGCCGGCGGTGGGCTACGCGATGACGACCAAGCACAGAGCGGCCAGGAACGCCCATGTGCTCGCACGCGCTCACCTGCCGGGTGTGGCGCTGATCGTGTTGGCGTGGTTGGTCGGCCTGGCGCTCGGGGTGCCTCAGAGCGGCGCACTGCTGCTGATCGCGGGCGTGATCGTCTCGATGTCGGTCGCGGTCGTGTTCACCGAGTTCCTCGATTTTCCGGACCCATATGACCAGCAGTTGGCCGAGGAAAGGCTTGGAAGCGAAAAGCATCCGCCCCCTCGCACGATGCATCTCGCCAAAGCGGGGATTACACAGGCCCGAGACTCCGCATCCTGACGAGACCCGCTCGAGGGGCAATCCGCGATCGCTTAGTTCCCAATTTGGGGTGGTTGACATTTTCTAACTCCCCGGATAGGTTTGTGGCGCAAGTACGGATAGGCGCCCCGTAGAGGCCAGACCCGGGGCGTCGGCACGGACGTTGGCAGGAAGGATTCGCGGGGGTTCTGGGTGGACCACCTATGCGCGGACGCCCAGCACGTGGCGGACCCGCATACTCAGGAGTGGGCAGGACAGCTGGCGTTGCCGGTCGATTCACTGTGGATCGGGACGCGGCCGTCGGCACGGTTTAAGCGGTCGGGCACGGATGATGCGCCGCCGGTTGAGCCGGCCACGGCACTTGTCAGTGTGATCATCCCGACCCTGAACGAGGCCGAGAACATGCGTTACGTGATCCCGCAACTCTCGCGCGATTACGACCTGATCGTGATCGACGGGGGATCGACCGACGGCACGGCCGAGGTGGTGCGGGAGCTCCGTCCCGACGCAACCGTGCTGCGCCAGCCCGGACGCGGAAAGGGGGACGCGCTGCTATGTGGGTTCCTGGCCGCACGCGGAGACATCATCGTCACGTTCGACGGTGACGGCTCGGCCCGGGCCGACGAGATTCCCCGCTTCGTACGGGCACTGGACGAAGCAGACTTCGCGAAGGGATCACGCTTCATCGAGGATGGCGGCAGCGCCGACCTCACGTTTGTCAGAAGCCTCGGAAATCGCTTCCTGTGCGGGCTGGTCAACCTCCTGCACCGCACCGCCTACACGGACCTGTGCTACGGCTACAACGCGTTCCGGCGGTCATGCCTTCCGTTCATGCCGGACAGCGCGCCGGGGTTCGAGATCGAGACGATGATGAACATCCGTCTTGCCAAGACGGATCTGCAGATCGTGGAGGTGCCGAGCTATGAGGACCTGCGGCAGTTCGGCCGGAGCAACCTGAATGAATTTCGTGACGGGTTCAAGATCCTGCGGGTTCTGATCCGTGAGCGCTTCCGGTCGCAGCGGGCGTTGCGATCGGTGATGGAGGACCTGGTGCCGGTCACGGTGCCGGGCGAGCTTGCGCCGGGCTCGGACCTGGTCGCGCTCGACATGGTGGCCGAGGCGGCAGAGTAGGGCCGGCCCTCCGCTGGCCGGCCGTGCTTCAGCCGTGAGACGCACGCGGCGAGTGGACCGCGTAGTAGAAGCTGCCATACGCGAAGCCGGCGGTTGCCGCTGCGAGACCGGAGCAAACCCAGGCGATGCGCGTCAGCGCCATCCTCGGGTCGCGCAGCGCGATCACCGCGCGGAGATCGCGGCGAAGCGCGGCGCCGAGTGTCCGCCTCGCATATCGGCGCTCCGTGTCCAGCGCCCGCTCGTCGGTGAGGCGCCGCAGCAGCGCCTTCGAGACTCCCTCGTAGAGGCAGCGCCGCACGAAGTAGGCAAACCTCTGGCGGCTTGGCGGGACCGCGTGCCGGATCGTCGCATCATCCACCATCAGGACCTCGGCCTTCGGGAAGCGCGTCCGTACGCGAATGCACAGCTCGGTCTCCTCGCAGCCGAGCGGTTGCTTCCCCAACCGCCCGATCGCCGGGTCGAAACCCCCCACTTCGGCGAAGACCCACGCGCGAAACGCCATGTTGCACCCGAGCGTGTTGCGTACCGAGCCGCGGCGGCGCAGCCCGCGATACGAGCAGCCGACCACCCAGAGGAACTCCTCGGGAAAGTGGGCCGGAGCGCGCCCGGACCAGATCGGGACCGCGTGACCGCCGACCGCGAACACGTCAGGCTCAGCGAGCACTTCCCGAAGCGTCGCCAGCCAGTCGGGCGGCGCGAACGCGTCGTCGTCGAGGAAGGCGATCGTGTCACCAGTGGCGTGCTCGATGCCGGTGTTGCGGGCAACCGAAAGTCCGCGGGGGCCGCGGCTGGGAACCACGCGAACAGTCGAATCGAGGGCTTCGCGGAGCTTGTGCTCTAGCCGCTCGTTGTGGTCGACCACGACGACGATGGACGGAACAAGGGGAATCTGATCGAGCACGGACTGAACGCAGGTCAGCGTCTGCTCGAAGCGCTCGAGCGAGAAGGCGCAGATCACCGTCGTGACCGATTCAGCACCCGTCCCTGCGCGCTCGGGCCGCGAATCCACGCAGCAAGCGTAGCGATCGGCCGAATCTCGAACACGCCTTTTAGCAGCGCTTTGGGTCGCTACCAAGGGCTGCTTTCACTAAGTTGGCTGTGTCATGTCGATAGCCCATAGAGAGCCGATCGAGTTCGAGCCCGTCCGCCTCCTCGACGTCGACCTGGAGGATGGTGTCCCCGATGTTCCGGCATGCTCCGCGGACGGCAGGCGTTACCGCTGCGTGCGGACGCTGGTGCGACTGCACGGAAATCCACTGGGAGTGGTGAACCTCACGGTGGGCGACCAGGGACTGAGCGCGGACCAGCATGCGGCAGCGCTGTGGCAGTCTCTGGAGCAGGCGATCCAGGACCACCTCGCGAGCGACGGTTTGCCTCCCTCGCGCTCGCCTTCCGCCGTTGGGCTCGGCAACGGCTCCGTGCCGGCCTGTGTAGAGCACCGCAGGGCATTCCAAGCGCGCGCGCCATTTGTCAGCATCGTGGTGGCTACTCATGACCGGCCCGAGAGCCTGTTCCGCTGCCTTGGCTCGCTGCTCGAACTCGACTATCCTTCCTTCGAGATCGTGCTCGTCGACAACGCGCCGGCGACCGATGCGAGCCAGAAGCTGGTCGCCGAACGGTTCGCGGGGAACGACAGAGTGAGGTACTTCCGGGAGGACCAGCCGGGACTTGCCGCCGCTCACAACCGCGGCCTGGCCGAATCGAAGGGGAAGGTGATCGCGTTCACCGATGACGACGTGGTCGTCGACCGTCACTGGTTGCTTGCGTTCGCGACATCGATCGAGCGGGCAGAGGACGTCGGCTGCGTCACGGGGTTGATCCTTCCCGCCGAGCTCGAGACCGCGGCCCAGGTCTGGGCGGACGACTACTGGGGCCTCTGCAAGGGGTTCGCCGAGCAACGGTTCAATCTGGACGATCACCGGGCGAACGGCCCGCTCTTTCCATACGCAGCGGGGATGTTCGGATCGGGCGCCAACATGGCCTTCTGCGCAGACGTGCTGCGGGACATCGGCGGATTCGATCCAGCCACGGGCACGGGCACGAGGTCTCGCGGAGGAGATGACCTGTCCGCCTTCTTCCGGGTGGTCGCAGCCGGCCACACACTCGTATACTCGCCCGCGGCGATCGTGAAGCACTGGAACGCGCGCGATTACCAGAGTCTTCGCCGGCAGGCGTACGGATACGGGGTGGGACTGGCGGCGTACCTGACAAAGACAGTGGTGGACGAGCCCGCGCGGCTTCCCGCACTGTCGGTCCGAGCGCCGCGTGGAATCGCACACGCGTTCAGGCGGACCTCGGCCAGAGACGAAATGAGCTCCAACGACTATCCAGGCGAGCTGAAGTGGCTCGTACGCAAAGGGATGTTGTACGGACCGGTCGCATACCTCCGCAGCCGCCGCCAGGCACGCCGATGGAACGGCCAACCCTCGTAGGGGCACGGACACCCGCCGGCGACGTCAAGCGCCCACCTGACCCTGTCCTCTCCAGCGAGGCCCAGCCTCCCACGGCGCTGACCTTGGAGAATCTGCAAAACGACCTGGACGCGCTCGCCAAGCTGCTGGGGCACGAGCTGCGCGATCGATCGCCGCTCGATGCCTATCTGCTCGCGGCCGGCATCAATCAGATCGCCGAGGACCACCTCCACCCGGAGATCTACCCGTTCGACCGCGCCGTGGCCTACCTCGCCGAGTCGGGGCCGTTGGGCCGCGTCGCGCGCGGCGCGGCCGCCGCGCTCGCGGGTGCAGGCCGGGGGATCGCGAAGCGGCGGCGCGTCTCGACACGCGTCCTGCGCTGGCAGGGTGAGATCGCGCGGCTTGTCGAGGCGCTCGCAGGCGACCTCGCCGGCGTGTCCGGGTCCACGTCCGCGTCGTCGAGCACCGTTCTCGGCTCGGTCGAGGACCTGCCTCTTCGCCTTCGCAGGAAGATGATCCGCTTGCCGGCATGCTTCCAGAGCTTCGACCAGCAGCCCGCCGACCTGGCCCGCTTGGTCGGGGACTTCAGCAGGCGGTGGCCGCATCGAGGCCGGCCGCTGCTCGTCGTCGGAGTCCGGACCTCCGGGAGCTACCTGGCACCGCTCTGCGCCGCGTTCCTGAGAGCGGAGGGCTATGAACGCGTCCAGGTCCTCACGATCCGGCCGGGACGCCCGCTGCTGGAGCACGAGCTGGAGCTCGCGCGGTCGATCGGGAGCGAGGACGGAATCGCGCTCTTGACCGACGATCCGCCGGTCACGGGGAGCGGTGTGGAAAGCAGTGCGCGCGAGCTCGAGCAGGCCGGCTTCGCTCCCGAATCGGTGGTCCTCCTGCTCCAGGCGTTCGGCGCCGGGCTGCCTGCGCTGCTCGATCGCTATCCCGCGGTCGTCCTGCCCTGGGAGACGTGGACCGTCAACGCCCGGCTCACGCCCGAGGTCGTCGAGCGAGAGCTGTCGGCTCTCGTCGGTCCTCACGGCTCCGTGCTCCGGGTGGAGGCGGCGTCGCCTCCCCGCCGTTCGCGCGGGCACGCCCGCGGGCTCTTCCGCGTTCGCATGGGCGGGCGCCCCGGCAAGGCAGGCGACGAGCAGCAGGTCGTCGTGGAGGGCATCGGTCTCGGCTATTTCGGATCGCCGCCCCTTCTCGCCACCCGCCACCTGGAGGCGTTCGCGCCAAGGCTGTTCGGCGTGCGCGACGGGCTGCTCTATCGCGAATGGCTTCCCGACGAGCGCCGAGCGGCCGCCGTCGACGAGGAGATCGAGCCCTCGGTGGCGCGGGGGATCGCCGCATACGTGTCCGAACGCCACCGCGCATTGCCCGTGACCGAGGACATGAGCCTTCGCCTGGTGGGAGAGCAGCCTGCCTGGGAGGTCGCGAGCACGATTTTGAGCCGCGCGTTCGGCCGGGCATGGCCGCTCGCCAAGGTGCTGGTGATGGACCGGGTGGTCAAGCGCCTGCTGCACGTGAGTCAGTCCTCGGTCGTCGACGGCTCGACGGATCTCGACAAGTGGTTCTCGCGCGAGCGTTCGAGCGAGTTGCTCGTGAAGGTGCAGCCCCCCGAGGGCCCGTTCTCGCACCTCGGGCTGAGCTGCTTCGACCCGGCCTTCGACCTGGCGGGCGCGACCGCTCGGATCCATGACCCGTCTTTCGCGCGCAGGTTGCGCGACACCTACGCGGAGCTCGACGACGCAGCCGTCGATCAGGAGCGCATCCTTCTGTACGAGCTCGCGCATCTCTGGCGCCGCCAGCGCACGCACGCCGACGACGAACCGGAGCTCCGCCGGGCACGTTCACGCGCGATGCAACGGTACTTCGCGGAGGCGTATCTCGGGGACGTCGACATGAGCGCGTCCGGGCCGCTTTGCGCGCTGGACATAGACGGCGTCCTCGAAACCGAGCACCTCGGCTTTCCCGCGATCACACCCGCCGCCGCCCGCACGCTTCGCGCTCTGATGCTGCACGGCTATCGGCCGGTGCTCGCGAGCGGGCGAAGCGTGGGCGACATCGCCGAGCGATGCCGCGTCTACGGGCTTGCGGGCGGTGTCGCCGAGTACGGGGCCGCCTGCGTCACAGGCTCAGGACAGGTGATCGAGCTTCTGCCGGATGGCGCGGCAGCGACACTCGGCCGGCTTCGTTCGGCGCTCGGCCAGATCGAGGACGTGCGGCTCGACGGGGACTACCGGTTGGCGGTGCGCGCCTACCGGGTCGATCGGCACGGCGCTCGGCGTGGGCTCGAGGGCGAAACGATCGCCGCCTGCCTGGAGCAGGCCGGAAGGGGCCGCGCCCGCGCGATCGTGGGACACGGACAGACGGACTTCGTAATCGAAGGCGTCGACAAGGCGACTGGACTGCGCCGGCTCGCCGCCGAGCTGGGCGCCGGAGATCGTGAACCGAATGCGAAGCCGTTCGCGCTGGTGGTGGGCGACACGGTCACCGACATTCCGTGCGCGGACGTCGCCGTGCTGGCCTGCGCTCCCGGCCACGCGGCCGACACCCTGCGAGAGGCGGGCTTCGAGTGCATGAAGGCGCCATATCAGGCCGGCCTGGCGCAGGCGGCGGCCCGCCTGCTCGGGCATGCACCGGGTGGGTGCAGCGTGTGCCGGCCGCCGCCCTTCACGCGGGAGCGCAAGCTGCTGCTGTCGGCGCTGGCCGTACAAGAGCGCGGATGGGGGAGCCTGGTGGCTCAGGGGTTGAGACTCGGGACGAGCATCAGATGAGCACGCGCACCTCAGCGACACGCAGCCTGGAGGCGCGTCAGCCGGCAAGGGCAAGGCTCGTGTCCGGTGTGGGCGCGCACCTTCGGGTTCCCATGTACCGGGAGGCGTATGCGCTCGTGCTGAACTCCGGGCTCGTATCGGTGCTGGGGGTCGTCTATTGGCTGCTCGCAGCGCACTATTACTCGCCGCACGTCCTGGGCCTGAACTTCGCCGCGATCTCGGCCATGATGTTCCTGGCGGGCATCTCGCAGCTCAACCTGATGAGCGCGCTGATGCGCTTCATTCCGGTCGCCGGGCGTGACACGACGCGGTTCGTGCTCTCGTCGTATCTGCTCTCGATATGCGTCGCAGCGGCCGTCGCGCTCGTGTTCCTGCTGGGGATCCAGAGCTGGGCCCCAGCGCTTCATTTCCTCACGTCGAGCTCCGGGTTTGTCGTGTGGTTCGCCGCCGCAACGATGGCGTGGTGCGTGTTCAACCTCCAGGACAGCGTCTTGACAGGCCTCAGGTCGGCCGTCTTCGTCCCGCTCGAGAACCTGATCTACTCGATCGCGAAGGTCGCCCTGCTGGTCGCCTTCGTCGAGGTCTCTCCCCACTACGGGATCTTCGCCTCGTGGACGGTCGCGCTGGTGGTGTCGCTGGTGCCCGTGAACGTCCTGATCTACGGGCGACTGCTCCGCCGGCACGTCCAGGGCCGGGAGAGCCGGCTGCCGACCAGGCGCCAGCTGGCCAAGTTCGTCTCCGCGGACTACGTCGGGGCGCTGTTCTGGGTGACGGCGACGATGTTGCTGCCGGTGATCGTCACGGCGGTCAAGAGCCCGGAAGCAAACGCCTACTTCTCGCTCGCGTGGATGATCGCGCTGCCGCTCTATGCGGTGAGCGCGAGCACGGGGGCGTCGCTCGTGGTCACGGCCGCAGGCGATGAGGCGCGGCTCTCGGCCTATGCGCGCAGGGCGCTGATCCAGACAGCCGCGATCGTGATCCCGGTCGCGCTGTTCCTCGCGCTGGCTGCTTCGTTCGTGCTGGGCTTCTTTGGACCCGAGTACGCAGCGCACGGCTCTACGACGCTCACGCTGCTTGCCCTGTCAGCGATTCCCAACGTGGTGAACGCCCTGTACGTGAGCGCATACCGCGTACAACGACGCATGGCGCGGGTGGTCACGCTGCTCGGCTTTCAGTGTGGCATTGCGCTCGTCCTCGGGATCGTGTTGCTGAACGTGAGCGGCATCGCCGGCATCGGCCTGGCCTGGCTGATCGGGCAGACTGTCGTGGCGGCGGCGCTGCTCGTCTTCGAGCCGCGTGTGCTGCTCTCGTCCTTTCCGGGCGGTCGGCTGGCGGGAGCCGTTCATAATCTCGCGGCGAACCTCGGTGTGCTCGCCCTCCTCGTGCGGATCCGCCGGGGACCGGCAAACCTGCGGCGGTCACGCGCGGCCAGGCACCTCGCCCCGCGGATCCTCGCGAGCATTCCCCAGGGCACCGAGGGCGCCCGTCCCGCGAGCTGGACGCAACTCCGTTTCCTCCCGACCGTGTCGGACGTGGCGGTGATCACTGCCGGGCCTCCCAGGGGGTCGCCCCGCGCGGTCATAAAGTTGCCGACGACGGCTCTCGCGAGGGGGGCGCTTCGTCGCGAGGCGGACGTGCTCGCGGCACTCGAGGCGGACCCCCGACTCGACGGCTGGCACCACGTCCTGCCGACGTTGCTCGCGACCGGGCACCTCGACGATCACCAGTATGTCGTCCAGCGGATCGTTCCCGGTGTGACCGCAAATCGAATCCTCGGGGACCCTGACGGAGCGAGCCGGCTCCTGACCGGTGCGGCCGCCACGATCGGCGAGTTGCATCGCCGTACGGCCGCGCCGGTCGCGGTCGACGCGGCCGTCCTCGAGCGCTGGGTCGATGGTCCCGCGATGCTCGTACGGGGGGTCGGGGAGATGTTCACCGGCCGCGCGTCCGCACGTCTGGCCACGGACCGGCTGACACACGAGCTGCACGAGGCGCTCGCGGGACGCACGCTGCCGCTGGGCTGGATTCACGGCGACTTCGTCCCGGGCAACATCCTGGTCTCGGCCGATGGGACATCCGTGCTCGGAATCGTGGATTGGGAACTGGCCGGCCCGGCGGATCTGAGCACGATCGACGTGGCCTCGCTGCTGCTCTCCACGCGAGCAAGCCAACGTCACCAGCAGCTTGGGCAGGTCGTGCGGGAGTCCATCAACGGGGCACCCTGGACGGAGTTCGAGCAGGGCCTCCTCGACTCGGCTTTCGCACGGCTGCCCGGAGCCCCCGTCGATCCGCGCTCGCTGGCCCTGCTGTGGTGGCTCCGGCACGTTTCCGGCAACCTCATCAAGTCGACGCGTTACGCTCGCAGCCGCCTCTGGGGGCGGTGGAACGTACACGCTGTACTCGAGGTGTTCGGAGCCGAGTGAGCCTTCCGGTCGCGATCCCGCGAGACGGCTCGACTCGAGGGGCGGTCCGGGTTGTGAGCCCGGCGCCCCGAAGCGATTGGGAGGCGGTGCTCGCCGCGGATCCAAATGCGCTCGTGTCCCAGACCCCTGCCTGGACCGACTTCTTGTGCAGGTTCGGCGATTACGAGGATGCGAGCCGCCTATACGAGCTCACCGGAGGACGGTGCCTGGTGCTTCCGATCGTGCACGACCGGCGTCTGCCGGAGCGGCTTCGCCCGGAGGGCTCCTTTCCACCAAGCTGGGGCATGGGCGGCATCGTCGCGCCTGGGGGTCTCGAGCTTGTTGACGCGGAGGCCGTGTTCTCCGACCTTGCGGACCGGCGCGTCTTCCGGACCTCGCTGCGGCCCAATCCACTCGATGCGGAGATCTACGCTGCGGCCCGGCCGAGCGCAGCCGTCGTCGTGCCCCGCCTCGCACATGTGATTCCACTCGAGGGAGGCTTCGAGTGTGTGTGGAAGGAGCGCTTTGCGGGGACGGCGCGCACCGCCGTTCGCAAGGCGGAGCGATCCGGAGTCACGGTCGATTGTGACACTTCCGGCCGGCTCGTTCCCGTGCTCTACGAGCTCTTCGAGCAGTCGCTCGAACGGTGGGCAGGCCAGCAGCACGAGCCGCGGAGGCTCGCGCGCTGGCGGGGGCGGCGCCGGGACCCGATCCGTAAGTTCGAGCTGATGGCGGCCACGCTGCAAGAGGCGTGCCGCATCTGGGTCGCCTGGACCACGGAAGGGCAGCCGGCCGCGGCGATCCTCGTCCTCCAGGGGAGGAATGCCCACTACACCCGCGGAATGATGAACAAGGACCTGGCCGGCCCCACGCGGGCCAACTACCTGCTTCACAAGATGGCGATCGAAGACGCGTGCGCCGCGGGCTGCAGCCACTACCACATGGGCGAGACCGGCCCCTCTTCTTCGCTTGCCCAGTTCAAGACCCGGTTCGGTGCGCGTCCCCACCCGTACGCGGAGTATCACCTCGAGCGGCTGCCGATCACGGCGCTTGACCGGAGGGCACGCGGGGTCGTCAAGCGAATCGTCGGATTCAAAGAGTACGAATGAGGTCCACGACGGCGAAGGCCGGAGCCCGGTTCGTAACCAACACGGTCTCGATGGCTGCGCGACATGACGGCTATCGAGCCGCTGCTGCTGTCGCATTCCGCCTCGTCGTCACCGAGACCCGGAAGCTCCCGCGACTTGCGCGCCTGGCCGTGTCCTCGCCGGATTCAGCCGCAGAGCACCCGACCGGGTACTCGGAGGCGATCCTCCGGGCCCTGAACCAGCTGCCGGTTGATGTCACTCCCTACCGGATCGATCCCGAGCGCTTCTCTGCGCACCTTCGCTCCGTCGACTATCCGGAGGCCTACGCCGCCGGCCCGCTCGACGAGGGGGGCAACCGGGAGAACAAGCTGTTGGAGTACTTCGTCTCGCTCGAGATCTTGGACATCCGGGCGGGCGAGGTCGTGGTCGACGTTGCGAGCGAGCGCTCGATCTTCGGCGAGGTCGTGCGCGAGGCCTGCGGCGCGACCATGCTTCGCCAGGACCTGATCTTTCCACCGGGCATTCACGGCGATCGAATCGGGGGAAGCGCCGCCTCGATGCCGGTGCCCGATCAGTTCGCCGACAAGCTCGTCCTTCACAACTCCTTCGAGCACTTCGAGGGGACCGCGGACTCCGACTTCGTTGCCGAGGCTTGGCGGGTGCTGAAGCCCGGTGGCGTGGTCTTCATCGTGCCGCTCTTCGTCTCCGACACTCACAGCATCGTCAGCGACCCTCTGACCGACCGGCGCGGTGTGGTGTGGGACCACGGCGCGCACGTCGTCGAGCTCTCGGGGTGGCACAACCGCTTCGGGCGCTTCTACGACGCGTCCGCGCTCGAGGCACGGGTGCTGGCTCCCGCGAGAGCGCTGGGGTACGAGCTCGAGATCCTGCACTTCGCAAACGTGAAGGACGTACACCCGCGTGCGAGCATGTACTTCGCGCTGATCATGCGGAAGCCACGCGATCTCGCGGGTCCTCCGGCCTGACGGTCACGGGCCGCTACCGTCGCTTCGCTCTGCCGAGCGGCCTGATCGGCGAACCGGCCAATCGGCGGAAGCGGTTGGAGGCGTAGCGCCGCAAGCCGATGCCTCGGCCGAAGGCAGCCGTCGCAGCCTGCGAGGACTCGATGATCCAGTCCTCGCCGTCGACGTTCTTGTTGAACCAGGCCACCGCCTTGACCCGCCGGTACTTGTGGGGCAGCTGCTTGGTCAACATGTCCGTGATCCACGCCGGCTTCGAACCGCCGTACTCGGAAGAGCCGGTCTCGCCCACCATCAACGGCTTTGACGGCGCGATGCTCCGAGTGACCGCGTCGTAGGTCGGCCCGAATGACGCATCGAAGGACTTCCAGCCCTTGGGGTCGGCGGGGTTCGTGCCCCAGTTGTAGCCGTCGAGACAGGTCCAGTCGACGTACTTGTCTCCCGGGTAGAGGCTCCGGAGTGGCCGTACCGCGGTGGCGTAATCCAGGTTCGGGCACCACACCCATGTTGCATTTCGCGCTCCGACCTGAGTGAACACGTCGTGGACGTGCCGCCACATCTGTACGAACTGCCCGGGGGAGTTTCCGTTCGAGTGCTCGCTGTAGGGAACGCTGTTGGTGTTCATCTCCCAGTCGAAGCGCAGGAAGAAGGGGTGGCCCCATCGCTTCGCCCCCAGTGCCCAATTCCGAAGGAATTCGTCATAACGCCCGCCGATGATCGCGCTCAGGCTGAACTCCGGATCGCTCGGGCCCGAGCGCTCGTGCTTCGAATCCCAGCTCAGCACGGGGATCGCCCCGTGACGCCGAATTTTCTCCAAGAGGTCGGCTCTGAATGGCCGCAGACCACAGGTCGAGCTGCACTCGTACCACGCCTGACCCCACTCCACGAGTGACACCTTCTTGCCTGCGTTTGCCTCGAAGCGCTCGAGCGCACCCGAGTCCCAGGGAGCGTCGGTTCGCCCGTATTGCCCTCCGGCGACATATGCCCCCCAGTAGACAGACGGCTTGGCACTCGCCGCACGGTGACGCGTGGTGTCTTTGAAGACCCCGGCGCCAAGCAGGAACGTCGCAAGCACCGCGGGCACGGCGAGCACCAACACCCGCCGCTTCATGGCGCCGGCGAGTAGCCGCCGGTGAGCGTGACACGCGTACGCCGGTAGAGGCGCCACGCACGAGTCCGCGTGCGCTCCTTTTCACGGACCTGGGGCGCGCCCTCGCCCGCCAGCCAGGCTGCGATCTGAGCGGGCGGCGTCGCAGCCTCGATCGTCAGGCGAGCAAGCGAGAAGAGGTCGTCGGCGGTCGAGCTGAACGCGTTCTTGACGGCACAGGCCGATCGATAGCCGGTCTCGACCACGAGGCGCCGGACCGTCGGGCTGAAGTAGCCGTGGGGATAGGCAAAGCTCGGGACCTCGACGCCGAGCCGCTCCTCCAGGATCTCCTTGCAGCGGGCCAGTTCGGCGCCCGCTTGGGAGGGCGGGATCGTGTCGAGTTGCGGATGCGAGTGGGTGTGTCCGCCGATCTCGACGCCCCCTTCGAGCACTTCGGCGAGCTGTGACCAATCGAGCATGCGCTCACCCGAGGGCTCGCTGTCGCCCGCGCGTCGACCGATGAATCCGGTCGTGACATAGAGCGTCGCGCCGATGTCGCGGTCGAGCAGGGCCGGCAGCGCGTGCTCGTGGAAGTCGGCAAACCCGTCGTCGAACGTGATCAGCACCGGCCGGTCGGGAAGCCCCGCAGGGTGATTCGTCAGCAGGTCGGCGAACGCCGACACGGTCAGCGGAGTGGCTCGCTGCTCGACCAGCAGGTCGAGGTGCCGGGCAAAGGTCTCCGGCGTGACGGCGAAGCGCTCGATCCCGCTCGCGGGATCGGCCGAGACGGAGTGATAGAGAAGGATTGGAATTACGGTCATCCGTGCACCGTCGGCCAGACCAGCAGCAGGCCTATGTTCAGCAAGGCGCGGGCGCCGATCGCGCCCCAGAGTACACCGGTCCGCTCGACCGCGATCGCAAGCGCGAGGCCGACCCCTCCGATGAACGCGACGTAGCCCACCGACAGCGACCCGATGTAGAGGCCCGCGAAAAGGACCCCCACGATTACGAGGCCGGATCGGCCGAAGAGCTCGAGGGCCGCGCCCTGCAGCAGGCCGCGGAAGACCAGCTCCTCCGCGAACGCCGAGAACACGACCAGGATGAGCGCTGCGCCGACCAGGCTCGGGACGGTGAGGTGAGCGATCAGGGGCGACGGCGTCAGAATCTCGTACGCCGCGACGCCCAGGGGCACACCCGCGAGTGCGATCGCTGCCTGCGTGAGCGCACCATCCCGGCGGAACTGCAGGCCTGGCCAGGACACCGGCACCTCGCGGGCCGCGAGGTACGCGCCCAGCAGAAACGGCGCGCCCGCCATCGCGTACCACCAGATCTCCGCCACGTGACGATTGGGCAAGGTCAGGCTGAGGACCCTGAGCAGAGGAGCCAGTGCGAGGAACGCCAAGAACCGGTTCTCGGAACGGTCGGGTGCGAACGCGTACGAGTTGAGCAGCGCCAGGAGCACCGCGGCGTCGCACGCCACACCGGCCACCGGCCCGACCGCCACAGCGATCACTTCGGCTCCGATGATCGCGGCGACGTACAGGACCACGATCACGCGGCCCGCACCGCGCCGGCGCGCTGTCTGCCCCGTCATGTGTCAGACCTCAGGTGGAATTCAGGGAGTCGGCCAGACGTGTGATCACCACGACGACAAAGGCCGCGCACAGTGGGCCAATCGCGACCAGATAGACCCGGCTTCGCCTCACCGCGGATGCGCCACCCATCATCGGGAGCACCTGGTATTGGATCAGGAGCACGATCAGCAGGACGACTGCCACGACGCCGGCCCCCATTGTCAGGGAGCGAGACTCGATCACCCGTGCCGTGAGCTCTGTGACCGTCGAAGTCATGGCACAAGCCGTCCACGCCGCCCGGGCTCGAGCTGGAGCACCGCCCCGAGCAGGCTGATCCCGATCAGGATCGCCAACCCTGCGTCCGGGGACCAGATCTTCGCCAGCACCATGACGATCGCGACGATCGTGCCGAGCGCGAAGCTGAGCCCGATCGCGACGACGGCCTCGTCGAGCCAATCGCGGATGCCGAGGATTCCCACGAGCGCAAGACCCGGACACGTGAGGAAGAACCAGAAGACGACCACCGCCCGCGCGGGCTGACCGACGTCGAGCCAGTTGCATAGCGCGACGGCGATGCACGACCCCACGATCACGATGGGCCACGGCCGGCCGAGGCGCGTCACGACGCGGCCTCGACAGGGGGGAGGGCAAAGATCACCGCATCGGGTCCCCGATACACGACCCGATAGCCGGGCGAGCTGGTCAACGCCCGACTCACCCGCTGGAGGCTGTCCGCCAGCAGCATTCCCGTCATCTCCGTCTCGGCCTCCTGGCTTCGCGTGATGATCACGTAGGCCCGCCCGCCCCCGTTCTCCGCCACCAGCCGTTTGACGCCGGCCGCGGGATTGTGCAGGATGCGAAGCCGATCCGGGGCCGGTTGCAGTGCTATCTGCACGTATCGATAGCGCTCGTAGTTGCGAAACGCCCACGGGTAGTTCTCGGTGCCGTCAACGAACAGCGAGCCCGGCGGCGCCTTGGTGAACAGGTAGTTCGCGGCCGCCACCTCGTCCTTCGAGAAGTGGTACGCGCGTTCCTTGCCGTAGTACACGATCACGAGGCCGGCGAGCAGCACCGCGCTGATGCCGACGGCGAGCAACGGCGTTGCTCGTGACTTCCCCGACCTCAGCGACGGGTACACGACCGCGGCCGCCAGGAATGCAAGGAAGGGAAGCGCGAAAAGGAAGACCCGGAACAGGATCTCCCCTCCGTACGCATTGCCCCAGATCATGAGGGCAGGCGCGAGGGCCAGCAGCACGACCGGCAGGTCCAACCTTCCACTGCGGAAGCGGCGAGCGAATCCGACTGCCGCGAGACCCACGACGAGGGCACTCAGGCCGCGGGACATATAGATCACGAAGACCTGGTCCGGGCTGGCGTGGGTGAGTGACGCAAGCGTCGAGCTGCCGACGTTCAGCTTCCCAATCGACTCGACGATCCAGTAGCCGTTGCCGTGAAGGAATCCAACCCCCATGTAGGCAGTCCACGCTGCCGTGAAGACGATCCCCAGCAACGGCAGGCTGCGAGCCGTGCACACGTAGAAGACCGAGAGCGCACCGAGGGCAAAGATCAACATGAAGGGGGTGAGCTGATGGCTGACGACGATCACTGCGGAGAGCGCAATCACGATCATCAGGAGCGCCGGTCGCTGACGCCTCCGCTCCGGGTCCATCGCGCGCGGGTCGGCGGCTCCGCTCGCCACGATGCGCCGGAAGAGCGCGTTTGCCCGATCGGGCACGAGCCACTGCCTGATCCGCCCTCCCATGCCGGCGCGACCGCCTGGCCCGCCGTTGGCATCGACCGCCTGGACCAGGCGGTCCAGCGCGATCGGCGAGGTGAAGGGCCGAAACCACCGGATGCAAACCCCGATGATGACGAGGTAGAGGAAGTAGTTCATGGCCTGCGGTGAGAAGTAGTCCTGGCCCACCCAATTCGTCGCGACGAAGATCCACACGGCGAACCAGACGTGCCGCCTGTCCAGGGACAACGAGCGGAAGATGAACAGCAGGGCGCCCGCGAACAGCAGATTGAAGAACACCGGCGCCCATGAGGCGAAGCTGAGGGCGCTGCGGAAGCCGGCGACGTCCGTCACGAGGGCGTTCAGCGCAAAGAAGCCCGGCCAGAGGTGATTGGCCTGAAGGACCGAGATGTGGGGGTCGACGCTCCCGTGGCGCTGGATGTAGTCCACGACGCCGACGTGCTTCCAGGCCCACGAATACCGGAGCGTGCCGTAGAGGATGGCGGGCGTGCCGTGGATGATCACGATCAGCGCGATCACGTGCAAAGCGAGCACCAGCCAATGCGTCTCCGGCCGGCGAACCGTGACGCAGAAGCTCACGGTGAGGATTCCGAGCGCCACGTAGACGGACAGCGGAAGCACCGACACCAGCCCCAGGTCGGTCATGTCGCGAATGTCTATCTGGCTGAGGCTGAGCGCCCAGACGAGCATCGCGACCACGACCGGGATCAGGGGACGGAGAATCGCCCGCCACCCTGTCGCGAGCCTGCTGACCGGCCCGGCGCTCTCGAGCACGGCAGTTGCGTCCGTGTCGCCGGGCGGCACCAGGACGGCGGCGCGACCCTCGCCTCGATCGGGCTCGCGGCTCGTCATCGCTTGTTGCCTACTCTCTCCCTGGTGGCCCGCGCGGTCGTCATCCGTGCACCTAGTATCGCGCCTGGACCGTGCTCTACTCCACTCCTTTTTGGCGACCGGCGGCGCCGCCGGTCGGGCGAAGGTTAAAGCCAGACGCGCGGCACGGGGTCACTTCGGCAGTCTTCGGGCTGGGCGAGCTTTCCGCTCAGCCGCGCTGCCAGACGCGCACGTAGTCCACGTCGAGGTAGCTCGGAAACGGAGTCGAGGCGTCGGGCGCGCCGTCGTAGTCGCCACCGACGGCGAGGTTGAGCACCAGGTATTCCGGCTCGCTCGGAATCTCCGC
>JBBQKG010000019.1:0-56495 GCA_038326655.1 Solirubrobacterales bacterium
ATCGTCGTCACGTCGAACCGTGACTCGAACGCGGCGACCTTCACCCTGTCGCGGTCCTCGAACGGGACCACTAACCGGAGCTGCTCGACGGGCACGGCAGACAAGGGTGGCTGCTCGGCAACGAGCGGCGGTAGCTGGTAACGCACAGCCCCCCGGACAGACTGTTGTATCGCAGGGCCCGCCCTCGGCAAGGGGCGGGCTCCGCCTACCATTGGTCCCAACAGCGAGCCGGAGGTGTCAGGTGGAGACGAAGGTCACGAAAAGCGAAGAGGAGTGGCGCCGCGAGCTGACGCCGGAGCAGTACGAGGTCCTGAGGCGTCAGGGCACCGAGCCGCCGTTCACCGGCAGGTACGTCTACGCCAAGGACAGCGGGATGTACCGGTGTGCGGCATGCGGGCACGAGCTGTTCAGCTCCGACACCAAATTCGACTCGGGCACCGGGTGGCCGAGCTTCTACGAGCCGGCCGCCGCGGAGCGCGTCGAGCTGCGCACCGACCAGAGCCACGGGATGACCAGGACGGAGGCCGTCTGTGCCCGCTGCGGGTCGCACCTCGGGCACGTCTTCGACGATGGTCCCGAGCCGACCGGGCAGCGGTACTGCATCAACTCGCTGTCGCTCGACCTCGACGCCCCCGAGGAGCGCTGAACCTCCTTCACGCGCGGTTCCCGCCGCTCCGCGAGGCGCTGCCGCACCTGGAGCTGGGAGCCCGCCCGACGCCCGTCCGCCGGCTCCGCGCGCTCGAGCGCGGGGCCGGAGAGGAGCTGTGGGTGAAGAACGACGGCCTCTTCGGGCATGCCTGGGGAGGCAACAAGGCGCGCAAGCTCGAGTGGATCCTGCCCGACGTGCTGCGCAAGCGCCGGCGCACGATCCTCACGGTCGGCGCGCTCGGTACCAACCACGGCCTCGCGACCGCGCTCTACGCGCGCGTACTGGGAATCGACACCGCGCTGGCGCTGGTCGACCAGCCACTCGACGCTCACGTGGCGCGGCAGCTGGAGCGGATCGAGCGCTGCGGCGCCCGCACCTACCGCACCCACGGAACGGTCAGGACGCTCGCGTCGCTTCCGGTCATCTACGCCGTGCACACGGACTGGCGGCATCTGCGCCCGCCGTACTTCCTGACCGTGGGCGGCTCCTCGCCGCTCGGCGCCGTGGGCTACGTCGACGCCGCGCTGGAGCTTGCCGACCAGGTCGAGCGAGGCGAGTTGCCGGCCCCCGGCCACGTCGTGGTCGCGCTCGGGTCAGGTGGCACGGCCGCCGGCCTGGCGCTCGGATTGGCGCTGGCCGGGCTCGATACGCAAGTCGTCGCCGTCCAGGTGAACGACCGCACGCCGCTCAGCGCGCCCCGAGTGGTGCGGCTGGCACGGCGAACGCAGCGCCTGCTCGAAAGGCGCGGTGCCGAGGTGCCTCGAGCTGTCCTCTCTCCTTCGGCCGTGCGGGTCGAGACACGGTGGCTCGGGGGCGGGTACGGCCACCCGACCGCCGCTGCGGAGCGTGCGATCGAGCTGGGCCGGGAGGAGCAACTGACGCTGGAGCCGGTGTACACCGGCAAGACGATGGCGGCCACGCTCGAGCTACGCGAGCGCGGCGAGCTGGGCGATGGGCCGGTGCTCTACTGGCACACGCACAACGCGCATGGCGGTTGAGGGCGCCCTACACCAAACCGGTTAGTTCGCCGCGCCTACACCAAACCGGTCAGTTCGCTTGCGAACTGACCGTTATTTCTTAAAGTCGCCGTCGTGGACGGCGAAGTCGCCGCTGGTCATCTGGGCGCCCTGGGAGACGGCCTCGGGGCAGTCGTAGAGCGGCCGGCCCTGCGGGAGTGCGAGCACGGTGTCCACCGGCTTGCCGTCGGGACCGGGTGGGCCATTGTCGACACCCATCGCGATCACACCGGAGCCGATCGGCGCGATGCGCGAGTTCGTCTGCTCGACGACTCCGGAAAGGACCGCGGTCGTGTCGTCGACCCGGAGGCAGGTCAGCGACCCACTGATGTCGATGTTGATAAAGCCGCGAATGCTCGCGGCATAGGTGCCCTGCGTGACGCCCTTCTTGGTCATGCCGTCGACCTGGAGCGAAACCCTGAGATTGCCGAACGGCGTGCTGAACGGAATCAGCCCGCTGCCCCGCACGATGTCGAAGGGCGGGCCGTTCCCGTCGCCGTTCCCGTTGCCGGGCACGGCACCGGCCGTGCCGGCGGAAAACGCCAGCGCGACCAGGATGAACCCCCCTGCGAGAATTGAAAGCAGCCTTGCCATACCCCTCGCGGCGAGCCTAACGGATCGCTCGCGCAAGGCGCAACCTCCGATCGATCAGCCGGCGAGGAACCGCTCGAGCGCCTGGCGTCCGTCGCCCACGACGGGATCGCCGTGCGCGAGCAAGAGATGCTCGAAGGGCCGGTCGAGCAGCCGCTCGAACGCGGCTCGCAGCCCGCGCTTGACGCCCTCGGGGTCGTCACGCATGAGGTTGTCGGGAACGAAGCCGAGCCGCTCAAGCGCCGTCGCCCCGGTTCACGAAGCGCCGTCTCGTCGGGCGAGATCGCATCCACCTCGACGGCGGTGATCCCGGGCGCGACCTCCGCGCCGGGGCGGAAGCCCTCCACTCGCGGGCCGCCCTCGAACTCGTGAAGGCCGGCCTCGTTGCAGTGGACGATGGCGCCCAGCTCCGACACGAACCGGTCGCTGTGCCGGTAGTGATGGCGGCACGTGAGGAGCACGCGCTCGACCGGCCGGCCGCGAAACCAGTCGAGGCCCTCCGGCGGCAAAATCGGGTCGATCACGGCGGCGGAACCTTCGACGTAGTACGAGCTGACGTCTGATCCGATGCCCTCGTGGAAGGCGGTCCAGTGGTGGATGCCCTGCAGCACCTCGCGCATCGCGGGGATCCTAACGGCCCAGCCGCGCCCGCAAACAGGGCATTGGCGCCCCGAAAGTCTGGCGTGTCAGCCGTTCCGTGCCGTAGGCTGACGGGTGGTCAGGGATGAACGCCGTGGGGATCAGATAGTGCCGAGCCTGCGAACAATCGTGTCGCCGCCGCCCGTTTGGCGGGAGCTCCGGTTCGGCCTCGAGATGCGCGCCCTCTTGCGGGACGAGCACTTCCGCGACCCACCCGAAGCGCCCGAGAGTCGTGCCGTGATGCTGATTCCCGGCTTCCTGACAGGCGACCAGTCGCTCAGGCTCCTCGGTTCCTGGCTCAAGCGCTCGGGCCATCGCACCCGCCGGGCGGGCATGCGACTGAACGTGGACTGCTCGGAGGCGGCGGTGACCCGGCTCGAGCAGTGCCTCGAGCGATTCTGCGAGGAGCAGGCCGAGCAGGCCTTCATCGTCGGGCAGAGCCGGGGCGGTACGTTCGCCCGGGTGCTCGCCGTGCGCCGGCCCGACCTCGTGCGCGGCATCGTGACGCTTGGCTCTCCGACCCGCGCGCCGTTCGACGTGCATCCGCTGGTCTGGATCCAGGGCGCCGCGCTTGCGGCGCTCGGTTCGATCGGCGTCCCGGGAGTGGCGAGCCACTCGTGCGTGACCGGCAGCTGCTGCGCCGGGTTCGCGCGAGACCTCTCGGCGGAGTTTCCCTCGAAGGTCCGCTTCGTCTCGGTCTACTCACGCAGCGACGGCATCGTCGACTGGCGTGCATGCCTCGACCCGGCCGCGCGCCACGTGGAGGTCGTCTCGACGCACTGCGGCATGTCCGTGCACGGCGAGGTCTTCGACATCGTCTCCCGTGCCCTGAGCCCCCGGCTCGCGCTGCGGGGCGTCGCGGCACAGGCTGCCCGGGCCGCGCCGCCGCCTGAGGCACAAGGCGTCGACTATGCTTGAGTCATCAAGCACATGCAGGACTCCTCCGACACCAGGCAGGGCACAGGCGCCATCGCGATGGACGTCCCCCAGGCGTGGGCGCGGTTCGTGCGCGCGCATGCCGCGATGACCCGCCAGATGGATGCGGACCTGATCGCAGCGCACCGGCTCACGCTCAGCGACTACGAGGTGCTGCTGCACCTCTCGCAGGCACCGGACCGCCGGCTGCGGCGGGTCGACCTCGCAGATCGGGTCTTGCTCACGCAATCTGGCATCACACGCCTGCTGAGCGGGCTGGAGCAGTCTGGGTTCGTCGAGCGGGCGAGCTGCCCGAGCGACGGGCGGGTCGTGTACGCGCAGCTCACCGACGAGGGCTACGCGAAGTTGCGCGCCGCCGCGGCGACGCACCTCGAGGGCATCCGCGGGCTGTTCTCGAGCCGTTTCTCCGCGAGAGAGCTCGAATCGCTTGCGTCGCTGCTGGACCGGCTGCCGACGACGCGGGGCGGCGGCGAGTGCGCGCCCGCCTAGCGGTCGCGCGTCAGGCAGCGCGGCGCTCGATCCGCTCGGCGAGCCGGCGCATCCCGAGCGCGCGGGCGGCCGCGGCGCCACCGGCGTAGTCGGTCGCGCGTTCGCGCGGTCGCCGCACTCCGCGAGCCCGGCGCAGCGTCGCGATGTCCTTGAAGGCACACAGCGTGTCGGCGTCGTCGCGCAGCGCGCCTCGCACGCGTGCCGAGCGCTCGCGCAGCGCGCCCGCGATCGCCCCTTCCAGCGACCCGTGTCGCCGAAGCAGGTCTGCCGCGGTCTTCTCGCCGATGCCGCGGGCCCCGGGGAGGCCGTCGGACGGGTCGCCCCTCAGGGCGATGTAGTCGGGCACGAGCTCCGGCGGGATGCCGTAGCGGCGCTCGACCTCGGCCGCGTCGACCTGCTCGGTGCCCTTTACGCCCGTGCGGAGGTACAGGACGGTCACGTCCTCCTGCGCGCACTGGAACATGTCGCGATCGCCCGTCAGCAGCAGCGCGCGCCCGCCGGCGCGGCGCTCCGCCGACGCGAGCGTGTAGAGCAGGTCGTCGGCCTCGAGCGCCTCGTCGCGGAGCGCGCTCCACCCGAACGCGTCGAAGAAGCGCGGCGCTTCCGCGAGCTGCCAGGCGAGCTCGTCGGGCACCGGCGGACGGTCGGCGTGATAGGGCGGGTAGAGCTCAACGCGATAGGCGGCCGCGTCGGGCCCGAAGCAGAAGACGACCGCGCGAGGATCTTGCTCGGCGACGACCTGCAGCACCATGTTCGTCGCCCCGAGCAGCGCGTTGACCGGCCGCTCCCGATCATCGGTGATCGTCTTGGGGAGCGCGAAGAAGGCGCGGTAGAGCACCGACGGCGCGTCGACCGCGAGCAGCGGGCGGCGCGCCGAGCGATTCAGAGGGTGGCTTTCGCGAGGTGCTCGTGGATGTGTGCGACGGCTTCGCGCGGCACCGCCATGCGGAAGTGGCGGACATAAGCATCGAGCGCGCTGTAGAGGATGCACTGCTCGGTCGCCTGCCCGGTCAGCACGAGGCGGCCGACGCCCTGCGTCTCGAGCAGGTACTCGAGCGGCGTCGCGTAGAAGACGCTGTGCCTGGCCTTGATCACGAAGCACTCTTCGGGCGCCAGCAGGAGCGGCTCGACCAGCTCCGGGTGGCGGCCGTTCATCGCGCGCTCGGAGAGCTCGGCGGCGGAGGAGTTCCAGTCGCCGTAGTTGTCGTTGACGAAGATCACGAGCGTCTCCTCTTCGCGGGCCCGCGCGAGCAGCCTCGCGGCCGCCGGGACGGCCTCGGCAACGCTTGCCGCGAGCGTGTTTGCATCGGCGTGCTCGTAGGTGTTGAGCATGTCGATCACGAGCAGCGCGGCGCGGTCGCCGCGGGCCGGATGGTCGTTCGCCACTAGCTGTTCTCGCGCTCGGACTGCGCTCGTTCGTCCAGCTTCTCGCGCAGGTAGCCGGACTTCTCCGCCCGCCGCGCGTGCTGAGAGGCCTCGTCCTCGCTGTCGGCGTCACGGGCCCGCTCGGCCTCGTCGCGCGAGCGTCGCTCCTGGTCGATGCGGAGCTCCTCCGTCTTGGGGTCGGGCTCGTGCGTCAGCCGATCCTCTCCTCCGAGCGCCGGGGGTCTCCGGCGTTGCCGCCGCCCTGGCCGTCTTCGCCCGACAGCTTCCGGGATGTACGCGGTCTGGGTGTCGACGAGGCCGTCCCCGTGCACGCGTGCGCGCGGGCGCAGCGCCGGCTTGGGGACCGTCGCGGAGTGCTGGGCCAGCGTCATCGCGCCGGGGCGGTCCTGCCGCATGTAGCTCGGCTTGCCGTCGGGCTCGCGGAAATGCGGGATCACGTCCTCGGCCATGATCTGCATGCACTTCATGACCTGCCAGTGCGGCATCGAGCCCATGTGCCCGCCTGCTCCGAGGACGATGCCGGCGCCGAGGTCGTCCGTGAATTCGGTCAGCCGCTCGATCACGGTGTCGGGAGAGCCGACGATGATGTAGCGCTGGTCGATGAGCTCGTCCCAGGTGAGCTCCCAGTGGTCCTTGATGTTGTGCTTCACCTTTGCGGCGAGCATGTTCTTGAACGACGCCTTGCTCGTGTAGCCCGGTGGGAACCAGTGGTAGGGCGGGATCTTCAGCCCGTTCTGGAACAGCCACATCATGTGCGGCTTGGCCTCCCGGTGAGCCTGCTCGTCGGTCTCGGCGACGTAGGTCGGGATCGCGGCCGCGAGCTGCTTCGGCGAAGCCTCGTAGCCGTTCTCCTCGGCGGCCTTCCGGTACATGTCGTAGTTCATCTTGGTGAACCACTGCGGCGCGAAGACCATCATGAACGGGTAGCGGAGCTTCGCGGCCTTGCGCACGGTCTCGAGCGATCCGGACCCTGGCAGCCACACCGGGGGATGCGGCTTCTGGAGCGGCAGCGGCCAGGGGTTCACGTAGGGGAAGTTGAAGTGCTTGCCCTCCCAGGAAAAGGGGCCAGGCTCCGTCCACGCCCGGATGATGAGGTCGTGCGCCTCCCAGAAGCGCTCCTGGGAGTAGCTCGGGTTCGCGCCGTAGGAGTGGTACTCCATGCCGGTCCCCCGGACGAACCCGCTGATGATCCGGCCCCCCGAGATCACGTCCAGCATCGCGACCTCCTCGGCGACCCGCACGGGGTTCGAATGGAGCGGCAGGGCGTTGCCGATGATCCCGATCGGGATGCGCTCGGTCTTGGCCGTCAGGTAGGCGGCCATGATGTCCGGCGAGGGCATCGTGCCGTAGGCGTTCTGGTGGTGCTCGTTCACGCACAGGCCGTCGTAGCCGAACCGCTCCGCCGCGACGAGCTGCTCGAGGTACTCGTTGTAGAGCCGGTGACCGACCTGCGGGTCGTAGTGGCTGTTGGGCAGCGTCACCCAGGTCGACTCGATCTCCTCCCCCGGCGGGATGTAGGGATAGGGCATGAGGTGGAATGCGTAGAAGTCGAGCTTGTTCATGCGGGCGCTCCGTTTCGATCGTGCTCCCCGATGAAGGACGAGACCAGGTCGGCGGTCCTCTCCGGCTGCTCCACGACGATCGCGTGCCCGGTGCCGGGCACCGTCTCGATCCTCGCTTCCTCGATCAGCTCCGCGTAGCGCTCGGCCATCTCGTCGGGAATCAGGCGGTCGTGCTCGGCGCGTACCACGAGCGTGGGGCATGAGACGCGGTCCAGGCGCCGCTCCAGCTTCGGGTCGAAGCGGGGGCTCCAGGCGAGCCGGGCGAGCGTCGCGGCCTCGCCGAACTGGTGCTCGATCTCGTCGAGGCTCTCGAAGTCCGGCAGCACCTTGGGAAGGTTTGCCGGGTCGTTGAAGATCGTCGCAAAGAGCTTCTCCGGCTCCATCGCGAACAGGTCGGCGATCGGCTTGCCCGGAATCCGCAATCCCGCGGGGGTGATCAGCGTGAGGCTCTCCAGGCGTTGCGGATAGAACACCGCGAGCTCGGCCGCGAGCCAGCCTCCGAGCGAGTAGCCGACCACGTGCACCCGCTCGAGCTCGAGCGCGTCGAGGAGCGAGTCGTAGTGGATCACGAGGTCGTCGAAGCCGTCGAGCCACTCGGGCATCTCGGTCTCGCCGTAGCCCGGGTGCTCGGGCGCGATCACGTCGAGCGACTCGGCCAGCCGCGCGTGGAGCGGCAGCCACATGCGCGTGAGGCCGGCTCCGTGGAGGTACAGGGTCGGAGGGCCCTCGCCCTGCCGCCGGTAGGCGACGCGGAGCCCGCCCACCTCGATCCAATCCGGTTCGGTGTAGAAGTGCCGCGGTCGTGGCACGCCACCGGTCGTGGGGGCCGCAGTGGTGTTGCTCATGATGCCTCCCGTCTTTGCTCCAGCAACCTCGGGGCGGAGCGTACCCCCTGGCGGTCGAGTCCGTGCGAGACCGGCATCACAAACCGGCCTCGTAGCGGTCGAGCTCGGTGCGCAGCTGACCGGCAGGCCGTACCGCGGCGCCGAGCGCGCGCACGCGATCTGCCAGCTCGCGGTCGGAGGTGACCACCAGGACCGTGTCGGGAGCTTCGTCGGACTCGAGCATGCGCACGATCTCGTCGTCCGCGGCGTCGCGGCCGCCGGGGGCGAAGCGCACCGCGATCCCGGCCGCGTCGCCGACGTCGAAAGGGCGTGCGTCCAGCACGACGGTCACCTCGTCGCCCTTCGCGGCCGTGTGGTCGCGTAGAGATTGCACGAGCCTGCGCATCGCAGCGGGGCGGTCGCGCCACCACCCGTCGGGGCGCGAGCCGATCACGTTCATGCCGTCCACCACCACCCGCACGGCGTCATTCTTATGAATCTTTTGCGTTCTGTCGCGATACTGAGAGACATGCGAATCCTGGTCGTGGACGACGAGCGTGCCGTCCGCGGCTCTGTCAGGCGCGCGCTGGCGCTCGAGGGATACAGCGTCGCCGAGGCGGAGGGCGGCCGTGAGGCGCTCGATGAGCTCAAGGCCCGCACCATGGACGCGGTCGTGCTGGACGTCTTGATGCCCGAGCTCGACGGGCTCGAGGTCTGCCGCCGGCTCCGCGCCGCGGGTGACCGCGTGCCGGTGCTGATGCTGACCGCGCGGGACGCGGTGTCCGACCGCGTTGCCGGCCTTGACGCCGGCGCCGACGACTACCTGGTGAAGCCGTTCGCGCTCGACGAGCTGCTGGCACGGGTGCGCGCGCTCCTGAGGCGGACGTCGGACGCCGGGGACGGCCGGGACCTGCGCTTCGGCGGGCTCATGCTCGACCTCGACATGCGCGAGGCACGTCTCGGTCCCCGGACGATCGAGCTGACCCGTACGGAGTTCCAGCTGCTCGAGCTGTTCATGCGGAACCCTCGCCAGGTCCTCACGCGGTCGGTGATCAACGAGCGGGTGTGGGGATACGACTTCGGCCCGGCGTCCAACTCGCTCGGCGTGTACGTCGGGTATCTGCGCCGCAAGCTGGAGCAGGACGGCCAGCCGCGCCTCATCCACACCATGCGCGGGGTCGGATACGTGCTTCGCGAGGAGCATTGACCGCCGCGGGCAAGCGATGACGATCCGCAGACGCCTCTCGATCGCGGCGGCGGCGGCGGTCGCGATCGCGGTCGCGCTCGCCTCCATGGGGGCATATCTGGCCGTGCGCACGAAGCTCCGCGGGGAGGTGGACACTTCGCTTCGCGCCCGCGCCGCGGGGATTCAGTCGTTCCAGGCCCACGCCGGCGCTCCTGGCGACGGCGGGCCGGAGCGGCCGCCGCCGCCACACGACGGCGATGCACGCTTCGGCGGCGCGGAAGGCCGCGTACAGTACATCGGCGTCGACGGGCGGGCGTTCGGAGGTCCGGGAGGCGTTCAGCTCCCCGTCAACTCGAGCGCCGCCGCGATCGCGAGGGGCGGCAAGTCGACGAAGCTCCAGGACGAGCACGTCGGCGGACAGCACATCCGCGTTCTGACCGCGCCGCTTGCGAGCGGCGGCGCGATCCAGGTCACGCGCCCCCTCAACGAGGTGGACCGTGTCTTGCACGGCTTGCTGCTGCTGCTCGCCGGGATCACGATCGGCGGGGTCGCACTCGCCGCCGTGCTCGGCGGCGCCGTCTCGCGCACGTCGCTTCAGCCGATCCGCCGGTTCACCGAGGAGACGGAGTCGATTGCCGCCGCGCCGGACCTCGACCGCCGGCTCGACGCCACGACCGACGACGAGCTCGGCCGGCTTGCGCACTCCTTCAACTCGACGCTGGAGGCGCTCGCGGGATCCGTCGCCGCGCAGCGCCATCTGGTCGCCGACGCCTCCCACGAGCTGCGCACCCCGCTGGCCAGCCTCAAGACAAACCTGGAGGTGCTGTTGACCGATCGGGCGCTGCCGCCCGCCGAGCGCCGCGAGCTGCTGCGAGATCTCGTCGAGCAGACCGACGAGCTCACGCTGCTGGTCGGGGACATCGTCGACCTGGCGCGCAGAGGCGAGCCGATCGAGGCGGTCGACGACGTGCCCGTGCACGAGCTGGTGGAGCACGCCGTCGCCCGGGCTCGCAGGCTCGCGCCCGACATCGGGTACGACGTCGAAATCGAGCCGCTCGTCGTGCACGGCGTGCCCGACCGGCTCGACCGCGCGGTCTCGAACCTCCTCGACAACGCCGTGAAGTGGAGCCCGCCGGGCGGCACGGTGGACGTGCGCCTGAAGCGGGGTGAGCTGGTCGTGCGCGACCACGGGCCGGGCTTCAAGGACGAAGACCTCCCATTCGTGTTCGAGCGCTTCTACCGGGCGAGCAACGCCCGCGCGCTTCCCGGATCTGGCCTCGGGCTTGCGATCGTGCGGCAGGTGGCGGAGTCCCACGGCGCGACCGTGCGCGCGGAGAACGCGGTCGGCGGCGGCGCCCAGCTGCGGATCGCTTTCCCGGCAAGCGCTCCGAACGGCGCCGTCGGCTCTCCGCCCGGCTAACCCCGCATCGCGCGTCCGACCAGACGGTCGAACAGGCGGTCGGGCAGCCAGCGCTCGAGCACGATCATCGCCTTGCCCATGCGGCCGACGGTGTAGCGCGTCTTCGGCCGCTCGGCGGTGAGCGCGTGCTCGACCACGTCCGCGACCTCCTGCGCCGGGATCGCGTCCTTGGCGCGCTGGTTCGCCGCCGCGCGCGCCCCGCGCACCGCGTCCCCGTAGACCTCGAGCGCCTCGGGCGGCACGTTCGACAGAACCTCGTCGGCGGCCGCGTTGCCGCGCTCCCAGATCGAGCTCTGAATCGCGCCCGGCCGCACGACCGAGACGAACATCCCAAGCGGCTCGACCTCGCGGCGAAGCGAGTCCGTGAAGCCCTCGATCGCATGCTTGGAGGCCGCGTACGGGCTGAGGAACGGCAGCGCGACCTCACCGCCGACGGAGCCGATGTTGACCACCCGTCCGCGCGATCGGCGAAGCAGGGGCAGGAACGCCTGGGTGACCGCGACGTGGCCGATGAAGTTCACCTCGAGCTGCTTGCGCACCTCGTCGACCGGCAGGTACTCCACCGGCCCGGAGACGGCAATGCCGGCATTGTTGACGAGGCCCGCGAGCCGGTCGCCGGCAAGCGCGGCGTTCACGAGCTCCACGGCCTCGCGGATCGAGTCGGCGCTGGTCACGTCCATCTTGACGGGGCGAAGCGACCCGGAAGCCTCGCCGCTCAGCCGCTCGGCGTCCTCGTCCCTCCGGACACCTGCGAAGACCTCGAAGCCGAGGCGGTCGAGGTGGAGGGCGCACGCCTTCCCGATCCCGGTGGAGGCCCCGGTGACGACCACCCCGCCCCTCATGCGGGCAACCGGGCAACCGTGATCAGGTACTCGGACTCGATCCGCAAGGTCCCGTCCGTGGCGTTGTTCTGACTCTCGTAGAGCCGCAGCAGGTCGTCGTGGAGCGCGTCCCACTTGCCCTGGGGCCCGAGCGCCGCCTTAGCCATCACCAGCGGTCCGAGCACCCGCTCGCTGTAGTCGAGCCATTCCGGGCCGGAGTCGCCGGTGAACACGACCATCCGGCGGCGGAACTCGAGCGCCGCGCCGCTCGGAGCGAAGAGCTCACGCATGTACTGCTCGTTCCCCCACATCATCGGCGGCCGCAGCTCCGGCGGGGGAGGCGGCATGTGGGCCCCGACGGTCTTGAACATCTGACCGGTCGCGCCCTCTGCCGTCCATGCCGCGACGCCGATGATCCCGTCGGGCCGGCAGGCCCGCGCGAGCTCGGCGGCGGCCTGGTCGTGCCTGGGCGCGAACATCACCCCCATCGCCGAGAGCACCCGGTCGAAGGAATCGTCGGGGTAGGGGAGCTCCTCCGCGTCGCCCTCGACCAGCTCCACCTCGAGCCCCGTCTCCGCGAGTCGCCGGCGCGCCGCGTCGAAGAGCTCCGGCGTGAGGTCGAGGCCGATCACCTCGGCGCCGGCCTGCGCGGCCACGATCGCGACGTTCCCGGTGCCGGTCGCCACATCGAGCACCCGCTGACCAGGCGCGATGTCGCACGCGGCGACGAGCTCGTCGGCCACCGACTCGATGCGAGTGGCGATGTCGGGGTAGTCTCCGGAGGACCAGACCTTGCGCTGGACCTGCTTGAACTGGGCCGCGTCGAGTGCCATCCGCGCTCCTTTCCGTGAGGGGGCGCCGGAGGCTACTACGGGCGCAGCCCGCGGCGCTTCGGCCCCTGGCCGACCCCTTGCAGGACCAGCTCGTGCGCGCGCTCGGCCCAGTCGCACAGGATCGGCCGCGTGTCCCGTGGGTCGATGATCTCCTCGATCCCGAAGCGCTCCGCGGTCCGGAAGGGCGAGCGCACCGCGTTCAGCCGCGCCTCGATCTCCGCGCGCAGCGCGACCGGGTCATCGGCCGCCTCCAGCTCGCGGCGGTAGGCCGCCTCGAGGCCACCCTCGATCGGCAGGGAGCCCCAGTCGCCGGAGGGCCACGCGTAGCGCAGGTTCAGCCCCTGTGCATTGCCGTGCGCCGCGCCCGCTACGCCATACACCTTGCGCACGAGCACCGAGACCCATGGCACGGTCGCCTGGTAGATCGCCACCAGCGCGCGCGTGCCGCGCCGGATCGTGCCCCGCCGCTCCGACTCCGTGCCGATCACGAAGCCGGGCTGGTCGACGAAGTTCACGACCGGCAGGTGAAACTGGTCGCACAGGTCGGCGAACCGCGTGAGCTTCTCGGAGGCGTCGGCGTTCAGCCCGCCGCCGTAGTGCATCGGGTCCGATGCGAGCACGCCCACCGGCCGGCCGCCGAGCCGCGCCAGCGCGGTCACCAGCGGCCGCCCGTACTGGGCGCCGCTTTCGAAGACGGATCCGCGGTCGAGCACCGCCTCGAGGATGCGCCGCACCTTGTACGGGTGGCGCCGCTCGCGCGGCACGATCGAGACCAGCTCCTCCTCCCGGCGGTTCGGCGGATCGTCGCACGAGACCAGGGGCGGCCGCTCCCAGACGCTCGTGGGCAGATAGGAAAGGAACCGCTTGAGCTGCGCGAGCGCGTCCTCTTCGTCGGCCGCCTCGTTGTCGACCGCGCCGGCCCGCGACTGCGCGCGCGCACCGCCCAGCTCCTCCTTGTCGGGGGACTCGCCCATCGCCGCCGCCACCACCGGCGGCCCGGCGACGAACAGCTGGGCGGTGTCGCGGACGATCACCGAGAAGTGCGCCGCCACCACGCGTGCCGCCCCGAGCCCCGCGACCGGGCCGAGCGCGGCGGCCACGACCGGGACCGCGGAGAGGTTCTCGACGGCCACGTCCCAACCCGGGATGAAGGGCACATAGGTGTGACCCATGGTCTCCAGCGACTTGACGCTGCCACCGCCGCCGGTGCCGTCGACGAGGCGCACCAGCGGGATTCGCAGTCCGAGCGCGAGCTTCTCGGCGTAGACCATCTTCTGCCAGATCGCCGCGTCCGCGGCGCCGCCGCGGACGGTGAAGTCGTCGCCCTCGACGATCGCCCGCCGCCCCTCGATCCGTCCCTGGCCGACGACCACGTTCGCCGGCAGGAAGTCGACCAGCTCGCCGTCGCGGTACTCGGCGCGCCCGGCCAGCGCGCCGGTCTCGTGGAACGTGCCCTTGTCGAAGAGCCGGTCGACGCGCTCGCGGACGGTCATGCGGCCGCTCGTGTGCTGGCGCTCGACGCGCTCGGCGCCACCCATGCGGTGGGCCAGCTCCTCGCGGCGGCGCAGCTCCTCGAGCTCGGGCTCCCAGCTCACGGCGGCAGCATAAGGCGCTGCCGCCCGGCTCAGCCGGGCTCGGGCGCCGATGCCCAGTAGGCGGCGCCGAGGTCCTCGTCGCCGTGCCCCAGTTCCACCGCGCGCTCGAAGGACCGTTCGACCGCCTCGATCAGCGGCAGCTCGAGGCCGGCCTCCGCCGCCGCCTCACGCACGAGCCGCACGTCCTTCAGGGCGAGCGACAGCTTGAACGAGGGGGGGAACTCGCGCTCGAGCATCGACCTGCCCTTGAGCTGTGCGTAGGGGACATCGAGCGGGCCACCGGCGATCGTCTCGAGGAAGCGCGCCGGATCGATGCCGAGTCCCTGCGACAGCGCGATCGCCTCCGCGAGCGCCTCCACGAGGCTCGCGATCCAGCTGTTGAGCACGAGCTTCAGCCTGGTCGCCTCGCCGGCCTCCCCGACCCGGATCGTCTGCCTGCCGACCCCGTCGAAGAGCGCTCCGCACCGCTCGATCGCCGTCTCGGGCGCGGCCGCCAGCACCGTCAGCTCACCAGCCTCGGCGGGCTGCTTGGTGCCGAGCACCGGCGCGTCGACGAGCTCGATCTCGTGCCCGCGCGCCAGCGCGATGCAGCGCTCGATGCCGGCGATCCCGATCGTGCTCATCTGCGCCCAAACCGTGCCGGGCGCGATCGCCTCGACCGCCCCGCGACGCTCCATCGTCTCGAGCACCGCCTCGGCGTCGCTCAGGATCGTCACCACGATCCCGGCGCTGTCGACCGCCTCGGCGGGAGTCGACGCGATCGTCACGCGATGCTCTGCGAGCGGCTCGGCCCTTTTTCGCGAGCGGTTCCACACGCGGACGCGAAGCCCCGCCGATGCCGCGTTCGCGGCCATCGGGAATCCGATCGTCCCGGTGCCGAGGAATGCAACCGTCTCGGCGGCGTCGCTCATGCGCTCACGCCGTCGGACCCGGCCACCATGCGGGCCGCCTCGACCGGCCCTGCATCGAGGTGCGTGGCGCCGAGCCTCCTCGCCAGCCGCTGGTCGGCGCCGGCGCCGGCGATCGCGACCCGGCTCTGCGCCGCGATCCGGGCGAGCGCCTCCCGACTCCCGGCGAAACGCTCGCGCGAGACCGCGGCGAGCACGATCAGCGCAGGGTGCCCGTCGGAGAGGTTGTCCTGGATGCTCTGCAGCGGAGTGTCGGCGCCGAGATAGGTGATGCGCCAGCCACGCGTGCGGAGACTCAGGCCGAACGCAATCAACCCGAGCTCGTGGAGCTCGCCCGGTGGGCAGGCGAGCACTGCGCGTGGGCCGATGCCCTGGTCCCAGCCTCGTGCAAGCGCGCGGAGGCGCCCCTGGATCACGTTGCTCGCGAAGTGCTCCTGGCTGACGGTCGCGTGTCTCGATGCCCAGCGCTCGCCGAGGTCGTGCAGGTACGGGATCACGACGTCCCGGAGAGCGGCATCGATCCCGACCGCCGCGAACGTGCGATCGAGGGCAATCTGCGCGGCCGTCTCGTCGAAGCGGTCCAGCCCGTCGCGAAGCTGTTCCGCGAACTCGCTCGCGCTGACTTGCGCGGGCCCTCCGGCCTCCGTGTCCCTCGCGAGCCGGGCCGCCTCCGCCGCGGACAATCCGCTCGCGAGCAGCTCGCGCATCCGCGCGATGCGGCTCTCGTCACGGGCCGTGTAGAGGCGTAGGCCACCAGCCGTGCGCGAAGGGCTCAGAAGGCCGTAGCGCTTCTCCCAAGCGCGCAGCAATTCAGGACTCACCCGGGCCCTTCTGCTCAGCTCCCCAATCCGAAGCAGACCGGACTGCTCCATGTTTCGGAGTGTATGGGGGCAGGCCCTACGGCCGCGTTGCGGTGGTGCCCACCGGCGCTACGGGACGGCGATCCGCTCGACGCCCGCGTACACGTTGAAGCCGCCTTCGCGCAGGAAGCCGACGAGCGTCATGTTCGACTCGCCGGCGAGGCTGGTCGCGAGCGTCGACGGAGCCGATACGGCGGCCACGATCGGCACGCTCGCGAGCAGGGCCTTCTGCACGATCTCGAACGAGGCGCGGCCGGAGACGAGCAGGATGTGGCTCGAGAGCGGCACCAGCCCATCCATCGCGGCACGGCCGATCGCCTTGTCGACGGCGTTGTGGCGGCCGACATCCTCGCGCGCGATCAGCTTGTGCCCCGTCGGGTCGAAGAGGCCGGCCGCGTGCAGACCGCCCGTGCGGTCGAAGATTCGCTGCACGGAGCGCAGCGCGTCTGGAAGCCGGGTCAGCACCTCGGGTTCGACCGCCGGGCCGTCCGCGACGGGCTTCGCAGCGAGCCGCACGGCATCGATGCTGGCCTTGCCGCAGACCCCGCAGGACGAGGTTGCATAGAGGCTCCGCTGACGGTCCTCCTGCCACCCCGGGGCCGCGTGTTCACCCGGCCAAAGGCGCACGTCGGCGACCCCGCCGTCGGCTTCGCCGGAACGGCATTCGCTGACGCGCGCGACCTGGTCCGCCGTCACGATCCCCTCACCCAGTAGGAAGCCGATCGCCAGCTCGGCGTCGTGGCCCGGCGTCGGCGTGCGCATCGTCACCGCGACCGGCTCGCCCTCCAGCCGGACCTCGAGAGGCTCCTCCCCGGCGACCACGTCCGAGCCGCGGCTCACGCGTCCGTCGCGGAAGCGCAGGACTGGCATGCGCTCGGTCGGGCGGCCCCCCGCGCGCCCCGCCGCGACCTCCTCAGACGTGGCGATCGGAAGCCTCGATTCGCGCGCGCTGGGGTCCGACCGTGTACCTCGGGTCGTCCGCCGACTGGAAGCCTGCCTTGAAGATCGCCCAGCGCTCGAACACGGAGCCTGCGAGCACCATCGCGCCGCCCGCGACCGCGGCCCCACGCCGGCCGCCACGCGCGGCGATCAGCGCGGCGCCGGCTGCCGAAAAGCCCTTCGCGAGCTTTGCGTACCTGCCTGCGGGGCCGTCCTTGTAGGGCTGGGCGAGCTCGCCGAGGCGCTGCTCCATGATCTGTGTCGAGCCCAGCTCGACGAATACGCCGAGCACTGCCAGCCGCCGGGCGGGTCCGGCGTCGGAGGGCGGCGTGAAGATCGCCGCGGCAGCGCCGGCGCTCGCGCCCGCGCTGCCCGCGAACACATACGGCAGCTCGCGACGGGCCTCATGCCAGACCGGCACGGCCGTGTTCGAGAGCAGCGCCGCGGTATAGGTCGCAAGCGGAAGGCCGAAGAGCGCGGACAGCCCGCGCGCCCCCCGCCCGAGGCGGTCGAACAGGCCGAGGACCTCGTGTGCGGTCGCGATCGCCGCGGTGCTGCCCGTTGCCATCAGAATCCAAGAGCCCACGTTCATCGGCGAGGTCACCTTGAAGACGCGAAGCATGTTGTAGAAGCGCGCGGGCACGCCAAGGTCGGTGATCAGCAGCACCGGGCTGCCCGTCCCAGCCGCCAGGCAGATCAGTCCCGCGTTGCGGCCGAGCCGGCGGTTGCCGGTCACGTCCGCCGCCCACGCGAGCATCGCGGACGCGCCGGTGAGCCCCCCGAGGAAGAGATACCACGGGATCTCCGGCTTCCAGACGGGCGACTTGATCACCGGGCGGCCGTAGTAGGAACGCGGCTCGTCCTTGGGGACCATGAGCATCTCGCCGCCGCCCCCTCGACCCTTCCCGGCGTGCGTCATCGCCGGCCCGCGCCTGCGAACGTCGCCAGGATTCCCGCGCCGAGCGCGACCGCCGCGACCGCGGTCGCCCGCCAGATCTCCGGCAGGTCACGAGTTGTCGCGACCGGGTCCGGCGGAAGCCCGTAGACCTCGGGATCGTCCAGCAGCAGGAAGAACGCGCCGAAACCGCCGACGCCGTCGTCGGGGTCGGCTCCGTACAGGTGCGCGTCGGCGTGACCCGCGGCCTGCAGCGCATCGACCCGCCGGCCGGCCCGTTCGTGCAGCTCCGCGAGCTCGCCGAACTGGATCGAGTCGGTCGGGCACGCCTTCGCGCAGGCGGGTTCGAGGTCGTCCTTGAGGCGGTCGTAGCAGAGCGTGCACTTCCAGACGCGCCCGTCGCCCTTGCGCTGGTCGAGCACGCCGAACGGGCACGCCACCACGCAATAACCACACCCGTTGCAGACGTCTTCCTGCACCACCACGGTGCCGAACTCGGTGCGGAACAGCGCCCCGGTGGGGCAGACGTCGAGGCAGGCGGCGTGGGTGCAGTGCTTGCAGACGTCGGAGCTCATCAGCCAGCGGATGCCGGCCTCCTCGCGAGTGTCGATCCCGCTGTCGCTCACCAGCCCCTGGAGCGCCGCCTCCTGCACGAGCGAGTCCGGCGCGGCCTCGGTCACCCCGAGCGACTTGCGCTGCTCGATGAATGCGACGTGCCGCCAGCGGTTGGCGCCGAGCGCGCCGCTGTTGTCGTAGGACTCCCCGGTGAACCCTTGCGAGTCGTCCGGGACGTTGTTCCACTCCTTGCAGGCGACCTCGCAGGCCTTGCAGCCGATGCAGACCGTGGTGTCGGTGAAGAAGCCCATCCGCGGCTTGGCCTCCTCGCCGTAGGTCGAAGGCCAGGCTGGGGTTTCGAGGACGGACGCGCTCACCGGCTCACGACCTCCTTCCCCTCTGTGCGGACGCCGGCGCGGCGCCGGTAGTCCTCGACCAGCTCGAGCAGCGCCGGTCCGCGCGGCCGGCGGCCGGCGCGGACGTCGCAGCTGGCCGCCTTGACCTCCTGGATGTGGACGTTCGGGTCGAGCGCGAGCGGGAAGAGGTCGTTCGCCGAGTCGCCGCGGCTGAGGCCCCGCTGCCCCCAGTGATAGGGCAGGCCGACCTGGTGCACGACGCGGCCCTGGGCCTTCAACGGCGCCACCCTCCTGGTGACCAGCACGCGGGCCTCGATCGCCGTCCGCGCGCTCACGATCGTCGCCCAGCCGCCGTGCTCGAGGCCGCGCTCGCGGGCCAGTTCGGGGCTCACCTCGCAGAACATCTCCGGCTGGAGCTCCGACAGGTAGGGCAGGAAGCGGCTCATGCCGCCCGCGGTGTGATGCTCCGTCAGACGGTACGTCGTCATCACGAACGGAAACACGTCGGCGCCCGGCTCGCCGTCGGAGGGGTTGTAGGCATTCTCGGGCCGTGGGAACCGCTCGCGCGCCGGGTTGGCCTGTTGTCCGTAGAGGGGGTTGGAGAAAGGAGACTCGTGCGGCTCGTAGTGGGCCGGCAGCGGCCCGTCGACCACCCCGCTCGGCACGAACAACCAGCCGCGCCCGTCGGCCTGCATGATGAACGGCTCGTCCCCGCGGAGCGCCTTCTCGGCTTGGGCGCCTTCCGGCGGCACGTAGTCGGGCGGCGTGTCCGGCATGAAGTCCGGCACGTCATCGCCGGTCCACTTCCCCTGCCCGGCGTCCCACCAGACCAGCTTCTTCCGCTCCGACCACGGCTTGCCGTCCGGGTCGGCGGACGCCCGGTTGTAGAGGATGCGGCGGTTGGCGGGCCACGCCCAGCCCCACTCCGGCGCGATCCAATTCTGCTCGGCGCCCGGCTTACGGCGGGCGGTCTGGTTGACGCCCTCGGCGTAGCAGCCACAGTAGATCCAGCACCCGCAGGCCGTCGACCCGTCGGCCTTCAGCTCGGTGTAGGCCGACACGGGCTTTTCCTCCGCATCCCAGCCGCTGATCTCCCTCAAGACCTGGTCGGCGCTCGGTTCGGCGATCTCGCCCTGGACGGGATACTCCCACCGCAGGTCCAGCAGCGGCCGGTCCTTGGCGTCATCGCGCCCGGCGAGCTTCTCGCGCAGCTTGCGCCCGAGGTGGTAGGCGAACCACAGCTCAGAGCGGCAGTCGCCCTTGGGCTCGACCGCCTTGTGGTGCCATTGCAGGAGCCTCTGGGTGTTGGTGAAGGTGCCGTCCTTCTCGGTGTGCGACGCGGCCGGCATGAAGAAGACCTCCGTGCGGATGTCCTCCGTGCTCAGCTCGCCCGTCTCGAGCTCGGGCGCGTCGTGCCAGAAGGAGGCACTCTCGATCTCCTGGAAGTCGCGCACGACGAGCCAGCGCAGGTTGGCCATCGCGAGCCGGTGGAGCTTCGAGTTGGCCGAGCCGACCGCGGGGTTCTCGCCCAGCACGAAGAGGCCCTGCACGTCTCCGTCGAGCATCCCGAGCACGGTCGGGTAGATCGAGTGGTCGCCGGTGATCCGCGGCAGGTAGTCGAAGCAGTAGTCGTTCTCCTCGCTCGCCCTCGGCCACCACGCCTTCAACAGGCTGGTGATGTAGGTGTTCATGTGACCCCAGTAGCCGGTCCTGGGAGAGTTGCGCTCGACGTACTCCTGCAGGGTCTGGTGCCCGTGCGGGTGTGGCATCGGCAGGTACCCCGGCAGGATGTTGTAGAGCGTCGGGATGTCCGTCGAGCCCTGGATCGAGGCGTGGCCGCGCAGCGCCACGATGCCGCCGCCCGGTCGTCCCACGTTGCCGAGCAGCAGTTGGATGATCGCTGCGGTGCGGATGTACTGCACGCCGACCGTGTGCTGCGTCCACCCCACCGAGTAGGCGAATGCGGCCGTGCGGTCGCGCCCCGAGTTCTCGCAGAGGGACTCCGCGACTTCGAGAAAGGCGTCCTGCGGGATGCCGCACGTGTCCTCGACCATCTCCGGCGTGTACCGCCTGTAGTGCTTCCGGAGGATCTGGAACACGCAGCGCGGGTGTTGCAGCGTGTGGTCGACCGCCGGCGGCTCGCCGCCTTCGAGCCCGAAGCTCCCCTGGGCTCCATGGGCCTGCTCACCGGCCGCGGCGGGCTCACGCTCGCCCGCGCTGGACATCGCGCGCATGCCCTCGTACTGCCACGAGTCGAACTCGTACGAGCACGTCTCCGGGTCGAAGCCGGAGAAGACGCCGTCGAGATCCTCCGTGTCGCGGAACCGCTCGTCGATGATCGTGGCCGCGTTCGTGTACGCCTTCACGTACTCGGGGAACCACCGATCGTGCTCGAGGATGTAGTTGACGATTCCCCCGAGGAACGCGATGTCGGTGCCAGCGCGGATCGGCACGTGCAGATCGGCCAGCGCGCTCGTGCGCGTGAAGCGCGGATCGACGTGGATCACCTTGGCGCCGCGCTCTTTTGCCTCCATGACCCACTGGAACCCGACCGGATGGCATTCCGCCATGTTCGAGCCCTCGATCACGATGCAGTCGGAGTTCTGGAGGTCCTGCTGGAAGTCGGTGGCGCCGCCGCGTCCGAACGAGGTCCCCAGACCGGGGACCGTGGAGGAGTGTCATATGCGCGCCTGGTTCTCGATCTGGACCGCGCCCAGAGCGGTGAACAGCTTCTTCAGGAGGTAGTTCTCCTCGTTGTCGAGCGTGGCGCCCCCGAGGCTTGCGAAACCGAGCGTGCGGTGGTGCTTCGTGACTCCGTCGGGACCCTTGTCCTCCCAGGTGAGGTCGCGCGTGGCGATCACGCGGTCGGCGATCATGTCCATCGCCTCGTCCAGGGCGAGCTCCTCCCACTCGGTCCCGTGAGGGCGCCGGTACTTGACCTTGTACTCGCGATCGGGCGCGTTCACGAGCTGGCGCGTCGCGGACCCCTTCGGGCAGAGGCGCCCGCGCGAGATCGGGCTGGCCGGGTCACCCTCCACCTGCACCACCTGCTCCTCCTTGACGAAGACCTTCTGCGCGCAGCCCACGGCGCAGTAGGGGCAGATCGAGTCGACCACCCTGTCGGCCGTCGCGGTGCGCGGAGTGAGCCGCTCCGAGCGCCCGGACCGGGCGGCGTGCCCGAGCGCGAGCGGGTCGCCCTCGAGCTGCCGCTTGAGCGGCATGCGGCGAAGGAGGCTGAGCGCGTCGCGGACGGTGGGCCTGGGCGTCACGTCTTCCCTGGTTCCTCGATGGGTTACCCGTTCCGCGCCGACTGGGGCTCAGCGTTACGCGTTGCGGCGGCGATCGTGGGCTCGCGCGCGGTCACCCGCGCGCGCAGCGGGCGGAGCTCCGCGGGTGGATCGCCATGAAGCATCCAACCGTCCTCCACGCGCTCCACGAGCCCCTGCTCGCGCAGCGCCCCGAGCGCCGTGCTGACGGTCGGGCGCCGTGCGCCCACGATGCCCGCCAGCAGGCCGTGCGAGAGCGGCAGCGGGAGCTTCACACCGGCGGGCGTGACCCGGCCCCAGCGGTCCGCGAAGTGCCACATCACGATCATCAGTCTCACCTCGACCCCGACGATGTGGCAGACCGCGAGATGAAACGCCAGCCAGCGCGCACGCTGAACGGCGCGATCGAGGATCGCCGCCATGACCTCGGGAAACCGCCCGGCCTCGAGCGCGAACCGGGAGTCGAGCGCGGCCAGGCGGGTCGGCTGGATCACCTGCCACCGCGACTCGGCGGGGATCGACGCGAATCCGGCCTCGAACTCGGTCCACGGGCGAAGCACGTCGCACGTCCCGAGCAGCTCGGCGCACGTGGCCTCGCCGATCGCGACCTGACGGGTCACGAGACCGTCGAGCACGAGCAGGCCCAGGTAGCCGCGCAGCTCGTCCTCGCGAAACGTGAACTGCCACGGGCCCGGCCTGAGCTCGACCACGGCGGTGGTGATCTGGCCGAGTGTCGCGGCGGCCTCGCGCGGGAGCTGCTGCAGCAGCTCGGGCATCTCCTCGAATACGCGGACTCGCTTCCCGGTCGCGCTCAGGGTCGTCTCGGCGACCGTCATGGCTCATGCGAGACCGTACCCACGGCCGGACGCGCCGAAACGCTGTAGGCGCCCCGGGCGGGTCTTAACGAGCCCTTCAAGAACCTTTTATCTGGCTGTAAGGGAGAGGTCCTAAATTTGACCTTGCGAATCCCCCCTCCCCCCGGATACGACGCGAGCGGCCACTCCCAGAGTGGCCGTTTCGCGTTTGGGCGCGGGTCAGTCGCCGCGGCCGGAGCGAATCTCTTCGAAGCCCCCGGTCGAGGTGCGACCGACGGCCGTCCCGACCCAGTCGCGCAACGGGTGCAGCTCGCTCGAATGCAGCTCCCGGCAGACTCGCCGCGTGATGAAGAAGGCGAGCACCGGAAGCACGAGGACCGCGAAGCGGAAGACCCACACCTGGCCCGTGTACGGAATGCCGAGGTTCACGAAGACGCGGTCCGAGGCCCCCGCCGCGAAGATCGTGAAGACCCAGGTGAAGAAGGCGACGCCGACGGCCGTGCGCCAGGGGTTGTCGCGCGGGCGCTCGAGCAGGTCGTGGCGGGCGTGGTCCCCGGTCAGCCGGCGCTCGACCGCAGGCCAGAGGTAGAGCGTCCCGAAGACGATTGCCGGGAACAACACCCCGCCGAAGAACGGGTTCGGGGCGAGCGTCCAGCCCTCGACATGCGGCTCGAAGTTCGGCATCAGCCGCAGGGCGCCGATCAGCCAGCCCATGTACCAGTCGGGCTGGGCCCCGTTGGTGCCCTGCCACGGCTCGTACGGCCCCCATTGCCAGATCGGGTTGACCTGGATCAGGCCGCCCATCAGGAACAGCACCGCGGCGACCGCGAGCAACAGCCCGATCGACCGCAACGCGTAGCCCGGCCAGAGCGGGGTGCCGACGACGTTCCGCTCGGTGCGCCCTGGCCCCGGGAACTGGCTGTGCTTCTGGCGCATGATGATCGCCAGGTGAGCCGCGATCAGCGTCGCGATCAGCACCGGGATGATCAGCACGTGGGCGATGAACAGCCGCGGCTCGAACGAATCCGCGCCCGGGAACTCTCCACCCCAGACGAAAAACGCGAAGTTGGCCCCGAGGAGCGGGATCGACAACGCGACCGAGTATGCGATCCCAAGCCCCATGCCGCTCAGCAGATCGTCGACGAGCGAGTAGCCGGCGAACCCTTCGAGGATCGCGAGGCCGAGCAAGGTCACGCCGATCGCGTAGTTCAGGTCACGGGGCTTGCGAAACGCGCCCGTGAAGAAGACCCGCATCAGGTGCACCACGATCGCGACCACGAACACAAGCGCGGCCCAGTGGTGCGTCTGCCGGATGAGAAGCCCGGCCGGCACCGTGAACGAGATGTCGAGCGAGGACGAGTACGCCTTCGACATCTCGAAGCCGTGGAGCGGGGCGTAGGGGCCGTGGTAGGTCGTGAGCGCCGTGCTCGGCTCGAAGAAGAGCGTCAGGTAGATGCCGGTCGCGACCAGGACGACGAACGCGTAGAGCGCGATCTCCCCGAACAGGAACGACCAGTGGTCGGGGAACACGTAGCGCAGCGCCTTCTTCAGCAGCGGCGAGCTGCCGAGGCGCTCGTCGAGCGCGCGCACGGCGCGGCGGATCACGACCTTCTCCTCGTGCCGAGCCATGCCGGGCCGGGTGGACCCGAGAAGCCGCCGCCGGCGATCAGATTGCGCTCGCCGTCGATCGCGAGCGGAAGCTGCGGGAGCGGGCGTCCGGCCGGCCCGAAGATCACCGCGGCGCCGCGCCGCACGTCGAACGTCGAGTAGTGGCACGGGCAGACGAGCGCGGGCCGCGGGGCGGTCGGCTCGTACAGCGGCGAGCGGTAGAGGGAGATCGCACAGGCCGCGTGGGTGCAGATCTTCGAGTAGGCGAGGATGCCCTCCGGAGCCCAGCCGTCCCGGCCGGCCGGCAGCTGCAGCTCGCTCGGCGGGATCTTCACGATCACGACCGGCGAGCCGAGCTCGCGGGGATCGGCACCCTCGGGGAAGCCGGTGAGGAAGGTCCTGGTCTCGACCGCGTCGGCGCTGATCGGACGGCCTCGCTCGTCGACCACCCGCCGTCCTCTTCGCCACGGCGTCTCCCGGATGATGTTGCCGACGTTGGGGCCGAGCGACGCGGCCGGGACGATCAGCGCGGCCCCGAGCGACAGGCCCGCCGCCCCCGCGGCGAGGCCGAGCAGCCGGCGGCGCGAGACTCCTTCGGCACCCTCCTCGACGAGGCGCACCACCTCTTCCTCCTCCTCGGGCCGGACCAGCTCGGGCCGCTCTTCGACCGCAACCTCGTAGGGCACGAGCTCCTTGGCGGCGACGATCACGGCGGCCGCCAGCAGCGCGAGCGCGAGCCCCAGCGCGAGCCCCAGCAGCTGGGTGTCGTCGTGGACCGCGTAGATGACGGGGAAGGAGGCGGCGCAGACCGCGACCGCAAACAGCAGCGCGATCACGAGCTGCTCGGCGCGCGGGCTCGGCGTCGCCCTGCGCAGCGACTGGTCGCGGGCAGGAGCAGCCGGGGGAGCCGGCGTCGGCCGGCGGGACCGGTGGAACGCGATCAGGACGATCGCCACGAGCGCCCGCCAGAGGAGACGCACGAGCCTCATCGCGTCCGCTCACCGATCAACCGCGCGACCAGCAGCAGCGCGACCCCGGCCAGCAGCCAGGCGACCATTCCCTCCGTGATCGGGCCGATGTGGCCGATCGCCCAGCCGCCCCGGTCGTCCGGGTGGCGGGTGGCCTGTACCCAGCGCGCGATCGAGTCGAGCGTGCCCTGGTCGATCTGTCGCTCGCTGAAGCGCGGCATCACGTAGAGGCCGACGCGCACCGCCTCCGCGACCTGCCTCGAGGTGACGTCGTCCTGAAGCGGGGGCGCCACGCCGCCGGGCACGATCCCGCCGCGCGCCAGCGTCTGGTGGCAGCCCGCGCAATGGCTCGTGAAGGCCCTGAAGCCGGCGTTCAGATCGCCGGCGGCGGGGTCGACGGGCGGCACCGCCGGACCTCCGAGGGATCCGACGTATGCCACCAGGTCCGCGATGTCGCCGCGCGAGTAGGCGGGCTTGGCACGGAGGGGCACCTCGTTGGGGTCGTCCAAGGGCATGCGGCCGGTCGACAGGTAGAAGTCGGCCGCGGCCGCGCCGGCGCCGACGACCGAGGGCGCCTGGCCGGGCCGGCCGCGGGCGTCGAAGCCGTGGCACGACGAGCAACCGTCGACGAAGAGTGCGCGCCCGCGCGCGGCGTCGCCACTCGGCGCCGTGCTCTGGGCCTGCGCGAACGAGGCCACCGCAGCGGTCGCGGACAGCAGCGCGAGCAGCGCCAGCGCCGGCGCCGGCTTCCGCACGCGCCGCCTCACGGCCGGCGCCGCGCCGCGCGCAGCTCTCGGACGAGGTTGGCGGCGCCGAAGGCGAGCAATCCGGCGCCGATGTAGAGCAGCCACAGGCCCGCCGCCCCGGCGACCAGCATCGCGATCAGTCCCAGCGCGATCAGCACCGCTGCGAGGCTCAGGTCGGGCACGGCCAGCAGCTTGGGCTCCGCCGGCGCGCGGCGCGCGAGGATCGCGAGCACGGCCGCGAGTGTCGCCGCGGCGAGCGCGGCGCCCCACAGCAGCAGGTTCGCGAGCTCGTCGCCGGGCACCCAGATCGCGAGCAGCAGTGCGAGCGCCCCCACGAACCCGCTCCAGACAGCGACGGCCGTCCCGGCGGCGGACTTCACGCCGGTGCCCCCGCGCCCCGTGCCTGCCGCTCCTCGCGCAGATCCAAGAGCGGCGCGTGGGAGCGCACCGGCGGCAGCCGGTCGAAGTTGTGGCGCGGCGGCGGCGAGGACGTCGCCCACTCGAGCGTCTGTCCCTCCCACGGGTCGCCGCCGGCCGGCGTGCCCGCGCGCAGGGAGCGGAAGACGTTCACGCAGAAGATCGCGACCGACACTGCGATCAGGTACGAGCCGAGTGTCGCGACCTCGTTCAGGTGCTGCCAGCCCGTCTGCGGCGTGTAGTCGGCGATGCGGCGCACCATGCCGTCGTTCCCGAGAAAGAACATCGGCATGAAGGTCAGGTTGGTGCCGATCACCATCACCCAGAACTGCAACTTGCCGAGTCCCTCCCCGAGCATCCGCCCGGTCATCTTCGGCCACCAGTAATAGACGGCGGCGAAGAACGCGAACACGCTTCCGGCGAACAGCGTGTAGTGGAAGTGGGCGACGATCACGAAGGTGTCGTGCACGTGATAGTCGAGCGGCGGGGAGGCCACGAAGATCCCGCTGAGCCCGCCGACGAGGAACTGGATCAGGAAGCCGAGCGCGAACAGCATCGGCGTCCGCAGCAGGATTGCGCCGCCCATCATCGTCCCGATCATGTCGAAGTACTCGACGCCCGCCGGCAGCACCAGCAGCATCGAGGTGAGCGCGAAGTACTGGTTCTTCACCTGTCCGGTGGCGAACATGTGGTGCGCCCAGACAGACATCGAGATCGCCGCGAACACGAGCAGCGACAGCACGATCGCCTTGTACCCGAAGAACCGCTTCCGCGAGAACGTGGCGACCACCTCCGCGACCGCGCCCACGAAGGGGAAGAACATCACGTAGACGACCGGGTGCCCGTAGAACCAGAACAGGTGCTGGTACGCGACCGCTCCACCGGCGCCCTCGAACACGCCGCCGAAGTGCCGGTCGACGTACAGCAGCGCCATCGCGACGACGAGCACGGGGAACGACATCACGACCATCAGGCAGGTGACCAGCATCGCCCAGCAGAACACGGGAATCCTCAGCATCGTCATGCCGGGTGCGCGGCGGACGAGGATCGTGCCGAGCACGCACGCCGCCACCAGCGTCGCCCCGAGCGCGGCGAGCGTCACGCCGATGATCCACAGGTCCATGCCGGTGCCGGGTGAGTTGACGCTGTCAGACAGCGGATCGAACGCCGTCCAGCCCGCGCGCGCGGCACCGTGCGTGGTGAGGAACCCGGTGCACATCGTGATCCCGCCCGCGAGCAGGAGCCAGTAGCCGACTAGTGCCACGCGCGGCGCCAGGATCTCCGCCGCGCCAACCTGCAGCGGCACGATGTACGTCCCGAGCGCGAGCGCGAGGGGCGTGATCGCGACGTAGATCATCAGCGAGCCGTGCATCGTGAAGAGCTGGTTGTAGGTATTGCGCGAGACCAGCTGCATGCCGGGCTCGGCCAGCTCGCTGCGCATCAGGAGCGCCAGCACGCCTGCCGCCAGGAAGAACACGAACGCGGTCACGCCGAGCCGCACGCCCACGCTCTTGTGATCGGTTCCGGCGAACCACTCGATCACGCCGGAGGCCGGCGTCGGCCGGGTGACCGGCGCGGGGGCGAGCGCCGTCACCCCGCGGCCCGTTGCTCGCGCTGGGTCTGCGCGACCCAGGCGCGGAACTCCGGCGCCGGCATCGCCTCGACTCCGAACCGCATGTCGGCGTGGTGCAGGCCGCAGAACTCGGCGCATTCGCCCATGAACCTGGGACGCTCGAACACGAGGTCGAAGGTCGTGGCCTTGCCGGGGAACGCGTCGCGCTTGAAGCGCAGCCCCGGCACGTAGAACGAATGGATCACATCGAGCGACGTCATGCGGAAACGGATCGTCTGGTTCGTCGGCACGACCAGCGTCGAGGGATGGATGTCCGCACTCACGACGCTGATCCCGTAGGCCGGGTAGGTGAAGCGCCAGTTCCACTTCGCGGCGGTCACGGTCACCGCCAACCCCGGCCGCGCGGCGACGCGGTCGACCTTGGCCTCGGTCCTGAAGGTATTGGTGACCAGGAGCGCGACGATGCCGGCGAGCACCGCCACGTAGACGAGCTCGGCGAGCCGCGCCTCGGTGCGGCCACCGGCCCGTTGCCTTCGCCGGTAGCGCAGGGCCATGAAAAGGATCAGCCCCGCGAAGATCGCGAAGACGGCGAGCCCGATCGGGACGAAGAGATCGAAGAGGTGGTTGTACTGATGTCGGGTGTCGACCACGCCGGCCTCTCCGGGCAAGTACCCGCTTACGGCGACGGCTAAGTCATACACCCCGTCGCACCGGACCGGCTTTTAGACTCTGGTCCATGCCGAGGGTCCTTGCCGCGCAGCACCGGTCCGCGATCGTGGTCGCGGCGATCCGCCTGATGGCGCGGGAGGGGGTATCGGCTGCGTCCACGCGCAGGATCGCTGCCGAGGCGGGAGTCGCACAGGCGACGATTCACTACGTCTTCGGCACCAAGCAGGAGCTCTACCGCGCGGTGCTCGAGGCCGCCAGCTCGAACCTGGTGACCGCGGTCCAGGGCGGCCTCGCTCCACATCCTCACTGGACCGAGGACGCCTCGGTCGCCGCGCGCACTGCCTGGGACCTCGCGGAGGACGATGCGACGACCGCCCTGCTGCTGGTCGAGCTGACCACGTATGCGCTGCGGGACCCCGAGCTGCGCGACCTCGCGGTGGACCTCTACGACTCCTACCAGCGCCTGGCCGAGACCGCGATCAGCACGCTGCTCGAGCGAAGTGAATACGACCAGACCCGGATTCCGATGGAAGACCTCGCGGGCCTCGCGGTCGCAGGGTTCAACGGCATCGTGCTCAGCTTCCTCGTGCACGGCGATCGCGAGCGCAGCCGCCGGGATCTCGAGCATCTAGTGCAGGCCCTGGTCGCGATCGCGGTCGGCGAGGTCGCCTGAGCCAGACAAAGCGACGGCGCCCGCCGGTGGCGGGCGCCGTCTCGTAAGCGAGCGTTGGTTCAACGCTCACGCTGGATCAGACCGTGCGGCGCCCGCGCCATCCCGACACGAACATGACGAGCGCCAGGATCGCGAGCACGAACAGGATCGGATGCACGATCGCTCCACCCGCGATCGCGATCGCAAGCAGAATGATTCCAAGTATCAACCACAGCATTTTTGACCTCCTTCCCTTCGGCCGCGGGATACCCGCAAAGGGAGGCGGCTAAGCCCGAATCAGCTGCAGGCGATCCCGGCGCACTGGGCTGCGACGCCGTTGGCGTGCGCCCGGTTCCGGCCTCCGTCGGCGACGCCCGATACGACGTCGATTCCGAGGCCGCCGTTGCGAAATGCACGGTTGCCCGCGAGCGCTGCATCGCTGGCGAGACCGGTGATCGCGATTCCGGTTGCTTCGTTGCGGACCGCGAGGTTGCGCTTGACCACCCAGTGGGAGACGGTCGCGCCGAGGATGCCGTTACGGCCGTTGCCGAGCACGAGGTTTTTGGCGATCAACGTGTCACCGCCCCACATGCGAAGCGAGATGCCGTCTCCGCCGTTCGACACGATCGCGTTCCGCACGATCTTTACCGCGCTTCCGAACGAGCCGGAGATGCCGTCTCCGGAGTTGTCGACGACGAGGTTCTCGGCGATGCGGACGTCGGCGGCATGCGACGCTTCGATGCCGATCGCGCTGTCACGGGCGATGTTCCTGCTGATCGAGGTGGTGTCGGCGCGGTCGACTGCGATCGCGGCGGCCGAGGCGCCCCGGACCGCGTTCCACCGTACGGCGTTCACGGCGCCGGGCTCCGAGTCGGCAATTGCGATGCCGCCGCCGACGACCCTGTTCCAGGCGATCGCGCACCCCGCCGAGTGCACGCAGAAGATCGAACCGCGATGCACGGCGAGTCCGCGCACCCTGGCACGGGCCACGTCCTCGAGCCTCACGTCCCCCGTCACCGTGCCGTCCCTGACGGTCACGCCGGCGTGACCGCTGACGAGGATCGTGCCCTCGACCGAGTGGCCGCGAAGGTCCAGCACGACGCCGTCGGCGCCGATCTCGAGCGCCGTCCCGGCGCAGCCGGTGAGGTCCGCCTGCAGCGCCGTGTCCTTGATGATCGTGTCGCCGCAGGAGGGGCCGTCGGCAGAGGCCGCCTGCGGAGCGAGCAGCGCGACGGTCAGGGCGGCGAGCGCAAAGAAACTCTTCGGGGTTCTCAGGGTTGGCAAGTCCGTCCTTTCGGGGGCGGCGGGAGGAGCTGAATCGATTATGCGTCCAGATCGCACCTCGAGGCAATCGAAATCGCTCGATTAGCATGGATTCGTGCCACCCCGCAGGCTGCTCCAGGGAATCGTCCAGGGAATCGTCGTGAGTGCCGCGTGCGCTGCTCTCGCCGGCTGCGGCGGGTCCGCCGACAAGCCTGCGGCACCACGGCCGCCCGCTTCCGCGGAGCAGGCGCCGCCGCGCCTGCCCTCCGGCGACCGAGCCGCGTTCGCCGTCCTCGCGAGGAACTCCGGCGTCCTGCGCGCGGCCGCCGTGCCGGTCGCCTATGGGAGCGCCACGCGGATCGTGGTCCGGCGGCGCCTTCGGGTGGCCGCGCGCCAGGTGGGACGCACGCACCCTCGCAAGGCGGCCCTTCGTGCGCTGCGCGCCCGCCTGCTGCCGGCACTCCGCCGGGCGGCCTCGCCCGAGGCGCTCCAGGATTCCGCCGCAAAACGGATCGCGCGCGACTCGATTGCCGCGGCCGACGGAGTCGATGCCGGCCTGCGGCGCTACGCCGCTTCGAACCCGGCCGCGAACGAGCTGCTGCCGGGTTCGAGCGGCTAGCCCGCCCTGCTACACGGGTACGGGCTCGTGAACCTCGGCCGGGACTCCCGCCTGCTCTTCCAGGTGCTTGCGCCCGCGGTTCCAGATTGCCTCGTTCGTGATCTGGAACTCGAGCGCGATCTGCGCTCCGTGCGAATCTTCCACCTCGATACCCATGCGACTGATCCGCTTGACGACCGCTCCTTCGAGCGGCCGCCCGTCACGACGGACGTCGACTGGATCCCCCGGCCGGACCTCATAGGCACCCTCGATGTAGGCCATGTGCCTCCTCGTGGTTGGCCGAAATGCTTTCGCGCAAAATGTTCCCACGATGCGTGGGGCGCATGCGCCGGTTGCGAGAAACTCCTCGCAAAATGCGAAGCGAATCGGGCCCGGGCCCGTTAGGGCTCGGACTCTCGCTGGCGCAGCTCGACCCTCCGGATCTTCCCCGTCAGGGTCTTCGGCAGGTCCTCCACGAACTCCACCCGGCGCGGATAGGCATACGCGGAGTGTCGCTCGCGTACGAAGCGCTTGATGTCGTCGGCCAGCGCCTCCGATGGCTCGTGTCCCTGGGCGAGCACGATGAACGCCTTCACGACGTAGCCGCGGCGTTCGTCCGGCGAGGCGACCGCGGCGGCCTCGTGCACGGCCGGGTGCTCGATGCATGCCGACTCGACCTCGAAGGGGCCGATCCGGTAACCGGCCGAGATGATCACGTCGTCGGCACGGCCGGCGTACCAGAAGTAGCCGTCCTGATCCTGCTCGGCGGCGTCTTTGGTGTGGAACCACTCGCCGCCGAATGTCTCCTGCGTGTCCTCGGGCCGGTTCCAGTAGCCGAGCGGGTAGTGGGGGTTCGACCTGGCGCGCAGGCAGATTTCCCCGCGCTCGCCAGGCTGCACCGGCTGTTCGTCCTCGTCGAGGATCTGGACGTCCCACCCTGGCATCGGCTTGCCCATCGAGCCTTCCCGCACCTCCATGAAGGGATAGTTGGCGACCAGGGGATAGGACTCCGTGAGCCCGTAGAAGTCGAGCACCGTGATGCCGTACTGCTCCCGGAACCAGCGGATCGCCTCGGGGTTGAGCGGCTCGCCCGCGGAGCAGGCGATCCGGAACTGCTGCGGGTAGCGGCTGCCCGCGTCGGAGATCGCCATCATCGCGCGCATCGCGGTGGGCGTCGTGAAGACGTTCGTGACGCCGTGCCTGGACAGCACCGCAAGCTGCTGCTCGGGGTCGAACCCACCCTGCCGCTGGAAGACGAACTGCGTTGCGCCGAGCCGCCATGGACCGAGCAGGGGCGCGATGCCGGCGGCCCAGGCCCACTCGCCCATGCCGTGAAAGAGCTCCCCGTCCCGCACGTCGTGGCAGTAGGTGAACTCCTCGTGGGCGAGCAGGTAGCGGTGCGCGTGAAGGATTCCCTTGGCGAGCCCGGTGGTGCCGGACGAGTAGTAGAGCTGCGCCGGGTCGTCGGCGGCCGTGTCGACGCGATCGAACTCGGCGGAGGCGTTCGCGAGCAGGTCCTCGTCCAGCACGATCACGTGCTCGACCAGGGCGCGGTCCACGCGATCGGCGTTCGCCGCGTCGGTCACGAGCACCTTCGCCTGCGAGTCGGTGATCCGGTGCTTGATCCCCTCGTCTCCGTAGAGCACCGACATCGACAGCAGGATCGCGCCGAGCTTCCACGTGGCGAAGAACGCCGCGGCCGTCTCGGGCGTCGCCGGAAGCAGCATCGCGACGCGATCGCCGCGCTCGACCCCGTACCCGGCAAGCACGTTCGCGCACTTCGCGGACAGGTCCTGCAGCTCACCCCAGCTGACCCGGCGCTCGTTGCCGCGCCAGTCCTCCCAGACCATCGCGAGCTTGTCGCGGGGGTGCTTGTCGCAGACGTCCTCGGCGATGTTGTAACGGGCCGGGACGCTCCAGCGATGCGCGGCGCGCAGCTCGTCGTATGTGCGGCCCTCAAAAAGAGCCGTGTTGATATGCGTCGTCGTGCTCATCGGCCCTCCTCCGGGTCGCCTCCCCCGATGCTACTCCGCGGCGATAGATTTCAGGCATGGCTCTGCCGCCCGGACCGCGTGGACCGGCCGTGCTTCAGTCGCTGCGGCTGATCCTCCAGCCGATCCGGTTCCTCGAGCGCTGCCTTCGCCGCCACGGCGACGTCTTCACGCTTCGCTTCGTCGGGATGGGAGACCTCGTCTACGTCGCCGACACCGGCATCGTGAAGGAGATCTTCACGGGCGACCCGAGCGTCTTCCACGCGGGCGAGGCCAACCAGGTGATGGAGCCGGTGCTCGGCCCGCGGTCGGTGCTGCTGCTCGACGAGGAGGAGCATCTGCGCGAGCGCCGACTGCTGCTCCCGCCCTTCCACGGCGAGCGCGTCCGGCGCTACCGCGAGCTGGTCGGCGAGATCGCCGCCCGCGAGATCGAGCGCTTTCCCCGTGACCGGGCGTTCGCGCTGCGCCCCCGCATGCAGACGATCACGCTTGAGGTGATCCTGCGCGCCGTGTTCGGGATCCGCGAGGCGGAGCGGCTCGACCGCCTGCGCATGCTGATCCCGAGGATGCTCGACCACGGGACCGTGGTCGTCTGGATGCCGTTCCTGCGGCGCGACCTCGCCCCCGGGAGCCCCTGGCGGCGCTTCCTCCGCGTGCGCGCCGAGGTCGACCGGTTGCTCGCGGACGAGATCGGCAGGCGCCGCGAGGCGGCCGACTTGGCCGAGCGCGACGACGTCCTGTCGATGCTGCTGCAGGCCCGCGGAGAAGACGGCGAGCCGATGACCGACGGCGAGCTGCGTGACGAGCTGATGACGCTGCTTCTCGCCGGCCACGAGACGACCGCGACCGGGCTCGCCTGGGCGTTCGAGCGCCTGACCCGCACGCCGCGTGTGATGTCGCGGCTGCTGGAGGCGCTCGACGAGGACGACGATGCCTACATGGATGCGGTCGCGAAGGAGACCCTCAGGGCGCGGCCGGTCGTGTACGACGTCGCGCGCCGGCTCACGGCGCCGGTCACGATCAAGGGGTGGGAGGTGCCCGCGGGCGCGTACGTGGTGCCCTCGATCACGGCGATCCACCTGCTTCAGGGCAACTACGAGGACGCCGCCGAGTTCCGCCCGGAGCGCTTCCTCGAGTCCCAGCCGGACTCGTACGCCTGGATCCCGTTCGGCGGCGGCCGGCGGCGCTGCATCGGCGCTGCGTTCGCGATGATGGAGATGAAGGCGGTCTTGAGCGAGGTGCTCACGCGCGTCTCCGTGCGCGCGGCCGATCCGAGGCCGGAGCGGATCCGGCTGAACAACGTGACGCTCGTGCCGGCCAAGGGCGCGCGCGTGATCGTTGCGGATCGGGTGCCGGCGACTGCGGACAGGCCGCGATCGAGCGTGAAGGCGCTCGCGGGCTGAATGGCGTTGGGGTTGCGCTCGGGGCGTTCGAGCTTGGCAACGCGGGCGGCGGTGCTCACCCCCTACGGAAAGCGCGCACACACGAGCAATTGAGCCCTCCCGCGAGCTCCGCGCGACGAACCCGTGCGCTCCGTCACCCGAGCGACACGAAGGCCGATCCCGACCCCTGTACATGCCGGTTTTGCAGTTCGGAACCCTGAACCAACGGTGCATACGGTTCCGACCCTGAACGTTACCCTGGACTGGTGCGGATCTGGTCGATCCTTGCGGCAGGGGTGGCGTCGCTTGCCCTGACCGGGCTCGGAGCGCCCGCGGGCGCTTCCGGCGTGCGCCTGCATGCGTGCTCGAAGTTCACCACGCACGCCGGGAAGGTCACCCGCGTCCGCAGCCAGTACGGCTGCGCCTACACGCACGAGAAGCTGCGCGTGTTGCTGCACCGGGGCGCCGATCGCATCCCCGACGCGCGCAGGCACAGCGGCAAGTGGGGCTGCCACCTGGGCGACGTGACCTGGACCTGCCGCAAGTATCCGCGCCACGGACCCGCGGGGAGGCGCATCCGCTTCCGCCTGACGGTCGAGATCGGCTCGGGAGGGGACGGGACGCCGCCGCCGGTGAACCCGCTGGCGCGCTGCGTGAAGCTGTGGGCCGACGACGTCGGCAACCGTGCGGTCTACGGCTACCACTTCTACCAGAGCCACGGCATCCGGCGGCTCTGGGTCTACCTGCTGCCGTCACAGCGCTGCGCGGTGATCGGCGTGGTGCCGCCGGACGACTACGAGTATGGGATCGACGGCGAGGTCAGCAACCCGGCCGGCGGCTGGGTGCTGATGAACACCGTGCCGGAGCTGGGCGATCCGAAGGCGGTCCAGGCGCAGGCGCCGGCGAATGCGAACGCAACGCTGAACGCGGACTACTCGATCTCGCTCGACAAGCCTTGAGAAAAAAGGCGTGACTTAGTTAAGGCGCTCCACGAGCATCGCCTCGCCCTGGCCGCCCGCCACGCACATCGTCTCGAGCCCGATCGTCATGTCGTCGGTCTCGAGATCGTTCAGGAGCGTCGTCATGATGCGGGCGCCGGTCATCCCGAAAGGATGTCCGAGCGCGATCGCACCGCCGTGGGGGTTCAGCTTCTCGAGCGGGATGTCGCACTCCGCCATGATCGGTATGACCTGGGCCGCGAAGGCCTCGTTCAGCTCCACCACGTCCACTTCGCCGATCGCCATGCCGGCGCGCGCCAGGACCTTGCGGATCGCGCCGATCGGCGCCACGCCCATGAGCTCGGGCTCGAGCGCCGCGGTCGCCGCGCTGATGATCCGTGCCCGCGGCTTCAGGCCGAGCTCCTTCGCCCGCGTGTCAGACATGATCAGCACTGCAGCGGCGCCGTCGTTCAGCGGACACGAGTTGCCCGCCGTCACCTTGCCGTCCTCGCGGAAGGCGGGCTTCAGCGAGGCGAGCTTCTCGAGCGTCGAGCCGGCCCGAGGGCCGTCGTCCTTTGCAACCTCGCTGCCGTCGGGCAGCTTCACCGGCACGATCTCCCGGTCGAAGAACCCTGACTCTTGGGATCCCACCGAGAGCTCCTGGGAGCGCTGAGCGTACTTGTCCATGTCGGACCGGCTCACCTCCCACTTGTCGGCCACGTTCTCCGCCGTGAGCCCCATCGAGATATACACGTCGGGCTGGCCGTTCTTGCCCTGGAGCTTCTCGTTCTGGTCGCTCACGCCGGCCGCCTCCTGGCGCTCGTTGTAGCGGCTGACCCATTCCACGCCCGCGGCGATGTAGGTGTCGCCTTCGCCCGCGCGAATCGCGTTGGCGGCCTGGCGGATCGCCTCGAGGCTCGACGCGCAGTAGCGCGAGACCGTCACGCCGTTGACGGAGTCCGGCAGCTGGTCGGAGAGCAGCACCATGATGCGGCCGATGTTGAACGCCTGCAGGCCCTGTGGAAGCCCGCAGCCGGCGATCACCTCCTCGACCGTCTCGGGCGCGACGTCCGGGTTGCGCTCCAGCAGCGAGTCGATCACGAAGGCGCCGGTGTCGTCGGGCCGAAGCTGTGCGAGCGAGCCCTTGAAGGCGCGCCCGATCGGGGTCCGGATTGCGTCGACGATCACGGGTTCGGGCATCTGTTCTCCTGACTTCGATGGTTCGAGAGCGGTCGAAAAGACCTTACCGAAGCCGCTTCGACCGACCGGTGTGCGTCAGTGGCAGGCGCCGCTGCCCGCGTCGGTGAAGGCACCGCCCGCGACCGGGATGAACCGCCACTCGTAGGCGTCCGCGGCGAGTTTCAGGCCGAGCACGCCGAATGTCGCGGCGTTGCGCACCTCGCTGTTGGGCCGGGGCGCCACGAAGGGGCGCAGCGACCGGCCGCCGGTGCCCACCACGAACTCCCTGATCCCGCTTGCCGCCTCGCCCGCGCCGGCCGCCGTCTGCGGCGCGAAGCGCTCGTAGTCGTGGTCGTGCCCCGTCAGCACGATCTCCGCGCCCGCGTCGTGGAGCGTCTGCCAGAGCGGCTGGACCGCGACGTCGTCGCCGTGATAGCCCGACGAGAAACGGGGGCTGTGCCAGTAGGCAAGCGTGCAAGCAGCCGGGCTCGCCGCCAGGTCCGCGCTCAGCCACTGGCCCTGTGGCGAGGCCGGTCCGCAGCCGCCGGCGCTGTCGCAGTTGCTGTTCAGCACGACCACGTGCCAGGAGCCGACGCTGTAGCTGTACCAACCCTTCGCCACCTCGCCCGCGGCGAGGCCGAAGTATGCGAAGTAGCCCGCCGCGCCCGCGGTCTCGTACTCGTTGTCGCCCACAGCGGGCCTCGTGCGTGCGAGGTGACGCCCCCAGGTGGGCGCGTAGCAATTCGCGAACTCGGACGGCGACCCGCTCGTGTAGGCGGCGTCGCCGAGCACGGCCACGGCGCCCTCCAGGCCGTCGACCAGGCGAGCCGTCTGTTCGGCGCCCCCGGTGCAGTCGGCGATGTCGCCCGCGGCGATCAGATCGTATGCGGGAGTGGGCGCCAGCGCCAGCGGCGTATCCAAGGTGGGGGGAACCTTGGTCGCCGCGTTCTTCGGAAGCTCGACGTTCTCACAGCCCCGCACCCGGTCGCCGCGATCGACCACGGCCGTGTCGCGGCCCGGCCCGCAGCCGACGCGGTCTCGCTTTCCGTCACGCGCCTCGAGGCGGTCGCGTCCGGCACCCCCCTCGAGGACGTCCCGGCCGCGGCCACCGTTCAGCCGGTCGCGGCCCGGGCCGCCGAGCAGCAGGTCGTTGCCGCCGCCTCCCGACAGGCGATCGTTCCCGCGGCCGCCCCTGATCGTCTCCGCCGCGGGGCCACCACGGAGGGTGTCCGCCTTCTTCGTGCCCTCGAGCAGCGGGCGTGCGGCAACTGTCCCGGTCGCCAGCCCGGCGACCAGCAAGATCGTCGCAGCGGCGACGCGGATTGGCTGCTTTGCGTCCCGCACAGGGCCTCCGTTCGAGCGTAGACAAGAACCGCGGCGCCGTCCACTCCGCATTTCCCGGCCGTCTCATGCGACGCGGCGCCGCCTCGACGGGCGCTCGATCCGAATCAGGGCGGGCGGATACGGGGCGAAGAACGCCTGGCCCTGGAGGTAGCCGACGTCGAAGCGCGCCGCCCACGAGCCGAGCACGCCGAGCGGCACGCTGATTGGGACGCGGCGTGCGCGGTAGTCGTCGAGCAGCCCGAGGAAGTGCCGGCGCTCGGCCGGCTCGAGCGAGTCGGATACATGGCCGAGCGCGTGCAACATCACGTTGACGTTCGCTCCCGGCCGCGGGGGCGACGCGAGCGCCGCGGCGAGGCCGGAGCGGTACGCGTCGAGCGTCGCCACGGGCAGCCGCCGCGGCGCGTCCGCGACCAGCCGGCCGAGCGCTCTCAGCCGGGCCTCGTCGGAGGCCATCAGAAGCAGCTTGTGCGATGCGTGGAACTCGCCCAGGGCGTCGCGCGAGCGGTCCCCGGAGGCCTCGCGGAGCGACGCGAGCGCGAAGAGCTTCGTGAGGAAGTGCTCGCGCAGGCGCTGGTCGTTCAGCCGGCCCTCGTCCTCGATCGCGGCGGCGGGAAATCGCTCGAGCACGCGCGCGGCGAAAAGCCCGGGGCCGGAGTCGTGGCCTGCGCCCTTCGCGTCCGAGTGGAAGACCTTGCTGTCACGAGCGGCGCACGACGGCGAGCGGCTCTTCAGGATGAAGCCGTCCACTGCGTGAAGCCCACCGAGGAAGCGCTTGGAGAACGAGCCCATCGCGCGCGTCAGGTCGCGGCCCGTGGCGGGCTGGATCATCCGCACCCGATCCGGGCCCCGGACGAGGCGCACCGGGTCGCGTGGCACGCCAAGCCCGATCTCGAGCTCCGGGCAGATCGGCGAGAAGTCCACGAACGGCTCGAGCTCTTCCCGCAGGCTCGCCCTGATCACCTGGCCGTTGTAGCGGCATGCGTCGAAGTCGATGCAGCGGCTGATCACGACGATCGGGCGTGGATGGGTTCTGGCAGACATGGCGGTGCGCTCTCTACGGCCGCGCGGCCTCAGCGGATCAGGGTGACAGCCGGGAGCTGGCCTCGGCGGCGGCGGCCTCCGCGATCACCATCTCCTCGCCCCACTCGGCGCTGCGCCGGAACGCCCGGGCGGTGTAGAAGATCGACCAGCCGAGCAGCGCGACCAGGAACGGCGCGCCGCTGAGCGCGTCGACGAGCAGGTATCCGTCCACGCTCAGCGTGAGCAGCGCCGTCAGCCGGACCGCGCTGCGCACGAGGAAGTAGAACGCCCACACGAGCGTCACGGTCCTGAAGGTCTGCACGAACGTCGCCGAGCCGCGGAGTTGCTCCGGGAACGGATAGACCTCTCGCGCGAACGCCTGGCCCAGCGGGCGCCCGATCACCACCGAGCCGAGCACGGTGAGCCCGATCAACGCGTCGATTGCGACCTCCTGGCCCAGGTAGACCTTCGCGTCGCCGGAGATCAGCCCGACGGTCGCGCGCAACAGCACGAGGCCGAGCGCCACGCGAACCACCAGCGCCGGGCGGCCATGGCTGCGCTCACGCCGGTACATCAGCACCGCAAAGGCCGTCGCGAACGCGATCCCGGCCACGAGCCCGACGAGCTTCCAGCCGATGAAGAAGGCCACGATCGGGCCGATGCCGTCCCGGAGGATCCGAGGCGCGCTGCGGCGGAGCACGGCCCCGACCACGAAGGGCTCGGCCAGGACGAGCGGGGCGCGGGGGGCGTCAGGCAAGGACGAGATCGGCGATGCGGCGAAGCATCGCCGCGTCGCCGGCGACGAGGATCGTGGTCGCGATCGACTCGCGCCACGCCTCGAGCTCGTCGCGGATCTTGTCCTCGGGCCCGATCAGCGCCAGGTCTTCGACGAGCGCCGTCGGGATCGCCGCCGCCGCTTCGTCTTTCTTGCCGTCGAGGTACAGGTCCTGGACCTTCTTCGCCTCGGCCTCGTAACCCAGGCGGACAGCGACGTCGTGATGGAAGTTCGCGTTGCGCGCGCCCATCCCGCCGAAGTAGAGTGCGTACATCGGGCGCAGGTAGTCGGCGGCCTGCTCCACGTCGTCGACGATCAGCGGCACGGTCGCGGCGATCTCGAAGTCGTCCCACGAGCGACGGGCGCCCTCGCGCGCAAAACCCTCCGCGAGCGCGTCGCGGTAGAAGCTCTGGTTGCGCGGGCTGAAGAACAGCGCGAGCCATCCGTCGCAGATCTCCGCGGCCAGCGCGACGTTCTTCGGCCCCTCGGCGCCGAGGAAGATCGGGATCTCGTCGCGGACGGGGTGGATCGTCGAGCGCAGCGGCTTGCCGAGGCCCGTTCCGCCGGGGTAGGGCAGGGGATAGTGCGGGCCCTCGTTCGTGACCCGCTCCCGGCGCGCGACGATGTCGCGGATGATCTTCACGTACTCGCGGGTGCGCGCGAGCGGCTTTTCGAATGGCCGGCCGTACCAGCCCTCGACCACCTGAGGGCCGGACACGCCGAGTCCGAGGATGAAGCGGCCGCCGGAGAGATGGTCCATCGTCATCGCGGCCATCGCGGCCGCGGCCGGCTGGCGTGCCGACATCTGCATGATCGCGGTCCCGAGCCGGACGCGGTCGGTCTTCGATCCCCACCACGCGAGCGGCGTGAGCGCGTCGGACCCGTAGGCCTCGGCGGTCCAGATCGAGTCGTACCCGAGCCGGTCGGCCTCCGCCACTGCCTCCTCGACGCCATGCGGCGGCCCTGCGCTCCAGTAGCCGGTGTTGAGCCCGAGCTTGAGATCGGAGGCCATCGCGCGGACCCTATCGCCCGCGGTAGTCTCGGCGCGATGCCGCAGCGCCTGGCGAAGCCGCTGAGCGCCGCAGCGGTCGTGGCCATGCTCGCTGGGTGCGGATCGTCACGGCCGGACCCGGCGCCCGTCGCCACCGTGCACGTCGGCGGTGCGGTCATGCACGCCGAGGTGGCCGGCGACGCCGCGTCGCGGGACCGCGGGCTCGCCGGCCGGCCCGCCCTGCGCGACGGGCAAGGGATGCTGTTCGTCTACGGCGACCGCACGCCGCGGGCCTTCTGGATGAGGGAGATGCGTTTCCCGATCGACATCGTCTGGATCGACCGGGGCCGGGTCACGGGCATCGAGCGGGACGTGCCCGTGCCCGACAGCGGCCTGCCGCTCTACCGCTCGCCCGGGCCCGCCGGCCGCGCGCTCGAAGTTCCCGCGGGCTGGGCTGCGCGGCACCGCGTGCGGCCGGGCGCAAGGGTCCGAACTGCAACAACCGGCAAGTAAGGGGGTCGGGATCGGACTTTGGTGTCGCGCGCCGGACGGAGCGCACGGGTTCATCGCGCGAACCTCGCGGGAAGCTCGATTTTTCCCGCCCGCGCGCTTTCCGTATGGGGGTGCCCGGAGTCATGCATCGCATGGGTGCATAACGCCGCAGACACCTATGCCAGGGCCCAGGCACTCCGGACCTCAGGGGACGAAGACGCCCTGCGTCTCGAACAGCACGTTGTCCCCGCTGGTCGAGGCGACGCCGTCCGGACCCCCGTCGAGCAGCTGCACCGCGTCGAGCTCCCAGATCGTGCGCTTGGTCTCCGTCACGACGCCGGGCGTGACGGCGTCGGCGGTCGTGTTCACGGCGCAGCTTGCGCCGGTGGCGGGGTCGGCGGTGGCCGTGCAGGGCACCGTGAACCGGAAGTCGACCCCCTGAACGGTGGCCGGCTCGTCGCCTGCCGGCCCCGATCCCCTGTCGGTGATCTGCAGCCGGAGCCGGGCCTGCAGCTCGCCCGTGTAGTCGGCAAGGCCGGATTTGAGCCGCACGTCGGTCGACGAGGCCCTGAGCTGCACGTCGGCCTCGTCCGCGGGAGTCGCGGGGTCACCCGGCACGGCGTCGAGCCGCACGGACGCGATCGCGTCCGCATTCGCGCCGTTCGCGTCGAATGTCCCGACCGTCAGCAGCGAGGAGACCTGCGCGGGCGGCGCGCAGGAGGGGAAGGCGAGAGGCGCTCCGTGTGAGCCGTTCGGGGTGCCGCAGGTCGCATATGCCGGCACCAGGGAGACCCGCAGGGGCGACGCGCCCTTCGGCCGCACATAGCCGGTGGCGCCGGACAGGTCCGTGATCGCGAAGTTCCGCGTCACCCACGCGGGGTCGGACGTGAGCGCCCCGTTCAGCTGGTTGGAGCCCCAGACCAGCTGGGCGAAGAGGGGGTCGGGGCTGGCGCCGGCGTAGTCGCCCCAGCGGCATGGGGTGGCCGCGCCGCCGCAGGAGAAATCCTGATCGGTCACGCTGCTCGTGCCGAGCGTGATCTCCCCGGTCATCGCCCCGAGCGGCGTGGCGCTCACCCTGGACTGCGCGCGGATGTCGACGAACGCCGTGGAGCCGCCGGTGTTGTAGTTGATCGCGGCGGTGGTGCCGTCGTTCGCGGGGGAGATCGCTCCGTTGAAGGCGAACCGGCTCAGATCGCTGACCGTGCCGAGCTGGCGGACCGTCAGCGAGGCCGGCAGCAGCTCGTACCAGCGCACGACGGCGCGCCCGCCCGGCCCGTCGACCGTGTGCTGCGCCCAGACCGCTTCCCCGCCGCCGGCCGCGGGATCGGCGTGCGCGACGGCCTGCGTGACCCGCGTGTCGGAGGAGTCGATCACGTTCGAGGTGCTCGGCTGCGGCACGTTCGCGGGCAAGGCGAACGAGGCCACGTTCATGTTCCCGTCCGGCACGAGGGTGGGGGAGCCGGCGGTGCCGCCGACGTGCCAGGCCATGATCTGACTCGGGCTCGCGACGAAGTAGGGCGAGTCGGCCGCGATCACGTACCCCGCCGCGGCGCTGTCCCCGGTGTTCGCCGGGACCGGCGTGAAGGCCAGGTTGCCGTCCGAGGTCTGGAGCGGAACCGACGGCGAGCCGAAGGTGCTGACGGCCGGCGTCCCGCAGCTCGTGTCGCCGTTTGCCGGCTTCGGCAGCGAGTAGACGTGTGCGGTGTAGAACGAGCTCCCGCGGGTGGAGTTCGTGCCGACGAGGATGTGGAGGTTGTCGTGTCCCAGCTTCGGATAGTCCTCGAGGAAGCGCCCGCCGATGTCGGTGCTCACCACGAAGCGGCACCAGCCACCGGTGAGGTCGCTCGGATCGGCGGTCTTGGACCATCCCAAGGTGAGGAAGTTGTGTCCGGTGCTGTCGACGTCGTCGGCGACGTAGAGCCACCGCCCGCTCTGCTGGTCCCACTGGATCTGAGGGTCGAAGACGTCCTGCCCCGCACGGCCGACGAAGGCGTCGAGGTCACGGGAGCCCAGCAGGACGAGGTTGTCGCGGTCGTACACGCCGACCTTGCTGTTGACGAACTCGAGGTAGTGCCGGGGACCGATCGCGCCGGTCGTGTCCGGTGGGGTGCCCTGGTTGGCGGCGCTGTTGTCCGTCGCGGCGAGCCCGGGCTGGTTCAGGCTCCCGACCTGGACTGCGCTCGGCGCCGGAGCGGTCGAGCCGCCCGGCGTGGGTGCGTGTTCGAGCGCGGCGGCTGCCTTGCCGGCGCTCAAGACCGCGGCGCTCGGAACGGCGGGCCGGTGGATGCGAGCCCCGCGCGCGGCACCCCGTGCGACCTGGATGTCGTTCGCCGGCCGGGCTTGCAGAATCGCCGAGGGCGTGATTGCCCGAGCTGCGGAAGACGTTGCGGGCATGCTCAACGGCAGGCTCAGCGGCAGGATCAGTGAGAGACCTGCGAGGGCCACCCATCGACGCAGTCCCATGAGACGAGTATGCCGGAAGCTTGGGGGTTCGTCCCGCTGGCTTTGCGGCTAGGGCACGAAGACGCCCTGCGTCGCGAAAAGGCCGCCGCCGGCGTCGTACATCCCGATCGATCCGAGCTGCCAGATCGCGCGGTCGCCGTCGCGCACGGCTCCCGGTGAGAGCGCGTTTGCGCTCGTGCTGACGCGGCAGTCTCCGCCCGAGTCCCCGCCCGGCGCGGTGCACGGGACCGTGAACTTGAACGGCGTGTCCTCGACCGTGGCCGCATCCGTCTGCGGATCGGCGGCGCCCGGCGCGTTGTAGCGGTCGGTGATCCGCAGGGTGAACCGGCCCTCGAGGTCACCCGTGTAGGCCGACAGGTCGGACCTGTTGCGAACGTCGCTGAGCGACGCCGCGATGCGTACGTCCGCGTTGAACGGGAGCGCGCAGGCGGGACAGCTGAAGACGTCGAGGCGCACGGACCCGACCGAGTTGGTCGCCTTGCCGTTCGCGTCGGACGTCCCGACCGTGAGCGCCTGGGACTGCTGGGACGGCGGGGCGCACGAGCCGAACGCAAGCGGCGCGCCGTGCGTGCGGTCGGGCGCCGTGCACGGCTGGTAGGCGGGCACCAGCGGAACGCGGGTGGGCGTCGCGCCCTTCGGGCGCGGATAGCCCTCCGAGATCGTCGTCGTCTGGAGGTTCGGGTCGGCCGCGATCTCGTCCTCGCAGTAGGCCTCGTCGACCCACTGCTTGTTCGAGAACATCCGCGTCTGGTCGGCGAAGTAGGGCGAGTCCGGGTTGGCCGACTGGGAGTAGGTGAGGATCGAGCGGGTGTCGACGGGACACTGGCCGCCCCCGCCGGTGAACTGCGCCGTGTATACGAAGCTCGAGCCGTGCGGGACGTTCGGGTAGCCCGACGGCGGTGACCAGCTCACGTTGATCGCGTTGAAGACGCCGACGCCGCCGGGTCCTCCGTGGATCGGCACCTTATCGCTGCCGCGGCGCTCGTACTGGTACCCGCGCAGCGGCGCGTCGAGCGGGATGCCGGCGGCGCGCAGGTCGGTGACGGCGTCCGCGAAGGAACGCTCGACCACCGGGTTGCCCACGTTCAGCCCGCGCGGGGTGTGGACGGGGTCGTTCGCGTCGAACTGGGTCGTGTAGAGCCCGGGGGTGCCGGTCACCGGCACGGCGCCCAGCGCGCGGCTGGCGAACCTCCGGAAGAGGATCGCGCCGTTCGAGTCGAGGTTGTCGTGGAGGTCCCAGGCGCGCAGGACGGGACAGGCCGCGCCCACGTCGACGGGGCCGTTCGAGCCGGTCATCACCGGCTGCGCCTCGCAGAAGGCGGCGAGGTCGTCGCGCCACAGCTCGCCCGCGTACTGGCGGTTCATGAACACCGTGTCCTGTAGCTGCTGGAGCGTGAAGCGGTTGCCGGGCCGCCCGTCGGTGCCGCCCAGGCGTTCCTCGATCATCACGAGCCCCGATCGCGTCCGCAACGCGCGGGCGGTGTTCTCGTCGCCGATGATCCGCGCGAAGCCCGTGAGCGGCTGGTTCGGGTTCGACAGCCAGTAGCTGTCATTGGAGTTCTCGACGTAGTCGTCGCGGAACAGGCTCGGCATGTGGGAGGGCCCGAAGATGCCGGGCTCGACCGCGTCCGGGTCGGTGTCCCACTCGCACATCGAGCGTGAGCCGTCGAGCACCGGCAGCCGCAGCGCCTCGAACGTACCCTGCCCGAGCGCCGTGTCACAGGCCAGCGCCTTCGAGTCGGGCACGTTAGGCGTCACCGAGATGTCGGCGTAGAATGCCTTGCCGGAGGAGTCCGTGGCGAGCGTGTTCACCCACGGGATGCCCTGGTTGCGGTGCAGGATGTCGCTCAGCTCGGCCGTGCTCTGCGCCTCGTCGGTCTCCAGGAAATGATTGAGGTACCGGAAGTTCGTGGCGTTCGCGTCGCCCATCGCATAGGCGTTGGCCGGCGTCCACGGGAACAGGTTCTGGCCGAGCAGCGAAGTGAAGATCGACCCGTGGTCGGTCGAGTACAGCGTGCGGCTGCGAGGCGAGAGCGAGCCGTCCGGGTTTTTCACCGTCACGGTCACGTTCTCGGCCTTCATCTGCTTCTCCTGCCCGTCCTGCACGTAGGTGGTGGGCAAGCCGGGGACGAGCTTCTCCTCGAAGGGGGTGAACCGGTACGCGGTCGAGACCGTGTGGCTCCAGGCGAGGTTGTCGGTGTGGCCGATCAGCACCAGCGGCACGCCAAAGAGGCTTGCGCCCTCGACGTTCATCACGCCCGGGATCGTCAGCTGGGACTCGTAGAAGCGCTCCGAGCCGTCCCACGGGAAGTGCGGGTTGCCGAGCATCATCCCGAGCCCGTTGTCGGTCGCGTCCTTGCCGAGCCCGATCGCGTTCGAGCCGACGCCGCCGAGCGGCAGCTTCTGCCCGAGCTCGGCGATCATCTGCGCCTGCTGGGCGGGCGTCGGAGACGCGACCGGCCCCGTCGGCGGCTGCGCCGAGCCGATGCCGTCGATCGCGACGCCCTGGCTGGCGATCAACCCGAGCTGGTAGAAGCGCCGGTAGACCTCCTGCTGGGTGATCGGCCGCACCCATGCCGCGCCGCGGCAGGTCGGGTCGGGAAGGTTGTCCACGCCGGTCTCGGCGAGATAGCGGTTGTAGCCGACGACGTAGCCGCGCACGAGCTCCTTGACCTCTGGGCGCGCGCCGCGAGGCGGGTCGAGCGAGAGGAGATGGTCGATCGTGCCGTTGTCGATGATCCGCTGGTAGAAGAAGTCGCTGTTGAGGTTGTTGTTGGTGGAGCCGTTCCCGCCGACCGTGTACGAGCCGTCCGGCCCGAAGAAGCGTGAGCGCTGCCCGTCGACGGTCACGTAGCTGTCGGCGATCACGCAGATGTTGTCCCGCGCGAGCGAGTAGCCGTAGCCGTAGCCGAGGCTTGGGTAGTCGGCCGCGAGGATATGCGGGATGCCGTGCGAGGTCCGGCGGATCGTAGCCCGGAGGGCGCCTGTCGCGGGCGGGCTCCCCGCCGCCTCAGCGCGGCCGATGCCCGCACCGGCACCGGCATGTGCGGAAACGGCAACCGCGACCACCGCGCCCACGACCGCGATGATGCCCAGCACGAATCCAGTTCCTCGGCGCATGTCCCTCCCCGTGGTGACAGCCAAACGAGCGAGGGGGAGGATACGCGAACTACGGGCGTCGCGTCAGGACGACCACCGGATCGGCAGCGACTCCATGCCGTAGAGCCCGGTGATCGTGCCGTAGCGCGGCTCGCCGTCGAGCTCGAGCCCCGGCATGCGCGCCGCGAGGAACGCGAGGCCTTCCTGCAGCTCGGCGCGCGCGAGGTTCGAGCCCAGGCAGAAGTGCGGGCCGGCGCCGAACGTGAGCGATCGTGCCGCACCGCGGTCGGTGCGGATGTCGAACTGCTCCGGCTCCGCATCGCCGGTCGCCTCGCGGTTCGCGTTCCAGGACGACACGAACACGACGGAGCCCGCGGGGAAGTCGACGCCGCGAAACTCGACGGGCTCCTGCAGCACGCGGCTGGTGAACGGCGCGACCGGCTCGAAGCGCAGGATCTCTTCGGCCGCCCTGGGCACGAGCGAGTCGTCTTCTGCAAGCAGCTGCCACTGCTCCGGATGTCCGGCGAACAGCCGCACGCCGTGCGCAAGCTGGCTCTGGGTCGTGTCCACGCCTCCGTTCATCACGTCGAGCACGAGGTGGACGCACTCCTCCTCGGAGAGCCGGTTTCCCTCGCGTTCCACCTGAACCAGGCGGGAGACCAGGTCGTCGCCCGGCTCGCTCCGGCGCGCCTCGACCAGGCCGCGCGCATACTCGTCGAATTCGAGCGCGGCCCGCTCGAGCTCGGCACGGCGGGTCATGACGGCGATCGCGTCGAACTGGCTCTGCAGGAGGTTCGAGAGCTCGTGCAGCCGCGGCGCATCCTCGAGCGGCGCGCCGACCACGGTCGCGATCATCAGGGCGGGATAGGGCTTTGCGAACGCGGTCACGAAGTCACAGCGGCCGGCTGTCGCGATCGGCTCGAAGAGCTGCTCGAGGAACGCGCGCATCGCCGGCCGGTACCGGTCCGCCGCTTTCGGCGTGAACTCGTCGTGCACGAGCGAGCGGAGCCGGCGGTGCTGGTCGCCGTTCGAGGTGATGATGTTCTTGCTGAGCGACTCGTAGAGCGGTCCCTCGGTGATCCCGAGCAGCTCGAACATCATCACGCCGGGGAACACGGCGCTCTTGCTCTTGAGGAAGAAGTTGGCCGCCTCCCGGTCGAGCGCCACGAACCCGAGATCTGAGCGCGCGAGCCACGACTCTTCGCGCAGCGCGCGCATCGTCTCGTGGAACCGGTCCCCGCTCAGGCTCAGGTCCGTGTAGTCGAAATGCGGGAGGTCTAGCTCGGAGGCGACGGGCATCAGCCGTCAATCATCTAGCATCGCGCGCCGTGGCCGAGCCCCCCCAAGCCGCCGACCTCCCGCGCGTCACGGTGTTCGGGCCTCATCCGATTCTCGGGATCACGATCGAGCGGCGCGGCGCGGACCGGGACGAGATCCACGTCCACCCCGGCGGCCAGGGCGTGTGGGTCGCGCGGATGGCGGGAGAGATGGGCGCGGATCCGATCCTCTGCGGCTTGCGTGGCGGCGAGACCGGAACGCTGCTGGGACCGCTGCTCGACGAGCTGCCCGGGGAGCGGCGCCTGGTCCCGGCAGTCGAGCCGAGCGGTTCCTGGGTGATCGACCGCCGGAGCGGCGAGCGGCAGCTGATCGCGACCGCCTGGAGCGATCCTCCGTCTCGTCACGAGATCGACGACCTGTTCTCGGTCACGACAGCCTCGGCGCTCAACAGCAAGGTGCTCGTGTGCTGTGGCCCGGTCCCTCCCGACTCCCTGCCGAACGACCTGTACGGCCGGCTCGTGAAGGACGTCCGCTCGCACGGCACGACGGTGGTCGTGGACCTGTCGCCGCCGAGGCTCGACAGCGCGCTGGAAGGCGGACCGGACGTGGTCAAGGCCGACGAGTGGCAGCTCGCGCAGCTGATCGGCGAAGACACCCGGGACCCCGACCGGTTCCGGGCGGCCGCGGAGGAGGTGATCGCGCGGGGCGCCGGCGCCGTGGTCGCGACCCGCGGCGCCGACCCCGTGCTGGTGCTGACCCGCGCCGGCCGCGCGTGGGAGCTGGTGCCGCCGGTGTTCGCCGAGGGCGCCGCCGAGGGCAGCGGAGACTCGATGGTGGGCGCGCTCGCGGCGGGACTGGCACGCGGGATGGACCTCGAGGACGCACTGCGCCTCGGCGCCGCCGCGGGAGCCACGAACTTCCTCCGGCACGGGCTCGGCACCGGCTCGCGCGCGGTCGTCGAGGACCTGGTCAAGCGGGTCGAGCTGCGGCCGCTCTAGGAACGGTCTCGGAAAAGGGTCCACCCCTAGCAGGGCAGGAAGGGAGGCCAGGTGTGCTCGCCGGCGAGGATCGCGCGCGGGCCGTCCCGCACCACCCAGTCGAGGTGCGGCTTCACGCAGTCGACCTCGGCGAGCCGCGCGAGGCCGTGCGAGAGCTTCACCGGGCGGCCGGCGTGGGACGAGTGCGCGTCGGAGCCGAGCAGGTGCACGAGCCCGTGGTGGGCAAGCTCGATCATGGTGGGCGCGGCAGGCCCGTCTGCGATCAGCGCCGCGGTCACCTGGATCAGCGCGCCGCGCTCGACCAGCGCCTCGATGCGCTCGCGGAAGTCGCCGCCCGCGTGGCGCTCGGGATGCGCGATGACGCACCGGAAGTTGCGCTTGGCGAGCCGCTCGACGGTGTCGATCAGGTCTCCCGTGATCGGGCCCGGCCGCGGCTCGATCAGGAGCCAGACGCCGGTTGCGCCGAGCGAGACCAGGCGGAGCTTCTCGTCGGGGACCTCGTGGAGAGCTTCGTCTGCGACCTCTCCGCCGTGCGCCACCAGCACGTCGACGTCCTGCCGCTGGAGCTCGTCGTTGACGGCCGCGATCCGCGCCTCCAGCCCGTCGGCCTGGACGTCGTGGTCGGACCTGATGTGCGGCGTCGCGCACACGATCTGGATGCCGTCGGCCTCCGCCTGGCGGGCCATCCCAACGCTGTCCTCGAGGTCCCTGGCGCCGTCGTCGAGCGCCGGGAGGATGTGGCAGTGGAGGTCGATCACGGGCTTGTTCTTACCCCAGAATCAGTCTCTTGAGATCCCCGGCCAGACGCTCGAGCTCTTCACGCAGCTGCCGCCACGTGATGCGGACCACCCGCCAGCCAGCCGCATTCAGCGCTGCCCGGTCCATACGCAGTCGCACTCGATTCCCTCCAGCGGCACGTTGTGCGCGGGGCGCAGGCAACCCGATCGCTCGAGCGAAGCGCCGGAAGCGCGCTTCGAGCTCGCTGCGCATGATGCTCTGTGGCTCGCCGAGCAACGCCATCGCCGCCCGGATGCCGGATTGGCGGCCCACGAAGCGCGCGCGCCACGGTGACCTCGGCTCGCTCTGAGAACCGGATTCCCCAAAGCGCGGCCGCGGACCGATGGCTCAAGACTCCGTCCGGGCCGGTCGCGAGCACTGCCATCCATCGACCCCTGACACCAAGAAGACGATGGCCAACCGCATACACGCCTCGGTGCACGACGTGCAGCCGGCCGCGCTCGGTCCGGTGCCCGATCGCTCGCTGGCGCACCCCGACCGCGAGCAGCTGGCCCCGTGCAACGACGCCGTGCTGGCGCGCGGCGATCTCGCCGATCCACCGATCCACACATTCAGAATGCAGTTGAGCCCCCATGACGGGTTCAAGTGCAGGATGAGTTCGGGTTATGCGCCTTGACCCTCGCCACGATCGTCCCGCCGGCCGAATAGCGTCCTGATCGCAATCCGACGAACCGCTCCCGCAGCTGACCGCGCCCGGCTTTCGCGCCGCGAGATCGCGTTCGCGGCGCTGGCCGCCTGCCTGCTCGCGCTGCTGATGCACTGGCCGCTGCCGCTCCATCTCACGCGCGACATCCCGCGCGACGTGGGCGACCCGCTCGTCCAGGCGTGGGAGGTCGCATGGGGCGGCCATGCGCTGCTCCACCAGCCGCTGGACTACTTCCAGGCCAACACGTTCTGGCCGCTGAAGGACTCGCTCGCCTTCTCCGACGCGCTCGCGGGCTACGCCCCCGCGGGCACGGTCGGCGGCGGCGTGCGCGCCGCCGTGGCCCGCTACGACCTGCTCTTCCTCTTCGCGTACGCGCTGAGCTTCCTCGGCGCCTGGGTCCTGGCGCGCGAGCTCGGCGCCGGGCGCGCGGGCGCGGCCGTGGCGGGCGCGGCGTTCGCATACGCCCCCTGGCGGCTCGAGCAGGACGGCCACCTGCACGTGATCTCGAGCGGCGGCATCCCGCTGTGCCTCTTCCTGCTCGTGCGCGGATACCGGCACTCCCGCCCCGGCCTGGTGCTCGCCGGGTGGCTCGTGGCCGCCTGGCAACTGAGCCTCGGGTTCACGCTCGGGTTGCCGCTCGGCTACCTGCTGCTCGCGCTCGGCGCCACCGGTGTGGCGCACCTGATCAGGCGACGGTTGCCACCGCCGCGGGCAGTGCTCGCCGTCACGGCCGCGGGCGTGCTCGCGTTCGGGCTCACCGGCGTGCTGCTGGGCCGGCCGTACATGCGGGTGCTCGACGATCACCCGGAGGCGAAGCGCACGACCGCGCAGGTGGCCGGGCTCTCGCCTCCGCTCGAGGCGTTCGTGGCCGCGCCCGAGCAGAACCTGGTCTGGGGGAAGGCCACGAAGCCGGTGCGGGACCGGCTCGAGTCCGTGCCCGAGCAGACGCTCTTCCCAGGGCTGGCGATCGTCGCACTCGCGCTGTGCGGACTGTTCGCGCGGGTGTACCCGCGGCGTCTGCGGGTCTGGCTGGGAATCGCGGTCGTCGTGTTCGCCGTGCTCTCGCTCGGGTTTGCCGAGCACCACGCGCATCTCTATCCCTACCGGCTGCTGTACGACCTTGCGCCCGGGTGGAAGGGCATCCGCGTGCCGGGGCGCATCACGACGCTCACCTCGCTCGCGCTGGCGCTGCTGGCCGCGGGCGGTGCTCAGCACCTGATCGACACAGTGCCACGACGGCGGCTCGGCGTGCCGGTCGCGGTCGTGCTGGTCGCGCTGATCTGCGTCGAAGGAGCCGGTTTCGACTTCCGTCCGGGCGGCGGCCTCGCCGGGCCCTCCCACCCGGCGGTGCCGCTGCCCCCGCCCGGTGAGTCCGCCGGGGCCGCGCCGCAGCTCCATCTGCCGATCACGGTCCCGGCCAATCGCCGCTACGTGCTGTGGTCGGCGGACCGGTTTCCGAAGATCGTCAACGGCCGCGGGAGCTTCGACCCAGTCTTCTTCGAGCGCCTCACCACGCGCGTGACGACGTTTCCCGACCGCGCCTCGGTGGCGCTGCTGCGCGGGCTCGGGGTGCGCTCGGTGGTCTTGCACGAGGCGCTTGCGCCGGGCACGCCGTGGGCAGGCGCGGGCGCCAGGCCGCTACGGGGCCTGCCGCTGCGACGAGTACGCGGGCGCGGGCTCGTGGTCTATCTGATCGGTCCCGCCGCGGCGCAGGGCGAAGCGGCCGCGAAGCTCGCCGAGCCGCGTCCAGGGTCGTAGCTCGAGCGCCGCCGCGGTGGCGATCAGCGTCACGGCGCCGGCCGCGGTGGCGGCGATCAGCGCGTTCCAGTCCGATTCGTACTGGCCGTGGTAGTCGTCGCCGAGCAGGTCGGGCGCTGCGATCGCGACACACGCCCAGCCCGCCACCGCGAGGATCGCGGCGAGCGTTCCCCCGGCGATCGACAGCCGGTCGCTGGCCGCGACCGCGAGCGCGATCGCGGCGCCCACGGCGACCAGGAACGGCAGCAGCCCGCCCCAGCCGTTCCCGGCGCCGAGCACCGTCGCGACTGTTTGCTCGAAGTTCCCGGTCGCGAGCACGTGCGCCCAGTAGCCCGTCCAGTCGAAGCCGATCAAGGGCTGCGTCGTGGTCGAGACGAGCGTCAGGACCGCCGACGGGATCGCAAGTGCGAGCGTGACGGCGGGGAACCGGCGAAACGCGAGCGCGAGCGGCACCGCGAGGAACGGCAGGATCGGGATCAGGAAGCGCGGCCCCGGAGAGCCGCCCCCGAAAGGCAGCCAGTAGCCCGCGTTGTAGAGGAGAAACGCAAGCGACACGCCTCCGATCACGAGCGCTTCGGCACGTCGCCCACCACGGCGGTAGAGCAACACGTTGCCCACGACCGCGAGCGCGAGCACCGGCGAGAGCACGAGCAGTCCGCGCGGCGCGAACAGCAGCTGGAGGAACTTGTGGACGGTCGGCACCCCGATCCCGAAGAAGCCTCCGTCGTTCAGTCCGAGCACCGCGTGGCCGGAAACGCCCTGCACACTTACGGCGTCCTTGTAGGACATGTGCGTGAGCGACCCGAAGGCCCAGAGGTTGTAGAGCGCGAGCGGCACGATCCCCGCGACCACGCCGCTTCCGTAGGCGAGCGCCCGCCGGAGCCGGTCTCCCCGGGCGAGCGCGTACAGGCCGACGATTCCCGCCCCGATCGCGACGGGATACTCGGTCGTGATCGCGAGGCCGCCGAGCAGGCCCGCGACCGCCACGAGCCCGAGCCGCGGCGGCCCCTCGCGCTCGCGCCACAAAAGCGCGAAGGCCGCAAACGCGAACAGTGCCGCGAGCAGGTGCGAGAAGAACAAGGTCGCAAACGGCATCACGAGCGTGCCGACCCCGAGCGTCACCGCGGCGGCGGTGCCGAGGCCCGGCTCGACGCGCTCGGCGAGGGAGCGCACGAGCAGCAGGATCAGCACGGCGGGCAGCAGCGCGCCGAGCAGGCCCAGCGCCCAAACCATCCCGGTCTCCGCCTCGATTTGATCGCGCACGCGCAGCGCCCGCTCGAGGCTGTGGCCGTAGAGGCCGTTCGGGCGTCCGCCCGCCGACCAGCGGCCGGCTGCGTTCGCACGCGCGCGGCGCGCCGCCCACGTGGAGGCGTGCTTGCCGCCGGCGGCGTTGAGTCCTTCGTACAGCGGCAGCGTCAGGAACGCGAGGCCCGGCCCCTTCACCGAGTAGTAGTGGCCCTGGTACCAGGACTTGTCGCGGGTCTCCCAGTGGTAGGCGTCGATCTTCGCGGTCCCGTGAGACAGCGCTCGCACCAGCGCATAGTGCGAGGTCTGGGCCCACCCGACCGGCTGGATCAGCACGGCGTAGCCGAGCGCGAGCGCCAGGATCGCGAGCAGGCCGCGCCGGGCTCCGGCGCGGGCGTTGTCCGGGGCACTGGCCACGCGACGTCTGATGTTAATGCGAAGCGCACCCCGAACCGGCGCACGTACCGCCGCCGGCGAGCAGGGCCGCTAGACGACGCGGTTGCGCAGCACGCCGATTCCGTCGACCTCGAGCTCGATCACGTCTCCGCGTGCGAGGAACGCCCCGATCTCGAGCCCGCAGCCGCCGCCGACGGTGCCCGAGCCGATGAAGTCGCCGGGGTGAAGGGTCTCCGAGCGGGAGATGTAGGCGATGATCTCCTCGAAGCTCCAGTGCATGTCGCGCGTCGAGCCGCGCGACCACTCCGCGCCGTTGACGCGGGCGGTCATCGTGAGGGAGTACGGGTCCGGGAGCTCGTCGGGGGTCACCAGCCAGGGCCCGATCGCGTTGCCCGTGTCGAAGTCCTTGCCCTTCGCGGGGCCAAGCCGCCCGCGCATCTCGGCGACTTGGATGTCGCGTGCCGAGAAGTCGTCGAAGACGGTGTAGCCGGCGATGTGCCGCCGCGCGCTCTGCTCCGGTATGTCGGCGCCCCTGGTGCCGATGAAGACGCCCCACTCGAGCTCGTAGTCGAAGCGCTCGGTGTAGGCGGGCATGCGCACGTCAGCGTCGTGTCCGACGACGGAGCGCGTGTTGCTCTTGTAGTAGAGGGGCCGCTCGTAGAAGGCCTTGTTGAGCCGGCCGGCGAGCGAGCGCCGCGGGCCGACGCGGCGTTCCAGCAACGCGTCGAGGCGCCCGAGCCTTCCGAGCGCCGCCCGGCGGGTGACCTGGATGATGTGGCGCTCGAAGCTCATCGTGTCGCGGATCGATGCGGGCACTCCGACCGGCGCGGCGAGCCGCACTTCGTCGAGCCGGTGGACGACACCCTCCGGGCGCTCGCGGAAAGCCCACTCCGCCAGCTCCGCGGCCCGCTCGATCGCTTCCGCGCCGCCGATCAGCAACGGGGTCATGCGAGCGAGGTCGACCGTCTCGGGCTCTGAGCGCGCCTCCGCGGCCGCGGTAGGCGCGCAGACGGTTTGACCGTCGGGCCCCAGCACGCCGAGCATCCGCCTTCCCCCGGGGGGCGCGAAGGTGAGGAGCTTCAAGATTCCGCGAGCCGCGCCGCGAGCCGGCCGACCTGCTCGAAGATGAGGATGCGCTGGAGCGGCGTGATCGGGCCGGATTCCCCCCGCGCCTCCCGCCTCAGCATGTGGCAGTTGATCACGGTGCGCTCGGGCGCGATCCAGCCTGCCCATTCATGACGGCGGAAGTCGGCGCCGGTCGCGATCGCCTCTGCGGCTTCGTACGCGGACATGCCGTTCGCGAAGTGCGGTCGCGCCGAGGTCTCGAGCCAGCGCCAATAGCGGCCCAGCGCGTCGAGCTCGGGGAGACCGCAGACCGGTCCGTGCCCGGGCACCACGACCTCCGGCTGGAGCGTCGCGATCGTGTCGAGCGCGGCGAGCCAGTTGCGCAGCGGCCCGGCCCACATGACGGGCGTCACGCCGATGAAGGCGACATCCGCCGCGAACACCACGCGCACGTCCGGGACCCACACGATCGCATCGCCCGGGGTGTGGGCAGGCCCGACCAGGATCAACTCGAGCGGTCGCCCGGAGACTCCAATGTGGATGCGCTCGTCGAAGGTCTCGGTTGGCTCGGTCAGCTCGACGGTGGAGAAGTCGTAGGGCGAGAACATGCGGGTGACATAGGACCCGAAGTGGCGAAATCGCCGCCGGATCGGCGGCGGAAGGGGGCTGTCGCTCACCCGCAGCAGGGTCGCGGCGAGCTGCTTGAAACGCTCGAACTGTGCGGGCGCGCCGCGCTCGTGGCGCATCACCTCGGCGCTCGGCTTGGACGTGATGCGCCGTGCGTCCGGCAGCAGCTGGTTGCCCCACCAGTGGTCGCCGTCGGAGTGCGTGTTGATCAGGTGCGTGATCGGCGCATCGCGCGTGTGCGGCGCCATCGCGGCGAGCATGCGCTGCGTCATGGGCACGTCCCAAAGCGTGTCCACGAGCGTGCTCGCGCCGGACCCCACGATCAGGCCGGCGTTGCTCTCGCCGAGGTCGCCGTTGGGTTGCAGCCAGGCGAACGTCCCGGGCGCGACCTCGTGCAGTCCGCCCTCGAAGGCGGCGGGCTCGCCGAAGAGCGACGTCTGCGGGGAACCTGCGACGGTCGTCACGAGTCCGGACAGTAACGTCCTCGGCGTGCATGTGGCCGCGGTGATCTTCGACATGGACGGCGTCCTGATCGACTCCGAGCAGGTCTGGGCGGACGTGCGGCGCTAGCTCGCGCTCGAGACCGGCGGCAGCTGGGACCCCGACAGCCAGGCGCGGATGATGGGGATGAGCTCGCCGGAGGGGCGGCACCGGACACTCCCAGCATTGGGTGGTGAGCCGCCGCGTGACCGCAGAGGACCCCCTGGCGTGTGGGAGTCGGCTGGTTGTATGAGTCATCCCAGGGGACCGCCTCTGTGCCATGATCGTTTGCAGGACTGCCGCCGCAATCAATCAAGGGAGTGGCATTGGCCGGATCTCGAGACGTCATCACGTGCCATATCGAGGCGTTCAACGCTCGCGACCAGGACGCCGAGCCGTGGGCAGCCGATGCGCAGATAGTGGCGCCCGGAGCTTCGGTTAGTGGGCGCGACGAGGTGCTCGGCTTCCTCAGCGTCTTTCAGGAAGCGTTCCCCA
>JBBQKG010000020.1:0-55961 GCA_038326655.1 Solirubrobacterales bacterium
CGTCGAGCGGCTCATTGGTGCGCTGGTAGCGGCGCGCGAGCTGGCGTGCGAGCGGCAGAAAGCGCTCGACCAGCGCCTCGCGCGCGGTCGCGTCGCCGTGCTCGTGGTAGCGGAGCAGAAGGCGGCGGTCTTCGCGGGTGCTGTTCGGCGTCATCGAAGCGGGCGGGCAGGCAGACGCACCCGCGGGCAGTCAGTTATTCAGCATAGCCCGAGAATGGGAGGTCGAGCCCGGCGGCGTGGACCGGCTCGGCTAGACCGCGTGGGCGGCGACGGTTCTGAGCCGCTCGAGTGAGCGGCGCAGCAGCCGGGACACGTGCATCTGGGACATGCCGAGCATCCTGGCGATCTCGCTCTGCGTCAAGTCGAGGTCGAACCGCAGGCGCAGGATCGTGCGCTCGCGTTCGGGCAGCGCGCCCAGCGCGGGCTCCAGCATCGCGCCGTACTCGACCAAGTCGAAGTTCTCGTCCTCGGACGTTCTCAGGTCCGGCTCGAGGTCGAGCGACATCGCCTCGTAGGCGGTCGCCGCCTCGGCCGCCTCGGCCACGCACTCGGTCGTCTCCCCGATCGCCTCGGCGACCTCCTCGGCCGTCGGCGAACGGCCGAGCTGCGCACGAAGCTGGTCCGTGGCGCGGGTCACGTCGAGCACGCGTTGCCGCACCCGCTGGGACACGTGCACGGACCACGTGGAGTCACGCAGGTGGCGCCGCAGTTCCCCGGCGATCGTGGGCACCGCATAGGTGCTGAACGCGACGCCACGGTCCGGGTCGAAGCGCTCGATCGACTTCATCAGTCCAACGCAGGCGACCTGCACGAGGTCGTCGATCGGCTCACGGCCCCACGCGTATCGTCGTGCCAGCCAGTGTGCCAGCGGCAGGAAGCGCGCGACCAGGCGCTCCCGCGCCTCTTCGTCGCGATCGTCCCGGTAACGGCGGAAAAGCCTCAGCTCGGTCCCGTGCCCCACATCGCACTAAACGGATGTGCGAGGCGAAACTTGCGCTTTGACCCGTCCGGGGCCCGACAGTTGCAGCAGGCGCGCACCCGGCTCGGAGGCGACTTCGCCGCCCGTCACGTGCACGTCGTAGCCGCCGGGGTAGTGGCGCGGAGGGATGAAGACCTCGGTCTCCTGCGCGGCGCCGCCAGCCGAGTACTCGATCTCGAACACCCCGGTCGATCGGTCGAATCTCCACCCCGAGGGCACCCCTGCGACGGCACGCGGGAAAGGCCGCGCCAGCACGTCGAGCTTGCCGGCCTTCACGTTCTCGCCCTCTGGCGGCTTGGTGAGGTCGTGCACCAGCCCCTCCTCGGGCCTCGCGCAGCAGGGATCGCGCCCGAAGTACGCCCAGTAGTGCCAGGAGGCCAGGTTGCGGTCTGCGAGCGAGGTCGTCTGCCCGAGCTTTGCGAGGTCGTCGGTGGCGCCGAACTCCGACAGCAGCAGCGCCGCGCCGGTGCGCTCCGAGTGACGCTCGGCGAGGTCGAACACGCGTTGCTCCTGGCGCTCGCAGACCCGCTGCTGCAGCCGCCCGGGCAGGGGCGGCAAGCCGGGCGAGGCGGCCAGGCAGTAGCAGTGGAAGCTGAGCCCGACCGCCGGGTCGCCGAGGTCGTCGTGGTGCGTGTCGGCGCCGTAGTCGAAGAGCACGTTTGGCTCGTAGAAGACGAGGCGCCGGCGGTCGACGGACCGGATCGCGCGCAGGACGCGGCGCGAGAAGTCGCTCAACCGCCGGTCGAACGCCCGCAAGCCCGCCGGGCGCGCGCAGCGTGCGGCGGCCGAGCCCGGAAAGGGCTCGTTGAAGATGTCGTAGGCGAACACCGCCGGCTCGTCGCGGAACCGCCGCGCGACGTGGCGCCAGGCGGCCGCGTAGCGATCCTGGAGGCCGACCCCGCCCGGCCCCGGGTCGTTCGCCCAAAAGTGGTCGTAGGCGCGCCAGAGCGCCCGCATCACGAAGTAGTTGCCGGGGAAACCGACGTCGGGGCGAGGCCGGAGGCCGTCGTCCAGGGTGGCCCAGTCCGGAAAGCCCTCACCGTGGTAGCGCTCGTTCAGCATGTCCTGGTGGAAGTCGACGAGCACCGCGAGGCCGGCGTCGCGGCACCACCCGATCACCTCTCCGATCCGGTCGAGATAAGCGTCGTCGTAGCGCCCGGGACGCGGCTCGATCGCCTTCCAGATCACGCCGAGGCGCAGCGTGTTGAACCCGTGCCCGGCGAGAAACTGCACGTCGTCTCGGCCGAACCCGATCGCGGCCGGGTCGTAGGGCGGCAGCTTGTTCACGACGTTGACGCCGTGGAGCACGACCACGCGGCCCTGCTCGTCTGTCAGCCACCGTCCGGAATTCCGAATCACAACCTTGAAATTTAGGTAGTCTTCTCGCCGTAGCGGGCCTCAGGGGGAGGACCGGCACGCGGATGGGGGGGAAACGTGGGAAGCAACTGGCGTCTGCCGAGCCGTAGGGCTTTGACGTTCCTGATCGCGCTCGTCGCGCTGGCCGTGGCGGCGCCCGCGCTCGCGACGTTCCCGGGCAGCAACCCGAGCGAGAGCGTGCGCGTCAACACGCCGAACGACCCAGGCTTCGACCACTGCGAGCCCGACGACGAGCAGGGGCCCCCGACCTGCTCCAACGTCTTCGACGAGCAGTACGAGAGATTCGGCTTCGCGCCGAACGGCTCGCACCTCTCCGCGCTCTACCACAACCCGACCGACCCGCACGTGCAGCGCTTCGTGGCCCAGAACACGGCCGCCGGCCGGAACCCGCTCGGGCAGATCCCGGGCGTGTCCGCCGACCGCGCCTGGAAGTATTCGACCGGCGACCCGAGCGTGCAGATCGCGATCGAGGACACCGGCATCCGGTGGGACAAGCGCTCGCTGCGCAAGCGCGTCTACCTCAACAAGGGCGAGCTGCCGCTGCCGCAGAACGGCGCGAGCACCTGCGGCTCATACGACTGCAACGGCGACGGCGCCTTCAACGTGGACGACTACGCAAACGACCCGCGCGTGTCGGCCAGCTCAGGCCACGACGACGAGCCGAGCGCCGACTCGATCCTCGACGCCAGCGACCTGATCGCGGTCTTCAGCGACGGCTCCGACGCCGACGCCAACGGATACGTGGACGACATCGCGGGCTGGGACTTCTTCGACGACGACAACGACCCCTACGACGCCTCCAGCTACTCGAGCGCGAGCAACCACGGCTCGGGCCGCGCCGAGGACGCGGCCGAGGAGGGCAACGACGCGGAGAGCAGCCTCGGCACCTGCCCGAACTGCCAGATCGTGCCGATGCGCGTGTGGGACACGTTCGTCGTGGACACGAACAACTTCGCCGAGGCCGCGCTCTACGCGGCCGACAACAACATCGAGGTGGTCGAGGGCGCCGTCGGCGGGCTGTTCAACTCGAGCTTCGCGCGCAGCGCGTTCGAGTACGCGTACCGGCACGGCGTCTTCTTCTCGATCGTGTCGTCGGACCTCAACACCGCCGACCACAACATCCCGACGGTCTACAACGAGGCGATGCAGGTCCAGGGCACGGTCGCCGACGTGCAGGGTTTGGGGCAAAACCCGCCGCAGCAGTTCCTCGACTTCTTCAACAACCTCGGCGTGCCGCTCACCACGAACGCCCCGATCGGCACCTGGTTCCGCAACTCGGGCACCACCCAGTACGGCGGTCACGCGCACATCGTGATGCCTGCCGTGACCGGCTCCGTGGCGACGGGGCAGGCCTCCGGCGCGGCCGGCCTCGTGATCTCGTATGCGCGCCAGAAGGGGATCCAGCTCCAGCCGAACGAGGTCAAGCAGCTGCTCACGATGACCGCGTTCGACGTGGATGCGCCCGACACCGCCGGGCTCGGCACGCCCGATCCGGCGCATCCGGGATGGGACCAGCACTTCGGCTACGGCCTGCCCGACCTCGGGCTCGCGCTCGAGCGAATCGACCAGGGCAAGTACAACCCCGAGGCCCTGATCACCACGCCGCAGTGGTTCGCGCCGCTGAACGCGAGCCAGCGTGACACGGTCGACATCCAGGCCCGCGTGTCCGCGCCGCGCGCCGCCGGCTACACCTACAAGCTCCAGTGGGCGCCCGGGATCGAGCCGGCTGAGAGCGACTTCCAGGACGTCACCACGAGCACCAAGTCGACGCCCACCGACGGCTCGATCGGCGTGCTCGACCTCCAGCAGATCCGCGCCGCGCTCGACGCGCGGCCCACCGGCGGCTCGACCGTCGACCCGACCGCCCCCAGCAAGGGCCCGGGCGACAAGGACCCGAACGAGCCCGCCTTCACCGTGCGGGTCGTGGTCACCGACACGGCGGGCAACCACGGCGAGGACCGCAAGGTGCTCTTCGACTATCGCGACACGACGCTCCACCAGGGCTGGGCGAAGGACCTCGGCTCCGGCGGCGAGGCGTCGCCGCGGATGTTCGACCTGAACGGCGACAACAAGCTCGACACGATCCAGGCCGACTCGAGCGGTTTCCTCCACGTCTTCAACGCCGACGGGACGCCGCTGTCGAGCTTCAACGGCGGCCAGTCGGTCCGCACGCGCCTCTACCCGAACGTGCACGCGGGAGCAGGGTCCTACGGATCCGTCGATCCGCCGCACGAGGTGCTGCGCACACCCGCGATCGGCGACATCGACGGTGACATGGAGCCCGAGATCGTCGACTCCGCGGGCGAGCACGTCTACGCCTGGAATGCGGACGGCTCGGAGGTGCCGGGCTTCCCGGTGCGGCTCGACCCGGCGTTCTCGCGTCCGCAGGACCGCACGCGCCAGAACCACGTGAAGCGCGGCTTCACCGCCTCGCCGGTACTCAGCGACCTGAACGGGGACGGCAAGCTCGACATCGTGATCGCCGGCCTCGATCAGCACATCTACGTGTGGGACGGGACCGGTAGCGCACTGCCCGGCTTCCCGAAGCTGGTGCGGGACCCGAGTCTGGCCGGCGCCGAGATCATCAACACTCCGGCGGTCGGCGACATCAACGGCGACGGCAAGCCGGAGATCGTCACGCCCACGAACGAGCTGGATCCGAACCCAACCGCGCCCTCGACCCCGCCGGCCGGCACCGGGCTCTTCAGCAACGTGCTGACGAACGTCCTGTCCAACGCGATCGGCGCGAGCGGGCGTGTGTACGCGCTCGACAACCAGGGCAACGTGCTGCCTGGGTGGCCGACCAAGCCGAACGGGATCCAGCCCGACGCGCTGCCGTTTGTCGGCCCGGGCGTCGACAACATCCTCGCGGACGTGAACGGGGACGGAAAGCTTGACGCGATCGGCACGCTCGCGACGGGCGACGTGACCGCGACGAAGTTCGACGGCACGAACCTCGTCAACTACGACTCGAACCCGCCCGGAGGCGACACCACCGACAAGTCGAAGGTCCTGAACCTGTTCGAGAACCCGATCGCCGCGAACCTGAGCGGCACCGGCCTCGAGGTGTTCAAGGGCGGCCTGACGCTCAACGGCCTCGTCAACCTCGGCATCGCGGTCGGGCAGAACCTGCCCTACAACCACGTCGTGCAGGGCTGGAACGCGCAGACCGGGACCGGGCTGCCGAGCTTCCCGCAGGCCCTCGAGGACTACCAGCTGCTCTCCAGCCCCGTCGTCGCGGACGTCTCCGACGCGCCCGGCCGGGAGCTGCTCGTGGGGACCGGCCTCTACTACCTGCGCGACATCAACGTCGCCGGCGTGGAGGGCACGGGCTTCCCGAAGTTCACCGGCGGCTGGCTGTTCGCGACACCGGCGATCGGCGACGCCGACGGTGACGGCAAGCTCGAGATCTCGACCATGACCCGCGAGGGCAACATGTTCACCTGGGACACCGACTCTCCCGCCTGCGGCACCAACGACGAGTGGTGGACCTCCCGCCACGACGAGTGGAACACCGGCGCCTACGGCACCGACACCCGCCCGCCCGGCACGCCCACCGCGCTCGGCGCAACGCCCAACGGCTCGCAGGTCGACCTGCACTGGACCGCACCGGGCGACGACTGGCTGTGCGGCAACGCCACCACGTACCGCATCGTCAAGTCGAACAGCCCGATCGACCATCCCACCGACGGCACCGTCGTGGGTGACTTCGCGGCGGGCACGTCGGGATCGAGCGAGTCCCGCACGGTCGCGGGAGACGCCACCTTCTACGCGGTCTTCTACAAGGACGACAATGGCAACTGGGGCCACCTCGCGAGCACGTCGACGTCGTACGCGCGGCCGAAGGGCGCCACGCCGGTGCGCGTCTCGCTGGTGCCGTCGTACAACCCGTGCACCACGCCCAACCGGACGCACGGCGCGCCGCTCGCCTCCGGCTCCTGCGCCCCGCCCGCCCAGAGCTCGAGCACGCTCACGGTCGGCACCTCGGACGCAAACGGCCAGGACACGAAGTCCGTCGCGTCGCTGCGCCTCGACGTGCTGACCGACAATCCCAGCACGCCGGCGGACGAGGCCGACGTGGCGATCGCGCTGCGGGCCTCCGACGTGCGGTGCGCGACCACGAACGCCGCCTGTCCCAGCGGGTCGATGTCCGACTACACCGGGAAGCTGCTGGGGACCGCGAGCCTTCGCATCACCGACAAGCTCAACGGGGCCGCGGGCAACGAGGACGGCACCGTCACCGACACGTCGCTCGAGCTGCCGGCCACATGCGTCGTCACGGGTGATGCCACGGTCGGCGCCAACTGCGCCCTCAACACGTCACTCGACGCGCTGATCCCCGGGAGCGTGCGCGGGGGCGGCCGGTCGATCTGGCAGCTCGGCCAGGTCGCGCTGAAGGACGCCGGGCCCAACGGGACGGGCTACGGCGCGGGCTGTCCGAGCACATGCGGAGACGGCGACGAGCAGACGTTCATGCGCCAGGGGGTCTTCGTCCCCTAGCCGGACAAGGCGGTCGAGCCGGGCTACTTCTTGCCGTTGAGCCCGGCGAGGCAGCCCTTGTAGGCCTGGCTGCGCTGCTCCTTGGGAAAGCCCTTGGAGTACTGCTTCGCAACTGTCTGCCTGGTCCGCTTGCCACGCTTGATCTGACGTTGGATCGTGTCGGGGAGGAAGGTGCCGCAGACCGTGCGGGCCGTCTTGAACGGCGTCGCGGCGCCCGCCGAGGGCGTCGTGCCTGTCTGGGTCTGACTCCCGGTCTGAGTCTGCGTCTGAGTCTGCGTCTGGGCCTGGGTCGACCCACCCGAGCTCGACTTCTTCTTGCCGGACCGCTTGCCGGTCGTGGTGGTGCCCTTGTCGGTGGCGGTGCCGGTCGTGGACTGGGTCGTGGTCGACTGCGTCGTGGCAGTCGAATTCGACGCATTGCCGTTGCCGTTGTTGTCATTCCCCCCGCATGCGCCCAGGCCGAGCGCGGCGGCGGCGAGGCAGATCGGTGCGAGTCGTCTCATGGCGCGGGCAGAATAGCCCACACGGGGCCAAAGAAGCCCCGTTCGATTAACCGGACGGGGCCCTCCCAGGCAGTTACACTCCTGATGTGGGAGGCAGGGTTGCATCGACGGATGGTCGACGCCCAGCCGCAGGGGTCCCCGCTCAGCGAACTTTTCACACGCCGAGGTGCGCAGCCCTGCTGGCTGTGCTTTGCCTTGCCCTGGTGGCGGCAAGCCCTGCCGCAGCGCGCTCCACGTCGCTGGTCTCGGGCGGCTCGGGGTCCGGCACGTACTCCGACATGGGCGGTACCTCGGCTGACGGGAGGCACGCCGTCTTCACGACCGACAAGCCGCTCGACCCCGCGGACACCGACACCTCGATCGATGTCTACGACAACTTCAACGGCGTCAACGTGCTGGTCTCGACGGGCCCCACTGGCGGGAACGGTGCCTTTCCGGCGAACTTCGACTTCGTCAGCCAGGACGGCTCGAAGATCGTGTTCGAGACAAACGAGGCCCTGACGACGGGGGACACCGACAACGCGCGCGATGTCTATCAGCGGTCTGCCGGCGGCACGACGCTGGTCTCGCGTGGCCCGGCGGGCACCAACGCGGCCGTCGACTCCTTCTACGAAGGGTCCTCCGCGGACGCGAGCAAGATCTTCTTCGGAACGGTCGAGTCACTCGTGAGCGCCGACACCGACTCGTACTTCGACACATACGAGCGCCTGAACGGAACCTCCGCGGTGCTTATGACGACCAGCCCGACGGGTGGCAACGGCGCCTTCGCCGCCGAGTTCGCCGGGGCCTCGCAGGACGGATCGCGCGTCTTCTTCGAGACCGCCGAGAAGCTCACCGGCGCCGACACCGACACGACCGACGACATCTACGAGCGCGTGGGCAACGCGACGACGCTGCTCTCGATCGGATCGGGCGGCGGGAACGGCGGCGTTTCGGTGGACTTCGACGGCACCTCGGCCGACGGGACGAAGGTCTTCTTTTCGACCTTCGAGTCGCTGGTCAGCGCGGACACCGACACCGGCCAGGACATCTACCAGTCCTCGGGCGGCGTCACGACCCTGATGACGAGCGGCACGGCGGCCCAGGCCGACGACTACACCGGCAACACCCCGGACGGCAATCACCTCTACTTCCAGTCGCAGGCACGCCTCACCACGAGCGACACCGACAGCTTCATCGACGTCTATGACTCGATGGGCGGCACGATCACGCTCGTGTCGACGGGCCACAACGACGCCAACGGCTCGGCCAACACCTACTACGCCGGCAACTCGACCAATGCAAGCCATGTCTTCATCCGCACCGACGAGCCGCTGGTGGCCCCCGACACGGACACGGTGCAGGACGTCTTCGACGTCTCCGGCGGCTCTACGACGTTGGTCTCGACCGGCCCGGCGGGCGGCAACGGCGCGGGGCCCGCGCTCTTCGCGGCCGCCTCGGACGACGGCACGCGCGTCTTCTTCGAGACCTACGAGTCGCTTGTCAGCTCCGACACGGACACCAACGTGGACGTATACGAGCGCACCGGCGGCACCACGACCCTGCTCTCCACCGGCTCGACCGGCGGCAACAGCGCCGTCGATGCCCGCTTCCGCAGCGCCACCGTGGACGGCGGCCGGGTGTTCTTCCGCACGACCGAGCCGCTCGTCCCCGGCGACACCGACTCGGCGAGCGACGTCTACTCCGCGGACGCCCCGGGACAGGTGGTGATCAAGAAGGACGCGGTGCCCGACGACCCCCAGGACTTCACGTTCACGATCGGCGGCGGCCTCAGCCTCGGCCTCGCCGCCCCGCCCGGCCAGACCACCTTCCAGCTCGACGATGACGCGGACGCGACGCTGTCGAACACCCAGACGTTCCCCAACGTCGCCCCGGGCACCGGCTACTCCGTCACCGAGTCCGCCACGACCGGCTGGGACCCGGGCGGCGCGACCTGCGACAACGGCAGCACGCCGGCCAACATCCAGGTCGACGCCGGCAAGACCACCACCTGCACCTTCACGAACAACAAGCGCGGCAAGATCGTCGTCGCGGTCGACGCCCAGCCAGACGATCCGCAGGACTTCGCGTTCACCGCGGGGGGCGGCCTCTCGCCGGCGACGTTCCTGCTGGACGACGACGCGAACCCGACGCTTTCGAACACCCAGACCCTGGCCAACGTCGCACCGGGATCCGGCTACTCCGTCGGGCAGAACCTGCCGAGTGGATGGGACCTGACCAGCGCCACCTGCAGCGACGGCAGCCCGGTCACGAACATCAACGTGTCCGCAAACGAAACGGTCACGTGCACCTTCGTAAACCGCAAACGGGCTCAGGTGGTCGCCTTGCTTGATAGCCAGCCCGACGACCCGCAGGACGTCTCGTTCACGGCGGGCGGCGGGCTTTCCCCCTCGGGCTTCTCGCTCGACGACGACTCCGACCCGGCGCTGCCCAACAGCCAGACGTTCAACGACGTCGTCCCCGGCAGCGGCTACACGCTCAGCCAGACCGTCCCCACCGGTTGGGACCAGACGGGCGCCACGTGCGACAACGGCAGCCCCGTGACGAACATCACCGCCGCGGCAGGCGCGACGGTCACCTGCACCTTCACCAACCGCAAGCGCGGGAAGGTCGTCGTGGTCGAGGACTCGCAGCCCGACGACGCGCAGGACTTCACCTACACGGCCGGCGGCGGCCTTTCCCCCACCAGCTTCTCCCTCGACGACGACGCGAACGCAACGCTGTCGAACACGCAGACGTTCAACAACGTCGTGCCCGGCTCCGGCTACACGGTCGCCCAGGGCGCCTCACCCTCCGGCTGGGATCTCGCGAGCCCGACGTGCGACAACGGCAGCGCGATCTCGAACATCAACGTGGCAGCCGGCCAGACGGTCACCTGCTCGTTCGTGAACAAGAAGCGCGGGAGCCTCACCGTGATCCTCGACACCGTGCCGAACGACGGCCAGGACTTCTCCTTCGCGGCGGGCGGCGGCCTGTCCCCCACGAGCTTCATCCTCGACGACGACAACAACCCCACGCGCTCGAACACGCAGGCGTTCACAAACGTCGTCGCCCAGGGCGGCTACTCGATCGCGATGACGGCGGTGACGGGCTTCGACCTCACCACCGCCACGTGCAGCAACGGCAGCCCCGTTTCGAACATCACGATCGCCGGCGGCCAGAGCGTCACCTGCACCTTCACCGTGAACAAGCGTGCGCGGGTCACGGTCGTGAAGGACGCCCAGCCCGACGACGCGCAGGACTTCGCCTTCGCCGCGACGGGCCTCACTCCGAGCACCTTCTCGCTCGACGACGACGCCAACGGGACACTCTCCAACAGCCAGGTCTTCAACAACGTCGCGGTCGGCAGCGGCTATGCGGTCTCCGAGACCGTCCCGAGCGGCTGGGACCAGTCCAGCGCGACCTGCAGCGACGGCAGCCCCGTCACGAACATCGACGTGAGCGCCGGCGAGCAGGTCACCTGCACGTTCGTGAACAAGAAACGCGGGAGCCTCACGATCGTCGACGACTCGCAGCCCGACGATCCGCAGGACTTCTCCTACACGGCCGGCGGCGGGCTCTCGCCGACCAGCTTCTCGCTCGACGACGACACCGACACGGCGCTCTCGAACACGCGCACGTTCTCGAACCTGGCAGCCGCGTCCGGCTACACGGTCGCGCAGACGGCCGTCGCCGGCTGGACCTCGACCTCCAGCTGCACCAACGGCAGCACGCTCGCGAACATCACCGTGAACCCCGGTGAGAGCGTCACCTGCACCGTCACCAACAAGCGCAACGGCACGATCGTCGCGATCAAGGACGCCCAGCCGAACGATCCCCAGGACTTCTCCTTCACCGCGGGCGGCGGCCTCTCGCCGGCAAGCTTCTCGCTCGACGACGACAGCGACCCGGCCCTGTCGAACACCCGCACGTTCTCGAACATCGTGCCCCAGTCCGGTTACTCGCTGGCCGAGACGATCCCCGGCGGCTGGGACCAGACCTCGGCGATCTGCAGCGATGGCAGCCCCGTCAGCAACATCAACGTCGCTCCGAACGAATCAATCACCTGTACCTTCACGAACCGCAAGCGCGGCACCATTGTGCTGATCGAGGACTCCCTGCCGAACGACCCGCAGGACTTCGCGTTCCTCGCGGGCGGCGGCCTCTCGCCCTCCACCTTCTCGCTCGACGACGACTCCGACCCGACCCTGTCGAACACGCGCACCTTCACCAACGTCGTGGCGGGGACATACGGGATCTCCGAGGCCGTGCCCGGCGGCTGGGATCAGACGGGCGCCACGTGTGACAACGGCAGCGCCCTCTCTGGGATCGACGTGAGCGCGGGCGAGACCGTCACCTGCACGGTCACGAACCGCAAGCGCGGGAACGTGATCGTCGTGAAGGACGCCGTGCCCAACGACCCGCAGGACTTCTCCTTCGCGGCGGGCGGCGGGCTTTCGCCGTCGAGCTTCCAGCTGGACGACGACTCCGACCCGGCACTGTCGAACACGCGCACGTTCAGCAACGTGATCCCCGGCTCGGGCTACTCCGTCGGGGAGACGGTGCCGAGCGGCTGGGACCAGACGGGCGCCAGCTGCGATGACGGCAGCCCCGTGTCCAACGTCGGGGTCGCGCCGGGCGAGACCGTCGCCTGCACCTTCACCAACACCAAGCACGCGCGGCTCACGATCACCAAGGACGCGCAGCCCGACGACCCGCAGGACTTCTCGTTCACCGCGGGCGGCGGGCTTTCACCCTCCGGCTTCTCGCTCGACGACGACTCGGACCCGGCGCTCGTGAACAGCCAGGCGTTCGACGACATCGCGCCCGGAACCTACTCCGTGAGCGAGTCGGGGGTCGCGGGTTGGGACCTCACGAGCGCCACCTGCGACGACGGCAGCCCGGTCTCGGCGATCGCCCTCGCCCCGGGCGAGAGCGTCAACTGCACCTTCACAAACCGCAAGCGCGGCAATCTCGTCGTGGTCGAGAGCAGCACGCCGAACGACCCGCAGGACTTCTCCTACACGGCGGGCGGCGGGCTCTCGCCGTCGAGCTTCTCGCTCGACGACGACAGCGACCCCGCGCTCTCCAACACGCGCAGCTTCTCGAGCGTCACCCCGGGCACCTACTCGCTCTCGCAGGACGTCCCGAGCGGCTGGCTGCCGGCGTCCGCGACCTGTGACGACGGCAGCCCCGTCTCGAGCGTGGCGATCGCGGCCGGTGAGACCGTCACCTGCACCTTCAGCAACACCAAGCGGGGCAAGATCGTGGTGAGCGAAGGCTCGCAGCCGAACGACCCGCAGGACTTCGCGTTCACGGCGGGCGGCGGCCTCAGCCCCGCGGGCTTCTCGCTCGACGACGACTCCGACGGGACTCTGTCGAGCACCCGGACCTTCAGCGACCTCACGCCCGCCTCGGGCTACTCCCTCGACGAGACCGTGCCCGGCGGCTGGGACCTGACGGATGCGACCTGCGACGACGGCAGCCCCATCTCGAACATCGACGTGAGCCCGGGAGAGACCGTCAACTGCAGCTTCGCCAACCGCAAGCGCGGCAAGGTGATCGCGGTCAAGGATGCGCTGCCGAACGACCCGCAGGACTTCTCCTTCGACGCGGGCGGCGGGCTCTCGCCGTCGAGCTTCTCGCTGGACGACGACAGCGACCCGGCGCTCTCCAACACCCACACCTTCACCGACGTGGTGCCGGGATCGGGCTACTCGCTCGGAGAGACCGAGCCGAGCGGCTGGGACCAGACCGGCGCCACCTGCAGCGACGGCAGCCTGCCGTCGAACATCGATGTCGGTGCGGGAGAAACCGTCACCTGCACGTTCACGAACACCAAGCGGGCCCAGCTCACCGTGACCAAGGACGCCCAGCCAGACGACCCGCAGGACTTCCTGTTCACGACGGGCGGCGGCCTGTCTCCATCGACGTTCTCACTCGACGACGACTCCGACCCGACGCTGCCCAACACCCAGACCTTCAGCGACATCACGCCCGGGACGTACTCCGTCAACGAGGGGCCCGCTAGCGGCTGGGACCTCTCAGCCGCCACGTGCAGCGACAGCAGTCCCGCCTTCGCGATCGACGTGAACCCGGGGGAGCACGTCACCTGCACCTTTACGAACTTCAAGCGCGGCAACCTCGTGATCGTCGACGACAGCGTGCCGGACAACGCCCAGGACTTCTCCTACACGGCCGGCGGCGGCCTCTCGCCCTCGAGCTTCTCGCTCGACGACGACTCCGACCCGGCGTTGTCGAACACGCGCACGTTCGCCGGCATTCCCGTCGGGAGCTACTCGATCTCGCAGAACTCGCCGAGCGGCTGGGGGCTCGACAATGCCACGTGTGACAACGGCAGCTCCGCCTCGAACATCGACGTGGGTCCCGGAGAGACCGTCACCTGCACCTTCACCAACAAGCAGAGCGGCAAGATCATCGCCGTGAAGAACGCCCAGCCGAACGATCCTCAGGACTTCTCGTTCAGCGCGGGCGGCGGCCTGTCGCCCTCGAGCTTCTCGCTCGACGACGACTCCGACCCGGCGCTCTCCAACGCGAAGACCTTCGCCGACCTCACCCCCACCTCCGGCTACTCGCTGTCGGAGACGGTGCCGAGCGGGTGGGACCAGACCGGCGCGAGCTGCGACGACGGCAGCCCCGTCTCCGCCATCGACGTGAGCCCGGGCGAGATCATCACCTGCACCTTCACGAACCGGAAGCGCGGCAAGATCGTGATCGTCAAGGACGCGCAGCCCAACGACGCTCAGGACTTCGCCTTCACGGCGGACGGCGGCCTATCGCCCTCGAGCTTCTCGCTCGACGACGACTCCGACCCGGCGCTCTCCAACACCGAGACCTTCGCCAACGTGGTGCCGGGATCGGGCTACTCGTTTGCCGAGACCCTCCCGACCGGATGGTCACAGGCGTCGGCCTCCTGCGGTGACGGGAGCCCCGTGACGAACGTCGACGTGAGCGCCGGCGAGACGATCACCTGCACGTTTGCGAACGTCCACGGCTACCCGCGGCCGAAGGGCGCTTCGCCGTTCCGCGCGTCGCTCGTGCCCGCCTACCGCAGCTGTACGGCGCCGAGCTCCTCACACGGAGCGCCGCTGAGCTACCCATCGTGCAAGCCGCCTTTGCAGACCTCCAGCCGGCTCACGACCGGCACGCCCGACGCCAACGGGAGCAACGCGAACATGGTCGCGGGGCTGCGCATGGACGTGGTCGTCGGCAATCCCGGCACGCCCGAGAACGAGGCCGACATCCGCTTCGCGTTCAATATGAGCGACGTGCGCAACGCGAGCGACTTGAACGACTACACCGGGGAACTCGCGGCGATCATGAACGTCCGCCTCACCGACCGCCGGAACGGGCCCACGGGCAACGAGATCGGCACAGTCTCCGACTTCCCATTCCAGTACACCGTGCCGTGCACCCCGACCAGCACTTCGACGACCGGCGCCACCTGCACCCTGGCCACCACCGCGAACGCCGTGATGCCCGGGGCGATCGTCGAGACGCAGCGATCGATCTGGGAGCTCGGCGACATGCAGGTGTTCGACGGTGGTCCGGACGGGGTCGCATCGACGTCTCCGAACACCCTGTTCGCGCGCCAGGGCGTCTTCGTGCCGTAGCCGCCGCTTGGCCGCCTCACCACCCCTGATCGACATTGCCGAGGTTCTCGAGACCGGCAGCGGCCTGCTGGCCGGTGCCGAGGTGAACGCGCCCTCCGCCGGAACCCGCCTCGAGACCTACGCGCTGGACCTGCGGGGGTGGGCCGTCGCCGCCGCAGGCAACCTGACCGCCGTCGAGGTCGTGGTGGACGGTGAGGTGATCCAGACCGTGCCGCTCGACGTCGAGCGGCCGCATGCCGCGGCCGCGTTCGGCTCGCCCGCCGGCGGGCGCATCGGGTTCCACGGCGTGCTGAACGGGCTGCTCCTGCCGGCGGAGTTCGAGCTGGAGCTACGGGCGGTTGCTGGATCGGGCGCACAGGTCCCGATCGCGCTCGTGCGCGGGCGGCGCACCACGCTTCCCGCCGCGAACGGCGCATCGCTTCAGCCGCTGATCGTGACGACGCTCGGGCGGACCGGGTCGATGCTGCTGCTGCGGCTGCTGGAGGGTCACCCCGAGATCCTGGTGTTGCGGCCTCACCGCTACGAGCAGCGCGTTGCCGGCTACTGGGTCGAGGTGCTGCTGGCACTCAGCGATCCCTCCGGCTACATGCGGCAGCTCGCGCCGGCCGGGAGCCTCGACGAGCCCAGATGGTGGCTGGGCGACGAAGGACCAACCGCCCATGCGAATCCCGCGGACCCGCTGCACCGCTGGCTGGGCCGGGATGCTGTCTTCGCTCTCGCCCAGACCTGTCGCTCGCGCATCGACGCGCTGTACGCGCAGGCGGCCGCGCAGGCCGGCGGGAACCTCCGCTACTTCGCCGAGAAGCACACGCTGCGCTCGGCCGCGCTCACCGCTGAGCTCTATCCCGAGGCGCGCGAGGTCTTCCTCGTGCGGGACTTCCGGGACATGGTCGCGTCGATCCTCGCCTTCAACCGCAAGCGCGGCGTGAAGGGCTTCGGCGAGGGCGGCGCAGCCGGCGAGGTGGACTACGTCGATCGCCTCGCGGGGTGGGCAAACGCGCTCGTGCGGAGCTTCGAGCGACGCTCGGCCCGCGCGCACCTGGTGCGCTACGAGGACCTGGTGCTGGAGCCGGTCGCGACGGTGACCTCGCTGCTGTCCTACCTCGACGTCGACGCGAGTAGCGCCGCCGTGGACCACATGCGGGCCGCGCTCACGGCTGAGCTGCCGGAGCTCGCGCAGCACACGACGGCACCCGATCCCGCCGCTTCCGTGGGCCGGTGGCGCGCGGACCTCGGCGCGGGCCTCACGCGCGCCTGCGAGCGGTCGTTCGGCGAGGCGCTCGCGGCCTTCGGGTACGAGCGCTAGCCGCCGCCGCCCTGGTCGGGCGGAGCGGGATAGGCGTCGGCGGGCAGGCACTGCTCCGGTCGGTGGCGCCCCGTGCAATTCTTGCGATTGTCCTCCTGGAGGAAGTTGCGGATCCGGTACTCGCCGAAGATCACGGGGTTGCTGACCTTGCCGTCCTTCACCGTGACGACCCAGTCCTCGCTCCAGATGTAGCCGCCGGGCTTCCCACGGTAGTTGGAGTAGAAGGCCTCGATGTGGCACCGGACCTGGTTGTCGGCGACGTCCTTCGCCCCGACGTCTCCGGGCTGCAGGCAGACCACCTTGTAGTTCTTGGGCCCGGGGAGGTTCTTGTCCGGCGTCGCCTGCACGACCCTGTCGGCCGCCTTCTCGACCAGCGCCGCGGCCTGGTCACGGACGTTCGGATCGGCGGCGGGCGAGTCGCTGCCCCCTCCGCCACCGGTACCTCCGCCACAGCCTGTGACGGCGAGTACCGCGAGCGCGAAGCCAAGCAGGGTTGTTGTCAAGCGGATCATGCCGGCGCCTCTCCTGGATCAGCGTCGCGGAACCCTAGCCGAAATATGACGAAACGAAGCTGCATCGCGACCGACGATGACGGGTAGTATCCATGGGCCTGCGAGAAGCAGGCATCAAGTCTGTGGAGCTCGGCCGGACGGCCGGGGGACTGCATTGGAGGCAGCAAAGTGAAACCGGTCATGGCAGCTGCGGCGGCTTCGACGGAGGCACGCGAGGAAGAGCTGGTAGCGCGCGCACAGGACGGCAACCAGGAGGCGTTCGAGGCGCTCTTCCGGCGTTACCGCGATCGCATCACGACCTTCGTGCGCGCCAGCGTCCGCGACGATGGCCGCTCCGAGGACGTCGTGCAGGAGGTCTTCTTCTCCGCGCACAAGAGCCTGGGTTCGCTCGAGCAGCCCGGCGCATTCCGGTCGTGGCTCTACCAGATCGCCCGCAACGCATGCCTGGACGAGGCCCGGCGGCGAAGCCGCCAGGACGAGCTGATGTTCGGGTGGGAGGAGTTCCCGCCCCCCGACGAGCGGATCGCCTCGCACAACCAGGGCGCGGACACCTCGCTTTCCCAGAAGGAGGAGCTCACGAACCTCACGCAGGCGCTCGACGGGCTGCCCGCCTCCCAGCACGAGGCGCTCGTCCTCCGCGAGATCGGCGGCATGTCCTACGACGAGATCGGCCGCCGCATGCGGCTTTCACGGCCGGCGGTCGAAAGCGTCCTCTTCCGGGCCCGCCGCGGGTTGAAGGGCGAGTACAGCGAAATCGCGACCGGCGAGCGCTGCAAGCGCATGCAGGTCGTGATGAGACTCGTCTCGGACGGTGTGGGCGACCTCGGCGAGCGGCGCAAGCTGATCCGCCACATGCGTGACTGCTCGAGCTGCCGCCGCGATGCGGCCGCTCTCGGCCTTGCCGGCCTGGCGGTCCCGTCTGACGAGCGTCACGGTCTCCAGCGCGCGTTCTCGCGCGTCGCGGCCTTCCTGCCGCTACCGGCCTTCTTCGGACGGCGGGTGGAGCACGGCGAGCAGCTGTCCGGCGCGGGATCCGTCGCCGCGCAGGCACAGGGCGCGGCGGGCCAGCTGTCTACCGCGGTCGGCAGCGTCGGCGCTGACCCCTCCTCGGTGATCCACAAGGCTGCCGCAATCGTCGCGGCCGTCGCGGTCGTCGGCGGCGGGGGCGTGGCGATCGAGAAGGCGGGCGTGAAGCTTCCGGTGAACCTGCCCGGCCTGCACTCGAAAGCTCACAAGCATGCGCCGGCCCCGGCCGGCGGCAAATTCGCGTCCGGCACACCGGGCGCCGCGGGATCCACCGGCCACGACGCCGGCACGGGCCGGCCCCTGCTCCCGCCCGCGCTTGGCGGATCCGACGCCCAAGGATCCCCAGCGCCGCAGGGCGCAGCGTCGACCCCGGTCGGAGAGACGCTGCCCTCCACCGGGTCGCCGGCTGCCGGAACGCCCACGGATTCCGGCACGATCCCGGCCGCGACCGCACCGACGGTCTCGGCGCCCACCACCCCGGCGACACCCGTCTCGGGCGGTTCGAAGCCTCCGGTCAAAAAGGGTGGCGGCTCGACAGGCAGTGGCGGCTCGACCACCGTTCCCGGTACGACCGGCACCACCACCCCCGTCACGCCGACCGGCGAGACGATCCCCGCGGGTATTCCGCACGGCATTCAGAAGCAGCTGCAAAGCGGCAAGAAGACGCTCGACGACCTGCCTGCGGGGCTGAAGAAGAAGCTCGCGGCCGGTTCGACGACGCCCGTCGTGGCCGGCGTCACGCCCTAGTCACGCAGGCGCTTCGCGGCTGAGCGCGACAGCAGGCGCACCTGCCTGGAGCGCACGAGTTCGCCCGTGTCGAGCTTTGCGATGCCGACGATCGGCTCGGTGATGTCCAGCCCGCCGAGCTCGAGCTCCCGGCAGCGGGTCCACGTCTGATGGGACTCGTGGGGCTGAAGCACGGCGGGAAGCTCGCCGCCCGGTGGCTGTTGCATGAGGTAGAGCCGCCGGCCATCGGCGAGCTCGAGGGCGGCGGAGACCCAGCGCACGGGATGGTCGGTGCCGTTGGTGACCTCGATGAAGACCGACCAGTCGCCTCCGCCCTGCTGGTAGATCGGCAGGCCGAGGCGCACGTCGACCAAAACTCGCTGCCTGCGCCAGCGGCGCACGCTGAGCAGCTGCCACCCGAGACTCGTGGCGGCCAGCAGGGCCGCCACGATCGCGACCGCCAGCGCCAGGTCGGCCCGGTCGGTGGCGGACAGGCTGACGCGGATGTTGCCGCTGCAAATTGTCTCCGGGCAGGCCCCCAGCGGCAGTGCCGCGAACACCGTCGCCGGCGGCGGGCTCGGCGAGCGTGCCCCCTTTTCCCGCACGTCGAGCACGAGGTCTCCGTCGTCGTCGACGTCGAACTTGTCCGGGACGCCGTCGCGGTCCCGATCCCGCCCCGGTCCGCGCGGGCCTTTGGCGCGGCCCTGGACCCAACCGAGCGAGCCCGCGCCCACCGGCACGCCCTCGCGTGCACGTGCAAAGCGGCCGGGATCGAGCGCGCGCGGCGCCGGAGCATGCCTCGCGCGGCCGTACCCGTCGAGCACGTCGATGTGGCCGGGCCGTGCGCCGGCGCGGACCCCGACGACGACCCTGGCACCCCGCCCGCGGGCGACCACGGGGCCGAGGTAGGCACCATTACGGGCGCGCAGGTGGAGCGTCACGAAACGGCCCGGCGGCACCAGGCGGAATCGCGGCTTTGCGGGCGCCTCGGCGACGCCCCCGTGCACCGCCAGCGCGACCACCGTGACTCCCGGGCGGTCGAGCACGCCGGTGATGGGCCGTACGCGGGCGGACGCGCCCGCGGCCGGCAGCAGCAGTGGCACCACAAGGCAGGCGACAATCGCCGCAAGCGCGGCCGACGACGCCGTCGCTGGCCTTGATCGATTCATCTCTCTGGACGGTTCGTGGACCGTCTGGCTTCTACTCGACCGGGCTTGTGGCCCGCTTGACACGCACGGGCGCCGCTGGTCGCGGTCGTGCGGTAAGTTTGCAAGCCTCGTGCCGTAGGTCCACCTCCGTCACGCTCGCATGGCAAGCGCCACACCGACAGAGAGCAACCGCCGGCGGTTGATCGAGGAAGGCTCGCGACTCGGTCCCTGGAACTACGAGATCGAAGTAATGCCGGGCCTGACCACAAAGGAGTTCGCGGCCGCCGCTCCCGCCGACCCGGAATCGCACGGGCGCATCCGGCTGGTCAGCTCGCGCGAGCGGTTCCAACAGCTTCTACTTGAGCTGTTTCCCGACGGTCTCCAGGGCCGCAGCGTGCTCGACTGCGCGTGCAACTGCGGAGGGCACCTGTTCTGGGCCAAGGAGCTGGGGGCCGGTCGATGCTTCGGCTTCGACGTACGAGCGCACTGGATCGACCAGGCGAACTTTCTGCTCGAGCACCGGGAGGCGCCCAATGACGAGATGCGATTCGAGGTCCATGACCTCTACGACGTCCCCTCGTTGGGGCTCGAGCCTTTCGACATCGTGCTCTTTCTCGGGATTTTCTACCATCTGCCCGATCCGATCACGGGGCTGAAGGTCGCAGCCGACCTGGCGAAGGAAACGATGATCGTGCTCACCGCAACCCAGGCGGGCTACCCCGAGAATCTGCTGCTTCTGTCGCCGGAGTCGACGACCATGCTCAAATCTGGCGTGCACGGGCTTGCGTGGTTTCCGACCGGGGTCGACGTGATGAAGGACGTGCTCGGCTGGGCAGGTTTCCCGGAGGCCCGGCCGGAGCGCTGGCGACGCCGAGCGGGACAGCGTGTGCGCGATCGCGACGAACTGCGGCTTGTCGCGGCACGCGAGGCAAGCACGCTGGCGGCCTTCGACGACAGCAGAGCCCGGCGGGCGCAATCGGACCCTGTCGTCGCGCTGGCCGAGTCGCTGCGGCCGGGCACCACGGTGCTCGTTGCGAGCGGCGGAGACGAGGCGCTGCTCGAGCTCGGTGCCCGACGGGCGTGGCACTTCCCGCAGGCACCCGACGGCGGATGGGCGGAGGGCCCCCCCGCGAACCAACCATCGATCGTCGAACACCTCGACCGGCTTCGCCGCGAGGGCGCCGAATATCTATTGGTGCCGCCCGAGGAAGTGGCCTGGGTCGAAGGCCATTCCGAGCTGGCGAGGCACCTCGAGGGCCGGCATGAGCTCGTTTCCAGCGCCCACGGCGGCAGGCTCTTCAGGCTCAACCCCGAGTAGCCCGTCGCTCAGGCGCGCGGTCTACTCAGGCGCGCGGTCTACTCAGGGGCAGGTCGACCCGCGGCACGTGAGGTCGCGGGAGAGCTGATCGTCGAGCGCGGCAACGTCGGGGTCGTTCGCCGCGTTCCCGTCGCTCAGCAGGTTCGTCAGCTGGTACGGGTCGTTGACGCGGTCGTAGTACTCGCTGAAACGGGTGACCGACTCACTCGGCGTCTTCCCGTACCACCGGATGTACTGCGAGGTCGGCGTGACGATCGAGCCCCACGCGCGGTCCTTCGAGACCGAGGCGCCGAGGTCGCCGTAGAGGTCGAGCAGCAGGTGGTCGCGCGAGTAGCTGCTGAGTAGCGAATGGCCGTCCATCGGCACCGTCGGCGTGACTCCCGCGGCGTCGAGGGCGGTTTCGGGAAGGTCGAGGTTCGCGACCAGGCGCGGGTCTGTCGCACCCGCGGCGACGTGGCCGGGCCAGCGCATGAACATCGGGATCTTCACCGACTCGGTGTATGGCACGCCCTTGGCCTCGAGGCCGTGCTCGCCCCAGCCGTAGCCGTTGTCGGAGATGAATATGACCAGCGTGTTCGAGGCCTCTCCGGTCGCCTCGAGCGTCTGCATCACCTGGCTCACCATGTCGTCCACCGACATCAGCGTGCGCAGCTGCTGGATGCGGTCGTTGAGGACCGTAGCCTCGTTGTCGCTTCGCATCTGCACGGCGGGCGGCTTGTCGCTGCGGTCGGCCTCGAAATATGACGGCTTCGGGTTGTACGGCGGCGTGGCCGCATTCGCGTATGCGGTGTCGGGCTGAAACGGCGCATGAGGCGCGGTCGTGTTGAGCTCCAGGAACCACGGCTGGGAGTCGTTGTTCTCCTGTTTCTGGATGAAGCTTACGCCGGCATCGGAGATGTATGTGGTCGCGTACTTGCTGACGCTCGTCACGACGCCCTGCTCGTTCATCCGCACAGGTGGCCCGTAGCCGGAGACCCAGATCGCCCAGTTGTCGAAGTCCGGCGGGTTGCGGTTCAGGTTCCAGGCGTTGAAGTACTTCCCGTAGAGGCCGGTCGCATAGCCGTTGGCGTGCAGGTAGTGCTGCGTCGTATACCGCTGGTCCATATTCTGCGCGAGGGCGTTGTTGCGAACGTCGTGGTTGTGCGTGTACTGCCCGGTGAAGATGGATGCGCGAGACGGGCAGCACGAGGTCGTGGTCGCGTACGCGTTCGGGAACTGCGTGCCCGCGTCGGCGAACCACTGCAGTGTCTTGGGCATCACATCCATCGTGCCGTCGGCGCGCTGGTCATCGGTGACGATGAAGAGGATGTTCGGCGGCTGGCTGCCGCCGCCGCCCACGGCAAGCGCCGCTGTCGCCACGCCGGCAAGGACAGCGGTCGCCGCCAAGAGCGCGAGGAGCTTGCGGGTCCGTTTCGACGAGTCCATTCGCGCACGAGTGATCCACGCCCCCCGGATGTGCCTCCCAGCCATCTTGAAAGAGGCTACCACGGTACCGGCAGCCCGGGCGAGGCCTTGGCGCGGGGGCGGGAGGCTCAGGTAGGCGGTCGGAACCGGCTCAAGGATTTGCCGTTTCCACGAACGCGTAGACGAGTGCCCGCTCGTCGGCGACCATACGCTGCGCACGCGCCTCGAGGTGTTCACGGAACTCGGGAAAGGCCTCCAGCCACCCAGCGCAGGACCGGGTGAATGCGATGTAGCCGGCTCCAGCGCGGCGTGCCTCGCCCAGGGCCTCGATGAGCTGCGCGGCATCGGCGGGTGTGGCCGATCTCCCGTCGTCCCCCATGAAGATCTCCCCCCGCTCCGAGCCCTCCACGTGCGGCAGCCGCTCGGTGGTGGCGACCGAAAAGCGCTGGCCGACCGGGATGCTCCTCGCGATCACCGTGCCGGCGGCAAGGGCCAGCTCGATCGAAGTGAGGCGCTCGGCGGTGAGCTCCGTGTTGAAACGCGACGCGCGCGGAAACGCAAGGCCCATCTCGACCGCGGTCGGGCGAAGCGCAGCATCGCAGTCGAGGAAGCCGACGAACTCGCCGGAGCTTTCTGCGATCGCCGCTCGGACCGCACCGCCGCCGTTCGCCCCGACGGTGCGGATCCTGTCAGCGAAGGAGGCGAGCATCTCTCGGCAGCCGTCGAAGGGATCGTCGTCGGCGACGATCACCTCCAGCTCCGGCCAGCTCTGCGTGAGCGCCTGCTCGACCACGCCACCGAGCCTCTCCGGATCGCCGCCGTCGTTACGCACGATCAGCGTGACCAGGGGCCGGTCGGAGGTGAACGGCTCGGAGATGAATTCCGGCGGCCCGGGAGGGGTGCGTTTCCTGTGCAGGCGCGTCGCTTCCGTAAGCGGCGACAGTCCGGGATGGCGAACACCCCGGCTTGCCTCCTGGATCACCATGAGGCCGTTCCACCAGGTCGGATGTCCGGCGACGGAGGTGTCGCAGTCCAACAGCATGTCCCACCGCCGGTCGCTCTGGGCGATGAAGTCGAGTGTCGCCTCGTAGGGGTGGCGCGCGTTGGTGTCGTCGACGACGATCAGGCAGCCCTCGGCAAAATACGGCTCCGCGATCTGGAGTCCGTGCAGCTGGTGCTCATAGGCATGGTCACCGTCATAGACGTAAACCCCGATCGGATCCCGGTGCACCTTCGAGAAGTACTCGCGGTAGTCCATCGTGTGCATGACCTGCGAGGGCGTGCCGATCCGCGCGAGACGATCTTCGAGCGCGAGTCGCACGTCCTCCCTGCCCCATTCGGAGAAGTTGTCGACGCCGATGCAGCGTTTCTCCGGATTGCCGAGCGCCCCCGCGAAATAGGTGTATCCCTGCCACACGCCGACGTTCACGTAGACCTGATCCGCGGGCATCGCCGCGACCGCCCGATTCAGCACCGCGCCGAGCGCGAACGTCGACATGCGCGGCATCTCGCGGGTCGCTGCCAGCACTTGCCGGGTTTCGCGTTCCACCTCGGGTAGCGCGGTGTTGAACACGTCCAGCGGCGCACCGGGGAGCTCCAGCACCTTCGCATCCGCACGTCCAGGCCGGCGAATCCTGAAGCGCCGGTCCGGGCCCAGCGGGGTCCGGGGCTCAATCGCCCTGAAGGAGATGTTCGAGATGTAGCTGCGGAGGTCCACCAGTGAGTTGAGCGTCGTGGTGTGCCCGAGCTCAAGCAGGCGGTCGAAACTGGCCGCGATCGGGCTCCGTGAGCACGTATATGACGCAGGAGCGATCGCGCCGGATGACCCGGAATCGTTCCCGTGCGAGTTCGAAGAAGCGGGTGCCGGACGGCAAGCCTGACGGCAACTCGACGGGCACGACGAGGTAGTCGGCGCCGGCTTCGCGAAGCCGCTCGAGCGCCGCGACCGCCTCCTCGGCGGAGCCGAACTTGGAGCCGGGCTGCGGGAAGTGCCACCCGCGCCGCTGCTCCAGCTCGAGCAGGGAACCGTCCTCGCCGCTCGCGACCAGCACGTCGCTGTCCGGTGGAACCGAGGTCGCGACGATCGCGCGCAGCCGCTCGGCCGGGGCGCCGAGCGAGGCGTCGAGCGCGTCGAGTGAGTGCTCGTCGCGGCCGGCGACGACCTCGATCCGGTCCCGCAGCTGGCCCCGGGGGCGCCACCAGGTACAGCGGACCGCAGCGAAGCCCATCCAGGCCAGCATCCGGAAGAGCACCTCGGGACCGACCGGCAGCCAGCGCAGGCCGTACACGCCGGAATGGACCTGAGTGCGCGGCTGCTCCATCGCCTCCAACGTGGGCGCAGGCATCGACCGCCTGCCGACGGTGTCGATGATCAGCACCTCGCCGGCGAGCTCCGCGGCGATCTGAAGGCCTCGGATCGGGTCCGGCAGGTGATAGAGGATGCCGTTGAAGAGGACCACGTCGAACTGGCCGAGCCCGAGGTTCGGCACGTCGTAGAGGTCCGCGACCTCGAACGCCATCTCTTCGGTCGGCCCGTCGCGGTGCTCGGCCAGAAACCTCGCCTGCTCGATCCACTGCATGCGCAGGTCGAAGCCGAGCGTGCGGCCCGCGCCCGCCTCCTTGGCCCAGAACAGGAACGCGCCCGCGTTGCAAGCGCAGTCGAGCACGCTCCGGCCCTCGAGGCCGTTGGGATAGACACCACGCAGTGTCGCGAGGAAGTCCTCGTGCTGGTCCACCAGCGAGACATGCGGGACCGCGCCGGCGGCGCGGTCGTCGGGGACGAACGCCTCGCGCGCCTCGAAGCTGCCGTCCATCTGGTCGATCACGTGCACGTCGATCCGCGTGGTGCCGGCACGCTCCGGCGCGTCCAGGTAGGCCGACGTGCGCAGCCCGTCCGAGACCTCGATGTCGAAGTACCAGGGCGCGAGCTCGAGAACGCGTTCGCGCAGCGGCTCGACGTGCGGGCTTTTCTCGGAAGTGGTCACGAGCGGATTCTGCCAGCGCAGCCCCGCGAAGTCTCGTCTGTCGACCCCCGTCCGGCTTCGGAGGGCCGTCAGGCGGCTTCGCCGAAGGCGATCACGCTGCGGATCCCGTCCTGTGCCTCCATCAGCTCGAAGCCGCGGTTGACGCCCTCGAGCGCGAGATGGTGCGAGATGAACGGGTCGACGTCGATGTCTCCGGCGAGGTAGCGGTCGACCAGCTGCGGCACCTGATCGCGGCCCTTGAGACCGCCAAACGAAGCGCCACACACGCGCCGGCCGGTGATCAGGAGGCGCGGCACGATGTCGAGCGTCTCCCCCTTGCCGGCCACGCCCGCGACGGTGCACAGGCCCCAGCCCATGCGCGCGGCGGCCACCGCCTGGCCCATCACCGCAACGTTGCCCGTCGCCTCGAACGTGTAGTCGGCGCCGAACCCACCGGTCATCTCGAGGATCTGCTCGACCACGCCCTCGCCTCCGCGCAACGTGTCGGTGGCCCCCTGCCCGGTCGCCAGCCGCAGGCGGTCATCGGACATGTCCACACAGACGATCCGCTCGGCGCCGCGCAGCCGGCAACCCGCCACCGCGCCAAGCCCGACCATGCCGGCGCCGAACACGGCGCAGGTCGAGCCGGGCTCCACCTGCGCCGTGAACATGGCCGCGCCGAGGCCGGTCGAGAGGCCGCACGCGAACAGGCACGCCCGATCGAGGGGCGCGTCCGGGGAGACCTTCGCCAGCGCGATCTCGGGGATCACCACGTATTCGGCGAACGTCGAGGTGCCCATGAAGTGGCGGATCCGCTCGCCGTCGCGGGACAGGCGCGTGGTGCCGTCAGGCAGGTAGCCGAGGTTCTGCTGCTCGCGGATCGCAAGGCAGAGGTTCGTCTTCGGGCTCCGGCAGTGGACACACTCACCGCACTGTGGCGAGAAGAGCGTGACGACGTGATCGCCGGGCTCGACCAGCCGCGTACCCTCGCCCACGCGCTCGACCACGCCCGCGCCCTCGTGACCCAGCACCGTGGGCGCGTACCCCGACGGATCGGCCCCCGAGGCCGTGTAATGTCGGTGTGGCAGACGCCGCACGCGACGAGGCGCACAAGCGCCTCTCCGGTGCGCGGCTCGTCGAGCTCGAGCGTCTGGACCTCGAGCGGCGCTCCGAACTCCTCCAGCACGGCGGCGCGGATCTGCATGCGCAGGATTCTGGCAAACCGTCCAGGTGACGTTCCAGGCTCCGCAAGGCGACGAGAGGGGCCCCGCGTCGCGGGCCCCTCTCGTGGAACCCGGTTGACAAGGCCTTCCCGGTCGAAGAGGATCGTTCGGAGGCGCCCGTACGAAGCGCCGGGCGCGGCAAGCCGAGGAGGGAGTCACACATGATGTTCTCCAGGAGCCACTCCACCTTTTCGCCCAGGCATTTGCGGTCACCCGGAGGAGCGCTGCGATCGCTGCTCCCCGCGGTGGCGCTGGCTGGACTCTTGCTGGCGGTCACGGCCCCGGCGGGGCAGGCGAGTCAGGACGCCGTGACCGGCACGGCCCGGCACCTCGGCGTGGACCCCCCTTTCCCGGTGATCCAGGTCCACGTGAACGCTTTCGCGGACGCGACCGGGCTGAACCCGCGCGGCAACCTCTCCGTCGACGCCCAGGACATCCACAGCTATACGGGCGAGGTCACGTGCCTGAGCGTGGTCGGTAACCAAGCCAGCATCGGGATCCGGATCGTGAAGTCATCCGACCCTGCGCTGATCGGCCAGGGAGAGCTCTGGAGCGTCGTGGACGGCGGCTCACCCGACAACCCGGACCTGATCGCCGGTTACGAGATCACGTCCGCGGCGCCTGTCGTGTGCCCGCCCCTGTTCTTCAACGTTCCTGTCGTGTCGGGCAACTACGTCGTCCGCGACGCGGCTGCCTGATCGAATCTGATGGATGCGGCCACGCGCTAGTCTCACGCTGCCGCCACCGGCGGCTCCAAGTCCCGGCAGACGAGATCCAGGGGAGAAGGCATGGCCAGCGTCGAGCAACGTCCTGTCACCGTCGAGCCTCCGGCGCCGGAGGAAGGCACGAGGCCCGTCCTGTTCAATCCCCGCTCGTACGATCCTGCATTCGACGAGGCGACTCGGCGGGCACTGCTGGCAACGATCGAGTTCTTCGAGTCCCGCGGCAAGGCGACACTCAAGGAGCAGGACCACGAGCGCACCTGGTACGCCGACTTCCTGGAGTTCGTCAAGCGCGAGCGCATCTTCGCGACGCTGTTGACTCCCGCGGCAGAAGCTGCCGGAGACCCGCACAAGCGCTGGGACACCGCGCGCATCAGCGCGTTCAGCGAGATCACCGGCTTCTACGGCCTCGCGTACTGGTACACGTGGCAGGTCACGATCCTCGGGCTCGGCCCGATCTGGCAGAGCGACAACGCAGCCGCCCGCGGCCGTGCCGCCGATCTGCTCGAGCAGGGAGCCATCTTCGCGTTCGGGCTCTCCGAGCAGGAGCACGGGGCGGACATCTATTCGACCGACATGGTCCTGACGCACGATGGCGATCGCGGCTTCACGGCGACCGGCAGCAAGTACTACATCGGTAACGGCAACCTGGCCGGCATGGTCTCGGTCTTCGGGCGTCGCGCTGACATCGAAGGCCCCGACGGCTATGTGTTCTTCGCGGCCAACAGCGCGCACCCGGCGTACAGGCTGATGAAGAACGTCGTCAACTCACAGAACTACGTCAGCGAGTTTCGCCTCGAGGACTATCCGGTGCGGGCCGAGGACGTCCTGCACACCGGCAGGGAGGCGTTCCATGCCGCGCTGAACACGGTCAACGTCGGCAAGTTCAACCTGGGCTTCGCCTCGATCGGCATCTGCGAGCACGCCTTCTACGAAGCGATCACACACGCCGACGGCCGTGTCCTATATGGCCACAAGGTCACCGAGTTTCCGCACGTCCGCCAGCTGCTGGGCGATGCCTACACCCGCCTGGTGGCGATGAAGCTCTTCAGCGAGCGGGCGATCGACTACTTTCGCTCCGCCGGTCCGGACGACCGCCGCTACCTGCTCTTCAACCCGATCACCAAGATGAAGGTGACCACCGAGGGCGAGAAGGTGATCGACGACCTGTGGGACGTGATCGCCGCAAAGGGCTTCGAGAAGGACACATTCTTCGAGATGGCAGCACGCGACATCCGCGGGCTCCCGAAGCTTGAGGGCACGGTGCACGTGAACATGGCCCTGGTCCTGAAGTTCATGGCCGGCTACCTGTTCAACCCGGCCGAGTACCCCTCGGTACCGCAGCGGCGCGATGCGGCCGACGACGAGTTCCTCTTCCGCCAGGGCCCGGCAAGGGGCCTCGGGAAGATCCAATTCAACGACTGGCGCACGAGCTACGCGCCGTTCGCCGGCGTGGCAAACGTGGCCCGTTTCATGGAGCAGGCCGAGGGTTTCGAGGCGCTGCTCGGCACCGCGCCGCCAAGCGAGGAGCAGCAGCGTGAGCTCGGCTTCCTCCTCACCCTGGGAGAGCTCTTCACGCTTGTCGTCTACGGACAGCTGATCCTCGAGCAGGCTGCGCTGACCGACCTGGACGCCGACACGATCGACGCGATCTTCGACGTGCTGGTGCGCGACTTCTCGGGCTACGCCGTCACGCTGCACGGACACCCCTCCTCCACCGAGGCCCAGCAGGCATGGGCGCTCGGTCACATTCGCAAGCCGGTCGTCGACATGGACCGGTTCCTCCGGGTCTGGGACCAGGTGGAGCGGCACGCGGGTGCCTACGAGATGCGGCCCTAGATGATCGATCGCACGATCTAGCAGGGTGGATACCTCCGACCTGTCCGGACGAACGGTCCTCGTCACCGGGGCCGGCAGCGGCATCGGCCGTGAGACGGCGCTGTTGGCGGCCCGCCGCGGTGCCGATCTGGCGCTCTGCGACGTCGACGACGCGGGGCTAGCCGAGGTCGAGACGAGCGCTCGCGCGCTTGGTCGCAGCGTGCTCGCCCGGCACGTCGACGTCGCCGTCCGCGATCAGATGCGCGACTTCGCCGAGGCGGTCCACGGCGCGGCCGGCCCGGTGGACCTACTCGTCAACAATGCGGGTGTAGGCCTGGCTGCGCGCTTCCTCGACACCGAGCTCGAGGACTGGGACTGGGTCGTCGCGATCAACCTGATGGGCGTCGTCCACGGCTGCCACTTCTTCGTGCCGAAGATGGTCGAGCGCGGGACCGGCGGTCACGTCGCAAACCTCTCATCGATGGCCGGCTACCACGCGAGCCCGGCGCTGGCCGCCTACTCGGCGACGAAGTTCGCGGTGCTGGGGCTGAGCGAGGCGCTGCGCGAAGAGCTCAGGCCTCACGGCATCGGCGTCACCGCGATCTGCCCGGGAATCATCAACACCCCGATCACGACGAGCGCCCGAGCGCGCGGCGCGGCGACCGATCCGAAGGTACGTGAGCGGCTCGTGGCCCTGTACCGGAGGCGCAACTACGGGCCCGAGCGGGTGGCGCGCAACATCCTCAAGGCCGTGGAGCGCAACCCCTCGGTGGCGCCGGTCGCCGCGGAGGCGTGGATCGCCTACGCGATGAAGCGGGTCTCTCCGCGGCTCGCCGGCTGGACCGCACGGCGCCTCGCGGACGCGGCAGACTAGCGCGGCGCTTCGAGCCACGCGAGGCGTGGGATCAGCGAGCGGTCGAAGCGCTCGAGCCCATCGAGGCCGACTCGCTCCAGCTCTGCGAGGCAGCGCTCGGTGTCGGCGACGAGCCGGTCGACATCCACCCTCATGCATCCGCCTTCGAACGGCTCGAGGTAGGCGATCCCGCGTCGCCAAAGTTGCGCCGCGCCGCGCGCGTTGCCGCGGCGCAGGTGCTCGAAGCCGACGCCGATCTGCAGGATGCCCTGGTAGAGGTAGCGGACCGGGTCGCGCTCCTCTAGCCACTCCAGCTCGAGGGTCTCTTGCTGCTCGAAGAACTCGCCGCGGTTGAACTGCTCGACCGCGCGGCGAAGACGCGGCGGGGGTCGGTCGCCGCAGCGCTTGGAGCGCTGCCCGCGGCCCGGGCGGTGGCGCGAGTCGTCGCTCATCGGTCTGACATAGGGTGCTCGAATGCTTCGTCGTTACTGGCCGGGCTTGGTCGCGCTGCTACTGGTGCTTTTGTTTTTGTGGTGGCTGCGGCCAGTCTTCCACGGGCTCGTCATGTTCTTCTACACGAGCCCGATCGTCTGGTTCCCGCCGATCGTGATCCTTGCGATCGCGTTCGGCCTTCGCCGCTACCGCCGTCCCAAGTTGAGCAAACGCGACCTCGAGCTGCTGTCGGGCCGAGAAAGTGATGAGCCCAACGGAGCCCGCCGACACCTCCCGTCTGCCGGCGTCGGAGTCGTGGCGGGACTTGCATTCGCTGCGTTCGTGCTGGGGGCGTCCTTCAAGGGCCCGCTTACGAGTCGCGCGATCTACAAGCACACGGACTACGCGTCGATCGGCGGGCTTCCCGAGGGCGGTGTGGTCCGCCTGGTGCCGCAGGAAGTGGCGGTTCAGATCGCCTCCAGCGGCTTCAACTCTCCGACCGAGAAACTGACCGACTTTCGCAGCATCGTGACTCCGGAAGGTCTTGCGTGGACCGCGTTCCGCACTCCCGATGGCGCTTTTCGGGTCTTCTCGAAGAAGAGTCAGGGGATCGTGACCCTGAACGCGGAGTCGACCGAGCGGCGCGTGAAGACCAGCGACGCCGAGCTCGACGTCGCGCCGGGGCAGCTGCTGACCGACAACCTCCGCTGGCGGCTGCTGAAGCGTCACTATCTGATCGACCTCGCGAACCCGGTTGGCGCTCTGGACGCGACGGGCCGGCCGATCATCATCGTGCCTTACCTCTCGTACAAGGGCTGGCTGATTCGCCGTCCGGTGCTCGGGGGCGTGTTCGTCGTGCACCCCGACGGAAAGATCGAGGATCTCTCGCCGGACGAGGCTCGCAAGCGGCCCGAGATCACCTCCACCGGGCGGCTGTTCCCGGACACGCTGGCCCGCCGCATCCAGGACGCCTACGCCTACAAGCGCGGGATCTGGAACAGGTTCTTCGTCCACGAGGAGCAAACCCAGATCAGCGATACGGAAAGCAACCAACAGCCGTATCTGATCGCCTTCGGCAGCAAGCCCGCCCAATGGGTGACGGTGGCCGAGCCCTACGGTCAGGCCTTCGCGGCAAACGCGATCTTCCTCACGGATACGGTCACGGGAAAGACCCAGATCTGGCGCGTGTCTCGCAACGCGAGCCTGAGCGGCAACCGCCGCGCTGTTCAGACCGTGCGATCCGTCTCGATACCGGGGGTGGTGTTCGCCGGCGAGGGATCGAGGGGGACCGGCGGCAGGTTCAAAGTCGTGGAGCCGAGACCGGTCTTCGTACGCGGGCGCTTGCTGTACCTGGTGTCGATAATCCCGGAAAACGGCAACTCGGTCTCCAAGAGCGTGGTCGTCGACGCCGCGCGCAACAAGGTGGTGGCGATCTTCGACAACGACACCGACCCATCCGCCGATCAGGCCACCCTGCATTACCTGGCGACGGGCGAGCTCGATCGGAACGCGCTACCGGGCGGCGCCACGACCGAGCCTGCGACCACGCCGACTCCCAACAGGCAGCCTTCGCAAACGCCGAAGCGGGCACCGACCGACGTTCAAAGGCGCCTCGACCGGTTGATCCAGCAACAGCGCGACACGCTGCGCGAGACCGAGAACCTGCGGAAGCAAGTCGGGCGCAGCAAGTAGCGTTTCAGCGCGCCGCTCGGAGGTGTCCCAGCACGTCGGGGTTCACGACGTTGGTCGGCGTGCCCTCGGCGAACGAGTTGATCTGGTCGAAGATGTCGGAGAACTGGACCTCCCACTCATCGCTGGTGACATAACCGATGTGGGGCGTGCAGATGACGTTGTCCATCGTCAGCAGCGGATCCTCGACGTCCAGGAGGGGCTCGTGCTCGTAGACGTCCAGCGCGGCCATCCCCGGTCGCCCGGCACGCAGCGCCATCGCGAGTGCATCGGGCTCGATCAGCCCGGCGCGGCTCGTGTTGACCAGCAGCGCCGTGGGCTTCATCGATGCGAGGTCAGCGGCCGTGACGATTCCCCGTGTGGCGTCGAGGAGGCGCATGTGCAGCGACAGTACGTCGCACGTCTCGAAGAACTCACGCTTGCTGTCCGCGACCGTTAGGCCGTCGTCTCTCGCGCGCTCTCGCGACGCATCGCTCGCCCAGATGACGACCTCCATGCCAAAAGCCTGGCCGTAGCGGGCGACGACCTTGCCGATGCGTCCGTAGCCATAGATCCCTAGCTGCTTGTGGAGGAGAGTCCGGCCGACACCCGACTGCCAGGCACCCGCCTTCATCGAGGTCACCTGCTGCGGGATCTGGCGCATCGCTGCGAGCACGAGGCCCCAGGTCAGCTCGGCAGCGGCAAATGAGGGCGCTCCGGCGTGCAGGTCCGATGAGACCACGATCCCGAGGCTGGTGCAGGCATCCACGTCGATGTGGGGATAGACGCTGCGCTGGCTGATCAATCGCAGGCTTGGAAGCCGCTGAAGAAGTGGCTGCCCGATCTCCGTCCGCTCGCGGATCAGCACGAGCGCTTCCGTGTTACGGAGGCGATCGGCGAGGGCTTCCACGTCCTGGACGTGGTCGTTGAAGACGGTCACCTCGTGTCCGGCGAGCTTCTCGAAGCACGGCAGCGTCGCAAGCGTGTCGAAGTAGTCGTCGAGAATCGCAACCTTCATCGCTTCGCCTCCAGTATCCCCGAGCAGGTTGCGTGGTCGCCCGGCTCCGTTCGTTCGGGCCGACGGAGAAGCGCCCGTGGGGGGGAAGTGCAACCATGGGCGCATGGAGTACCGGCAAGCGAAAACCCGGCGCAGGCTCATCGCCTCGACCGCCCTCGCGGTAGGGGCGATCGTGGCTCTCGTGGCCACCGCAAACGCGACGGCGCCCGTGAAGGGCGCCACGTATTCCGGGAACGTGAACGTAACGGCCACCTTGAAGGTCACCTTCAAGGTGGCCCGGTCCGGCAAGAAGGTCACCTCGCTCGACGTCAGACCGTCCCTGCCGAACAGCTGCGGCTATGGCGGGCCCGAGCCGACCCACACGTCCAAGCCGGCCGAGGTCAAGCACGGCAAGTTCACGGGGAAGATCACGGAGAAAGCCAGCAGCGGCAAGGTGATCGCCACCGCAACGGTCACGGGCAAGTTCCTGGCCGGCGGGAAGGAAAAGGGCGCGATCAAGAGCATCGAGCCCGCCGCCAAGTCATGCAACGGCAGCTTCGCCTACTCGACCAAGGCGACCAAGAGCCACTGATCGCATAGGGGCCAAGAGGCGGCGCAGTTCTTGCCCGCAGCGGCCTGGGGCATGCTTGAGGCCAACCCCCGGGTCAGCACCATGTGCTCGGCCCGTCGCCCGGGCCTGCCGCCGATCCGGCCATCTCGTGTACGGTCGCATCGGTAACACGAGCTCTGGAAGCAGGAGGGGGCACGATGGGGCTGACGACACCGAACTTCCCAACGATCGAGCCGGGGAAGACGGTCATGGACATCCCGTACCGGGAGCGAATCAAACGGTTCGGGCGGCACTGGGTCGACTACGGCTTCGGCGGGCCGAAGCTCTTCCCGATCCTCTACATCTTCAAGCTCCTCACGTTCTGCATCACGGGGTGGGCCGTCGCCGCGATCACGACCGGCCTCAACCCGCTGGATCTCTCTGAGGGCTGGCGCGAGCCGATCGTCTGGCAGAAGCTCGTCGCGTGGGTGATGCTGCTCGAGTCCCTCGGCGTCGCGGGCGCGTGGGGTCCGCTCACCTTCCACTTCAAGCCGATGACCGGCGGGGTGCTCTACTGGGCGCGGACGAAGACGCTGCGCCAGCCGCCGTGGCCCGACAAGGTGCCGGGCACCGCAGGGGACGAACGCACGCCGCTCGATGTCGCGCTCTACGTCGGCTTCCTCATCTCGCTGGTGGTGTGCCTCGCGATGCCCGGCACACAAGATTCGAGCACTGTCGGCGCGATCGGCGCCAACGAGGGTCTGATCACGACCGGGCCGCTGGTCGCGGCGATCGTGCTGAACCTGCTGATGGGCCTCCGCGACAAGGTCACGTGGATCGCGGCGCGATCGGAGCAGTACCTCCCGGCACTCATCTTCTTCGCGTTCTTCCCGTTGGTCGACATGGTGGTCGCGGCGAAGATCCTGATCGTCACGGTCTGGGTGGGCGCGGCAGTGTCCAAGATCGGCCGCCACTTCGGCCACGTGATCCCGCCGATGGTCTCCAACACCCCGTGGGTGCCGTCCAAGGCGATCAAGCGGATGCACTACCGCAATTACCCCGACGACATCCGGCCGTCCGAACGCGCGCTGATGATCGCCCACGGTCCCGGCACTCTCGTCGAGGTGGTCGCGCCGCTCGTCCTGCTGTTCTCACAGGACCACACGCTCACCGTCGCTGCGGTCGTCCTGATGATGGGCTTCCACCTGTTCATCATCTCGACGTTCCCGCTCGCGGTGCCGCTCGAATGGAACGCCCTCTTCATGTACCTCGCGGCGTTCCTGTTCCTCCAGTTCCCCGCGTGGGACGGCTATGGCCTCGGTGACATGGACCCGGCCTTGCTCGTGCTGACCGTCATCAGCTGCACGCTCCTCCCGATCATCGGCAACAATCGCCCGGATTGGGTGTCGTTCCTGCCGTCGATGCGCCAGTACGCCGGCAACTGGGCCTCTGCGCTGTGGGCGTTCGCGCCCGGCGCGGAGCGCAAGCTCGACGAGCATCTCGTCAAGCCCGCCAACACGCAGAAGCAGCAGCTCACCGACCTGTACGGGGAGGACGCGGCCGAGCTGGTCCTGCAACACGGCTTGAGCTGGCGCGCTATGCACAGCATGGGCCGCGGCCTCAACTCCGTGATGATGAACTCGCTCGGCGAGGACATCGACTCCTACTACCTGCGCGATGCAGAGCCGCTGTGCAACGTGGTCGTCGGCTTCAACTTCGGGGACGGGCACCTGCACGACTGGCGGCTGATCGAGGCGATTCAGAGGCGCTGCAACTTTGCGCCGGGCGAGTTCATCGTGGTATGGGTCGAGTCGGAGCCGATCTTCCGCGACAAGCAGCAGTACTGGGTCATGGACGCGGCCGTCGGCTTCGTCGAGCGTGGCGAGTGGAAGGTGAGTGAGGCGGTCAGGGAGCAGCCGTGGCTGCCGAACGGGCCGATACCCGTCAACGTGAAGTGGCGCAAGCCCGGATACGAACGAGTCCGGCATCCCGCGCCGGACGTGCCTGTTCGCGCCGGCGACGACGGAGACGGAAAGGCTGTGCCCACAACCGCATGACATCTGCGGTGGTCGTCGGCAGCGGCCCGAATGGACTCGCTGCCGCCCTGACGCTTGCGGCCGAAGGAGTTGAAGTGCGCGTGCTCGAAGCCGACGATCGTCTCGGCGGCGGCACGCGGAGCAGCGAGCTCACCGTTCCGGGCCTGCTGCACGACGAATGCTCCGCCGCGCACCCGCTTGCGGTCGAATCGCCGTTCGCGCGGCGCTTCGACCTTGCGGCACACGGGCTGACGTGGCGGTGGCCGGAGGTCCAGTACTCGCACCCACTCGAGGGTGGCGACGGGGCGGCGGCCTACCGATCCGTGGAACAGACTGCGGCCGCGCTCGGTCCCGACTGCCGTCGCTGGGGCGCGCTCTTCGGGCCGGTCAGCAAGAGCTTCTCCGACCTCGAGGAGGATTTCCTGCGGCCGCTCTTGCGCGTCCCCTCCCATCCCGTGAAGCTCGTGCGCTTCGGCATGCGCTCCGTGCTCCCGGCAGCCGCCCTGGCGCGCTGCTTCGGCACGGCGGCAGCCCGCGCGCTTTGGGCCGGTGTGGCCGCACATGCCTTCCGGCCGTTCGGCTTACCCATGTCATCGGCGGTCGGGGTGACCCTCGGAAGCGCCGCACATCGCGATGGGTGGCCCGTCGCTGAAGGAGGCTCGGGGTCGATCAGCCGCGCCATGATCTCGCTGCTCGAGGATCGCGGCGCGCGCCTCGAGACGGGCGTCGAGGTGAAGTCCCTGGACGAGCTCGGGAAGCCCGACATCGTGATGCTCGACGTGGCGCCAGTGGCAGCCGTGCGCATCGCCGGGGACCGGCTGCCGCGCCGGATCGCGCGCGCGTTCACTCGCTTCCGGCATGGCCCTGCGGCTTTCAAGGTCGACTTCGCGGTGGAGGGTGGGATCCCCTGGCTGCACGAGCCCTCGCGCCGTGCCGGCACCGTGCACGTGGGCGGCACGTTCGGGGAGATCGCAGCGGCAGAGCGCGACGTCCACCGTGGGACGATGCCCGACCAGCCGTTCGTGCTCCTGTGCCAGCAGTACGTCGCGGATGAGTCGCGCGCGAGCGGAGGCCTCTTCCCCGTGTACTCCTACGCCCACGTCCCAGCGGGTTGGACCGGCGACGCGACGCTCCAGATTGAGCAGCAGATCGAGCGCTTCGCACCCGGCTTCCGCGACCGGATCGTCGCGCGTCACGTCCGCAACGTGCGCGACATGGAGCGCCACAACGCCAACTACGTGCGCGGCGACATCATTACGGGAGCGAACACACCGATGCAGATGCTCGGCCGGCCGCGCCTCGCACTCGATCCGTACGTCACCGGGATCCCGGGCGTCTACATCTGCTCGGCGGCCACGCCTCCAGGTGCCGGCGCCCACGGAATGTGCGGGTACAACGCTGCGCTGTCCGCTCTTCGGTCTCTGGGGCCAAAGTAGTCGCCTTCGGACCGGGACTCACCGCTCCGTCGAGCCGACCCGGCACTGGGCGGTACAGCCACGCTCGGCTGTCGCATGCGATCGTGCAACGCCATGATCAGTGCGGCTGCTTGGCCGCCGTGTCCGGACGAAGGGCTGGACTCGACCTTGTCCCGCCGGAGCTAACGAGGGGACCGTTCGATCTGTTGCCGCGGGCTTGGGCGAACGTCACGAGCCGTGATCGGTCTTCGTCCCACAGCTTCAGGCGCACAGCGCGCACTCCATCCCGGAGCGACAGTGTCGGGACGTCGTTGAAGGTCGGATTCTCGTCGAGCGCACGTTGCAGGTTGTAGTTGGGGATTCGGGCGTTGAGGTGGTGCAGATGATGCAGCCCGATGCTGCCGGTGAAGAACTGAAGCACCTTTGGCAGTTTCAGGTAGGAGCTTCCGCGCAGCGCCGCGTCGGCGTAGCTCCAGCCCTCGGCGCGCTGCCAGTAGACGTCTTCAAATTGGTGCTGGACGTAGAACAACCAGATACCCGCGGAGCCGGCAAGCAGGGCGGGGGGGCCTGACACGAGCAGGTACTCGCGCCAGCCCACAAGCCAGCACATCGCGCCGACCAAGATGGCGAGGGCAATGTCCGTGCCGATCACGCTGCGGCGCATGCGTGGCCGTGCAGCGCGGGCGGGGATACGTGGTCCCACCACCATCGCCAGGATGGGCCCGAAGCCGAACATCACCAACGGGTTGCGAACCAGGCGGTAGCCGAGCCGGCGGCGCCGCGAGGAGTCGCGGTACTCAGCAACGGTCATCGTGACGACGTCGCCGACGCCACGCCGATCCAGGTCGCCGGCGGTGGCGTGGTGAACCGCGTGGTCGTGACGCCAGCGCACGAACGGTGCATAGAGAAGTAGCCCGAGGGTCGTGCCGACCCAAACGTTGGCGCGCCTGGATGGCAAGAAAGCCCCGTGGGTACAGTCGTGGAAGACGATGTAGGTGCGCAGCAGGAAGCCGGCGGCCAGGACCGCGATGGCGAGCACGAGCAAGTAGGAGATGTCCAGCGCGAGGTACATCGCGACCGACAGCACCAAGTAGGGCACGACCGAGGTTGCAAGATCGAGCACGCTGCGGCCGACGCTCGGCCGGGTGTAAGGAGCCAAGGCCTCCTGCCAGGACGAACTCTCGGAGTTCCCTTTTTGGTTCGGCACGGCGGCGATTGTAGGGGCGCGGCCAATTCTGCGTTCCGGTGGGCGCCGGGTAGGGACACCGAGCATCCCCCGTGGGGGGCCACGCCTTACGGGCGAGACGGCCGCCACTGCTAGTGGGTCGCCGCGACCGTCGTCAGCGGGTAACCGAGGTGGGCCACGCGGTTGGGCAGGTCGACGTGCAGCCAGTGCGAGACATGGCTGGGCAGCGTCTCGAGGATGATCTCGTCGTAGTCGCGCGTGCTCAACTCCTCCACGATGTCGTCGTAGGCGTTGGGGCTCATCGCGACGCGGCCCTCGATCTCGGCGCCGGTCGGCTCCTCGAGCATCGGCAGTGCCTGTGCGAGCGCCCGTTCGCCCAGGCGGGTGTCCTCGCTGTTGCGGTCGAACGCCAGGTGATCGGGGTTCGGGACGAGCATGAAGAATTTCGCCGGGCCGGCGGCGGAGCGCTCGCGCACCGCCCCGATGAGCGCCGGCGTCGCCGCCGTCTTGTTGGTCACGACAAGGACACGGGATTCATCGTCGCGCGATTGTCTCTTCAGACGGTCACGGGCTCCGGGAGCGATCTCGTCCACTTTCGTGATGGCCAGGTAGGTGACTAGGCCCAGGATCGTGACGAGGAAGAGCGCGCTGGTCACGGTCGTGCCCAGACCGAGGCCACCGTCGGCGCGAGTCTGCGACAGGAGGTCACCCAGCGAGGCGCCGAGCGGACGGGTCAGGATATAGGCGATCCAGAAGGCCAGGACCGCGTTCAGCTTGAAGCGGATGTGGGCAATGAACACCGCCGCGATCAGTGCGCCGAAGATGAGCGCTGACACGAAGTAGCCCAGGTTGAGACGCTCCGCCGCGAGGTCACCCGCTGCGGTGCCCAGGGCGAAGGTGAACAAGATGGTCAGCCAGTAGAAGGCTTCCCGTCGGGTCGTATAGATGGTGTGGATGGAGAGAGTCTTTTCACTTACATACCAGGCTGTGAACGTCGCCGCCAGCGCAAGGCTGAAGAGAATGGTGGTCGTCGTCAGAGCGACCCCGAAGTTGTCGGTCAGGTTGTCAGTGATCAGGGTGCCGACGACACTGATCAGGACGACCGCGAGCCAATAGATGCCCGGCACGTATTTCCTTGACCTGAACTGGAAGATCAGCGCAATGATCAAAAGGCTGCCGATGACGTAGGTCGTGTTGGTCAAGCCGAGGTTCAGGTTCGTGTTCAGAAAATCTGCCGCAGTCTCACCGACCGTGGTGGCCAGGATCTTGATGATCCAGAAGAAGACAGTGACTTCTGGAACCTTGTTCAACATCTGCCGGCCCAGTGAAAGGCCTGGTGAAGAGCTTGGTGAAGGGGCCGTGGCCCGCTGCGTAACGGTTGTCATGGTTCAAGGCTGCCATAGTGCACCTGACCGCGACCTGAATGCTTCAGATGCTCGCTTTGCATGGAAAGCGGCGCCGCGACGCGCGGTCTCGGCTCAGGCCGCAAGCTCGGGGTGCCGGACCTTCAAAGGATGAGATCACCTGGGAAATCTTCGCGCTGAACAAGCGTTATGAGGCGGAGGAGAAAGCCAGCTTCGACGCGCTTCGGCAAAGCTACCGGGTCGGCCGCTCAACCGGCCGGATGGATGGGCATAGAAAAACCCGCCGTAGCGGGGCTTTCAGAGCGCGCCCGACAGGATTCGAACCTGTGACCTTGTTCCACCGGGCGCTAGTCAGCCCACCAGTCGCGCAGACCCTCCACGTCTTCGCGCGGATTCTCGCCGAGATTGGGCGCACCGAAGACGAGGATCTCGAGGCCCTCCGGCCCGCCCTCGTAGCCTCGCCACATGCCGGACGGGACGCGCACCACGTCCCACTCCTTGACCTCGACGATCTCGTCGTCGAGCTTCATCCGCCCGCTCCCTCGCACGACCACGAACACCTCCTCCTGCTCCTTGTGCGTGTGGCCGTACGGGAAGCGATAGTAGGGCGGAACACTCTGGTAGCTCAGGCCGGACTTCTCTAGTTCCAGCGCGTCGGTCGCCAGGCGGAACTCCAGGTCTGGCGCGCCGTCGAAGTTGGAGCCGACGTCCTCCAGGTCCGCCTTGAGGTTCCTGAGAGTGAACGGCACGGCCGCGATTCTACCGTTCAAACTCCGCCCCCACCCGGGCCCCGCTGGGTCTGTGCGACGCGCCCGAGAGAGATCCAGAGCATCGCGAGCATGACCGGCGGCGCATCGTCCAGGAACTTGAACCACGCTGTTGGTGGGCCTCGCTACGGGGGTTGTTCCACCGCCCGCCTGCCACCGCCACCGCCCCACCCTGCCCGGGCACCAGCGCCGCGGTCTCGCAGGCCGCTCCAGCAGGGTCTATGGGCCGCAGGCGCTTGGTTTCTTTGGAGGCGTTTGGCTTGGGGAGTGTCCCACCAGCCCGCGCAAAAACGACTCGCGGAGCTACGACGAGTCGGCGTGAGCGTCTTGCTCCGACAAACCCACGGCTTCGAGGGCCTCGGCGTGATCCCAGAAGTACTCGATCATGACGACTTTGCCCTTGCGAAACGTCTGGATGTTCGTGACGTCGATGATTGCGTCCGGGCCACGACCGACGCCCGTCCACCGGTACCGCGCGATCACCCGGTCACCAGCGTCGATCAGGCTGATCGCCTCCATTTCACCGGTGTCCCAGGTGTCGCGCAGTTGCTCGAAGAACCGGAAGACCGCTTCGCGGCCGAAATGCGGTCCGGCCTCCGGCCATTCTTCGACGGTCCGCATGACGATGTCTGGATCGTAGGTCTCCCAAAGCCGTTCGACATCCCCTGCGGCCCACGCCTCGCCCGTGGCTCGCACTATCTCTACGTTCTCCTGCGACATCGCCCGCGCAGTATCTCCACTACCGGGCACGGTGGGCAAGCCGATGGCAGTCCCGGCAGAGCGAGATGCCCGGCCTGCGTCGGTCGCCGCCCTCTCCGATCGGCTCCAGGTGGTAGGCCTGACGTCATCAGTACTGCCGCACACGATGCACCGGCCCGCCGTGGCATCGAGCACTTCACGCCGATAGGGGCCTGCTGCGAACTGGTGCCCCGGCGCGCGACCGCAACACGAGTCGGGACCCGATTATGCGGCCGAGAGCGGCGCGCGGACCGGAGTGGAGAGGTGTGGTCTGTCGCTCTGGAAAGCCGAAAACCGCTCCACGACCAAGCGCGCCCGACAGGATTCGAACCTGTGACCTTCGGTTTCGTAGACCGACGCTCTATCCAACTGAGCTACGGGCGCGTGGGGGCATTCTAGACGTCGAATCCGCATGCCCATGGGCCTGGCGCGTGCGCTGAGCCAAGGCCCCGATAACCGCTCCGGACCGCAAGAAACCGCCGGATAGCGGTGTTCGATTCCAGAGCATTCGTGGGGAATGGGCTTAACGACGTAGCCCTTGTTTTCCTCGGAGTCAGTGGCTCTGAGCCTCGAAGTTAGCCCATAGGGGGCCGCTGAGTCCGTGTGCGCCCCTAACAGGGCGGAACTACCGCGGTCGCCTCTGGTGGCCCTGTCCACCCTCTTCACCCGTGCGTGACGACGAACCTGCCACGCCGCTTCTCCTCTTCGCGCAATGCGACAGCGACCCGGAATCTGAGAATCGATTCGGCTACCTCTGCTTCACCGAATCCGGCGATTGCTCCGTAGTGACTGGATCGGCATGTCGATGCACGATCTTCCACTCGCCATCTTCGCGACGAAGGATGCTCGTGACCCGTAAGGCGACGGGGCCGGCCTCCTGGCTGCCGCCAATCTTGGCGTGGAAGCGCTCGATCTCGAGGATGTATCCCAGATCGCCGGACACATACTTAATGATGTTCTTGAAGCCGATCACCTCACCCTCACTCCACCGATCTGCGGCACGGTCCATCCGGTCCTCGACGTTCTTCCAGCCACGGGTGGCGGGGAAAAACGGATTGGCGACCGTCACGTCTTCGCCCTGAGAAAACAGGGCCTTGTAAGTCTCGTTGTTTCCCTTCACGAACTCCGCAGCCGCTTGGTGGTAACGCTCAACTACAGCGTCGAAGTCCTCACTCGTGGTCATCTGACCTCCTTCAGCTAAGCCCTTGCTTTGGCGGCTGCGCGCACATCCGCGGTGCTCAGCCCTGCCTGCTCGCAGAGCGTCGCGAGGTCGAAGTAGACCGCCTCGCCGCCCATCAGGCCGTCTTTGAACGGAACGACATTGGCGAACGGCACGGAAAACGAGCCCCCGCCTGGAGGAACCCCGAGCCATTCGCCTTTGCTCGTCCCTCGCAGGAAGCCCCATACGACCATTACGTCGTCACCAAAAGCCATGCCTTGATCGTCGGGGTCGAGATTAGGAAACGCAACGAAGTACTGGGCCTCATACGCCGCCTTGACGGCGTCCTTACCGTCCGCTCGCAGCCCGAGTGCCATCGTCTCGAGGAAACAGTCCTCCACGAACGTCGCCAGGATCGCGTCGACGTCGCGGGCTGCCTCGGCTTCGCGGTGCGCCTGGAAGAGACGGAGCATCTCCTCTCGGTTCATGCTTCTCCTCTCATCGAAGACGACCCGGCTGGTGCCGAGCGACTTTACAAGCTCAAGCTGACCAACAGGCGCCGCGCCCTGCGGCGGTCACGCTGCCGCTCCCCCGCGCAAAGCAGAAAGCCCGACGACGTTTCTTAGACTCCCGACTAGACCTCTCAGGGAGCACAAACACGAAGCCGACGCGACTTGAAAAGGCGCGCGGCCGAGAGCTGCCGAGGCGAGCACGGACGATCACGCAGCGAATCCCGGTGCTTGGCACGCACCGAGCTTCGATTTGCCCCGCAAACGGTAGAAGGGCGATGACCGTCGTCCTACTGATGACATGCCAGGAGGGGATCGATGCACCTCCTCAGCCGGTATTTCGCCCCAAAGATATTCGACATCAAAATAGTTTCGGATCTCCGGAAATGCGGCATTTTCCCCGTGGGTTTCTCGCCCGCCGCGGGTAGCATGCGGCGCGCGACACGGACCAGTTCGCGAACCGTAAGGAGTCTTGGCCATGATCGTCGGAGCGACGCGATGAGGCGCCGTCATTCTTTGCACCCGCCACTTCGGTCCTCGTTGCGCCGTGCGGTCCCGCTTGTGCCGGTGCTGCTGGCCCTCGTGGTATCGCCGACGCCCGTCGGCGGCGTTGCTCGCGCGGCCCGATCGCCTGCACGACAGGCGCATGCACGGACGGCTCGGCCGGGACTTCGCTCCTGGTCGGTCGGCCCGCGCGGACGACGCATCCGCTTCGGGTTCTCCACCGGCCCCTCCCACGCCTCCCAGCCGCCCGCCCGTGCTGCCGGTCACAGCTTCTGGAACCCCGTCGAGAGCTTCTTCGGCAGCTTGCGCGGGCGCTTCGGCAGCCGCATGTTCCTCTGGCTGCCGTTCGGCTTCCTCGGCATCATCAGCTGGAGCGTTTGGCTCACTCGCCGCTTCCTCACGGCGCTGTACAAGCCCGTCCGAAACCACCATCGCGAGCCGGCCTCTGTGGTCGCGCCGGCCTACCGCGAGGACCCGGACGTGCTGGAGACCGCGGTCCGCTCGTGGCTCGCCGGGGGTGCGGCCGAGGTCGTGATCGTGCTGCCCGAGGACGAGCCCTACAACGTGGCGCGCGCGCATGCAGCGTTCGACCACCTGCGCCGGGTGCGGCTGGTCACGACGGGCGACCCGGCCAAGCGAAACAGCCTCGAGATCGGGATCACGGCGGCCGCGCACCCGATCGTGGTCCTGACCGATTCGGACACCATCTGGGAGCCCGACCTCCTGCGCAACGTGCTGATGCCCTTCGCCGATCCCGCGGTCGGCGGGGTCGGAACCCGCCAGCGCGTGATCGGCGTCAAGGGCTCGCTCTGGCGCCGGGCGGCGGACTGGATGCTCGACGCCAAGTACCTCGTTTACACGCCCGCGATGGCACGCAAGGGAGCAGTCTCGTGCCTCTCCGGGCGGACCGTGGCGTACCGGCGCGAGGTCGTCGCAGAGGTGCTCCCTGACCTCGTCAACGAGACGTTCCTGGGGCGGCGCTGCGTCTCCGGCGACGACGGTCGTCTCACCTGGCTCGTGCTCAACAAGGGCTACAAGACCGTCTACCAGTCAAACGCGGTCGCCTGGACGATGATGCCGGCGAACGCCCGCGGCTTCTTCATGCAGCGCGTGCGCTGGTCGCGGAACACATACCGCTGCTACTTGCGGGCGACGTTTCGCGGGTGGCTTTTCAGGCAGCCGATGATCACGCGAGTGTCCGTACTCCAGGGGATGCTCGCTCCGTTCTCGCTGACCGTGGGCTTCGCCTTCGTGGGCTTCGCGGCCGCTCGGGGAGATCTCCTTTCGATGGGGCTGTGGGCGTGCTGGATCACCTGCGGGCGGGGCATCCGCGCGATCGATCACTTACGGCGAAACCCGCGCAACGTGGTGCTGCTCCCGTTCATGACGGTCAACGTGCTGTTCGTGCTGACCGCGATCAAGTACTACACCCTGCTCACCATGAACAGGCAGGCGTGGATCACCCGCAGCGAGGACCGCGGCGTGGCGGAGGGACAGGCGGCCGCCACGCTCGCCCGGCCGCTCAGCAGCAGCATGGCGCCCGCGGTCGCGGAGGCCGGTGAAGGCGTCGACTGACACGAGTCGGCACCGGCTCGGCGGAGCGCTGCTGGCGCTGGCGCTTGCCGTCCAGCCGGCCATCGCGGCCGCACGGCCGGCGGCTACGGGCGTGCAAAGCCGCACCGCACTTTCGCGGCCGCTGCTCTCGGCGAGCGAGTCGACCAGGACGGCCCGTGCGGGGCGGATCGTAAAGCGACGATTCGGCAAGCACCTGAGCGCGCTGGTGGTGACTCGCGACGCGACGCTCGAGACGCTGCGACGGCGCTATCCCCGCGATGTGCGCGAGCCACGGCGCGGCGTCTGGGAGCTTCGCAGGACCGTGCTGGTCGCGCGCGGCGCGACGCTTGCGATCGGCGCTCCGATCGCGAGGGAGCTGCGGTTGGTCAGCCGCCACGGCGCGTTTGCCAGCATCATCGCCCGCGGCGCGAACCTCGCTTTCCACGGGCGCCACGGCCGCCACGGCCGGCGGCTGATCGTCCACTCCTGGGATCCGGCCGCCCACCGCCCCGACCGCGTGCTGAGCGACGGGCGCTCGGTCATCGCGGTGCGGGGGCGCGGGCGCCTGGATGCGAGCGATGCGACCTTTGCGCGCCTCGGGTTCTACCGGGGAACGGTTTCCGGATTCGCGCTCTGGGCCCGGGCCCCCGCTTTCGGCACCGGCACCGTGATCCGCTCCCGGTTCGCCCACAACTTCAACGGAGCGTTCACGTATGGAGCGCGCGACATGCGCTGGATCGACAGCACCTTCGTCTACAACCGGATCTACGGGCTCGACCCGCACACAGGGTCGAGCGATTTCCTGGTCGAGGGAAACCACGCTGCCCGAAACGGCCGGCACGGCATCATCTTTTCCCGGAGCTGCTTTCGCAACGTGATCCGGGGCAACCTGTCGGAGCACAACCGCCGGCATGGAATCGTGATCGACGACGGCAAGTCCGGCAATCGGCCTTCGGACTCGAACGTCGTGGTCGACAACATCGTGCGGGACAACGCGAGGGTCGGCATCCAGATCGACGGATCCGCGCACAACCTGATCCGTGGAAACCGGATCGCCGGCAGCCGCCAGGGCATCCGGGTGCTCGGTCCGGCGCGCGACAACATCCTCGCCGCCAACTCCGTCTCCGGCGCCCGCGACTTCGGCGTCGTCCTGCATCCTCCGTCCCAGGGCACGCTGCTGGTCGCCAACGCGATCTCGGCCACCCCGACCGGCGTCAGGATCCACGGCTCCTCCGATGTGACCGTGACCCGCAACCGGATCGTGCGCGTCACCAGCCATGCCGTGAAAGTCGACGACGCCGGCCTCGCGAGGGTCAGCGCGGTGGTGCTCTTTGACAACCGTCTGGAGGGCTCCGGACCGTCGCCGGTGAGCATCAGCGCCGCGGACCCCCACGCCGTGCGACAGCGTGCGAACGAAACCTCCTGGAACTATCCGATTGCCCACGACGTCTCGCGCGTGCTGAGAACGGACGTGGGCCCTGGTTTGTGGGCCCTACTGGCGGTCACCGCACTTGGCGGGCCGGCGCTATTCAGCCTGCTTCGCCTCCCCGGGCGGCGCCGCTCGGGCGCCTTGACCACACGGGCGCCTTGAACTGATACCGGCGCGAGTCGCCCCGCCGGTCCGAGCTTGCATCTGCGGTCTTCCATCCGGCCCCCTCCTTTGGGTGGCAGTAGTCGCTGACCGCAACCCTCGGGACGGGCCGGACGTTTCAGGTGTTCAGTAGGTGCGGAGGCAGGTCGGCTAGCGCGCTCAAACTTACCGTCCGGGGGTACGCGCCCGCATCGGGCGTCTCCATCCCTTGTCGCGTTACGAGGACTGAGCCCGGCGACCGTTATACGCTGCCCGTGCGATTGCCAAGTGCATGTAGAGCCCGGCAGTCGCTGTCACTTCCAGATGCTCGTGGACATCGAAGACAACAAGAGACTTGTTCGGCGTCTGGTCCAGGAAGTCGTAAACGAGCGGAACCTCGATGCGCTCGACGAGATCGCAGACGGCGACGTCGGCCGAGCTGCGAAGGGATGGATCGGCCCGTTCCGACGCGCGTTTCCCGACTTCGAGATGGAGATCGTGGAGCTGATCGGCGAAGGCGACAAGGTAGCCGCGCACTTCAAGTGCTCCGGGACCCATGAAGGAGAGTGGCGAGGCGTCGCCCCGACCGGGAGGCATTTCGAGGACGTGGACGAGGTGTACATCTTCCGCATCGAGAACGGAAGGCTCGCGTCCGCGGTCGTGATCGAGGACAACCTCACGCGGATGCGGCAACTCGGCTTCGAGTTGTAGGCGAGCGCCAGACAGCTGCCCCCAGCACCGCCACGCCGAGGTGAATCAAGGCGAGGATCGACGCGATGACGACGAGCCCCGCACGGGATTCGTTGATCTGGTGCACGACCTCGCGCACGTCGAACACCGCGAACACGACCCCGAATGCGATCACGGCGAGCAGCACGAGTGGGACCGGCGAGAACCACGCCGCGATCGCGAGCAACAGGGCAGCCACGATGGCCGCGATCACGAGTCCAGTGGATTCCGGGTTGATGCCGAAGATCTTCTCGCTCGTCTCGGAGTGTGTCTCGCGCGTGCTTGTCTGCGAGGAGGTCTTCCCCCCGCTGTCGGAATGGGTTTCGCCTCCGCTGCCTTCGGAGAACGACCCGCCGCCGCTTTCGGAGTGCCTCTCGCCGCCGCTCTTGGACGAGGAGGATTGGGCGGTTTGGGCGCCTTCACTGTGGCCGCTCTCGCCGCCCTTGTTTCGCTCGATGGCGGCACCGACAGCGAAAAGAGCCGCGGAGACCACGACCAGCACGGCAAGCCAACGATTCAGAGGCATGGAGACCATCAGCAGCCCCTTCTCCTGCCTCGCCGGAACAAGGCGAGGCCGACCATCGCGGCGAGCAGGCACCCGATGGCGATCCCGACGAGGCCGCCGATCGCCGCCCCTGCGACCGCGCCCACAATGCCCGGGCCGAGGGCGCAGCAAAGCACCATCAAGACGCCGGCACCAAACACCGCCGGGCCGCCTGTCTTCAGCTGGCTCCTATCAGTGGTAGTAGGCATGCGAAGAAAGATACCATCGGCGGTAGTAGCCATGCGTCGCAAGCGTGCCACATCGCCCCCACCCGCCCTCCACCCGCTGGAAGCCGGGGTGATGGAGGAGGTCTGGGACCGAGGAGAAGCTCCCGTGCGGGTGGTTCTCGAAGCCCTGAACGGGCGCGCAGACCGAGCGCGCGCATACACCACGATCATGACCACAATGGGCCGCCTCGAGCGCAAGGGGCTACTTGTCCGCCGACGCGAGGGTCAGACCGATATCTACACGCCGACGCTCGACCGTGACACCTACAGAACCAGACGCGCGAGCGCCCAGGTCGATGCGCTCATCGACGAGTTCGGCGATGCGGCTCTCGCCCACTTTGCCCAGCAGGTCGACCGGCTCGATCCTGAGCGGCGCGAGCAGCTGCGTCGGATCGCTGAGCATGACTAGCGCGGTGGGCGCCTGGCGGCTCTGGCTGGCCGCCGTGGCGGGGGGTCTCGTTGTCGTCGTGGTCGCCGGCACGGCGGCCCTCGGAGCCTCGACTGCGACCGCGCCACCCCTAGCGCTGGAATCGTGTTGGGAACTCTTCGTGCCGCTTTTCACCTGGCGATCGGCCGCCGCAATTATGCTCGGTGGGATCGGCGCGGTCGTCGTTCTAGCGGCCACAAGCTCGGTCGTTCGGCAACTGTGGGCCTCCCGCCGCTACGCCCGGAGTCACGAGATTGACGACGGGCTCGTCGTCGACGCGGAGCGGGTACGAATCGTCGCGGACCGACGGCCTCTCGCATTTACGCTGGGGCTGGTTCGGCCACATGTGTATGTCTCCACCGGGGCCCGCGATCGCTTGACCGTCGAGCAGTTGCGTGCCGTCGTGGCTCATGAGGCGCACCATCGAAGGCACCGTGACCCCCTGAGGCTGATGGCAACGCGCGCGTTCACCACGGCCCTTTTTTTTGTACCCGCATGTCGAGCGCTCGCCACCGATCACGCGCAGCTTGCCGAGCTTGATGCCGATGAAGCCGCCATCGCGTTGACGAGTAAAAAGGCGCTCGCGGGTGCGCTCCTTCTATTTGACGGCGGCTCAGACGCAGGGGCCGGCATCGGCTCTGAGCGCATCGACGCACTTGCGGGAGACCGCCGGCGCTTCGCCCTCCCGCTAACCCTCCTCGCCGCTGGTCTTGCGGCTTCTCTCACGATCGCGGCTATTGGCTTTTTGCTCGGAGTCGGTGGCCACGATCGAGACGGAGTGCAGCTCCCCGGAGTAGTCGAACAGGCATGCATCCTGGCTCGGGCGCTTCTGCCGCTCGCCATCGGCGCCTTGGTCCTTCCGCTTGCGGCCGTCGCGACGGACAAGGATCGCGCCAGCCCGGGGACAGCCGGGGTCGGGTCCGAACTCGTAGACCGCTAGGCAGAGCCGCCGCTGGGCAGAGGAACTGAGCCCGGGCCGCACTGCTGCTGACGCCCGCCTCGTCCGGTTCAAACCAGGCCCATGCTTGCTTGCTTTTAGCGGAGAGGGTGGGATTCGAACCCACGTGGGAGGCATGAACCCCCCAAACCGCTTAGCAGGCGGCTGCCTTCAGCCTCTCGGCCACCTCTCCGAAGCGGCCACCCGAATGGGCCGGGCGGCCGTGCCCTCATTCTAGGCGCCGCTGATCATGCGAAGTGGAGCCCGCTCTCGCCGGGCTCGTCGACCGGCTCATCGCACGTCGGGCAATACCAGCGCACCTCGAGCGGCGTACCGCAAGCTTCGTGGCGGGCGGGATCGAGCCCCCCGGTATGGCGGGCACCCCAGTCCGACAGCATCCTGAGGGCGCCCGCCAGCTCCCGGCCGGCCGCGGTCAGCTCGTAGACGTAGCGCTGTGGACGCTCCGAGTAGGGCGTGGCAACCGTCAGGCCCTCGCGCTCCAAGCGCTTGAGGCGCTCCGTGAGGATGTTCGGCGCGATGCCCGGGACCTGCTCCTGGAGGTCGTTGAAGCGGCGCGCGCCGTCCAGCAGCGCTTCCACCACCAGCAAGGTCCAGCGGTCCCCGACCGCATCGAGCGCCTCGGCGAGCGCCGAGCGTGGTTGATCCTGGTTGGGCGCCTTTGCCATGGTGTTACCGTAGTCGCTTGCAACTCGCAAGCTACTTCCTCCAAAGGATCGAATCATGAGCACCATCACAGAGATTCAGCGCGAGATCGCCGCCGTCGCGGCACGGGTCGGCCCGGTGGTGGTCGGCTTCGGCCGCGGCTGGGGGCGCGGGAGCGGGGTGATCGTCTCTCAGGAAAAGGTCTTGACCAACGCCCACAACCTCCGCACAGACGAGGTCACGGTCACGTTTTCAGATGGCCGCCGTGCGGGGGGCCGCGTCGCCGGGATCGACGGCGACCTCGACCTCGCGGTCGTCGAGGTCGAGACGGGCGACATCGCGCCGGTCGAATGGGACCCGGAGCGTGACGCCGCGCCGATCGGCACCGCCGTGATCGCGGTCGCAAATCCGGGTGGCCGCGGCCTTCGCGCGACGCCGGGCTTCGTCTCGGCCTTCGGGCAGAGCTTCCGTGGGCCGCGCGGGCGCCGGATCACCGGCGCGATCGAGCACACTGCACCCCTTCCGCGCGGGTCGGGCGGCGGGCCGCTCGTCGACCTCGACGGAAGCCTCCTCGGCCTCAACGCGATCCGGCTCGAGGGTGGGCTGATCCTCGCCGTGGCCGCGAACCGGGCGCTCGCCGACAGCGCCGAGCGGCTCGCGCGCGGCGACGCGCCCAGTCGCGCGAGGCTGGGTGTTGCGGTCGCCCCGCCCCAGGTCGCTCGCCGCCTGCGCCGTGCCGTGGGGCTCCCCGACCAGGCCGGCGTGCTGATCCGGTCGGTCGCCGAGTCGAGCGCGGCAGAGCAGGCAGGGCTCGAGCGTGGCGACCTGATCGTGCGAGCGGGCGGCGAGGAGGTCGAGAGCGTCGACCTTCTATACCGGGCGCTTGACGAGGTCTCACCCGGCGGCGAGCTGGCGCTCGCCGTGCTCCGCGGCACCGACGAGCGGAACGTCACCGTGCGGTTCCTGGAGACGGCGCGATGACCGTGGCAGACGTCCGGGGCGGCGCGCGCGAGGCCGTGCCTGACGAGGCCGAGGCCCTCGACGCCTACTCGCGCACGGTCGCGGGAGCCGCCGAGCGGCTGGCGCCGTCCGTCGCGAACCTGCGCGTGATGCGGCCGACGCGGCGAGGCCGCGTCCCAGCCGGCGCCGGCAGCGGGGTCGTGCTGACGCCCGACGGCTTCCTCCTGACCTCCGCGCACGTGGTCGCGGGCCGCAGCCGCGAGGGGCGGGCGGCGTTCGTGGACGGGCGCGAGTTCCGCTTCTCGGTGGTCGGCAGCGACGCCCTGTCGGACCTGGCCGTGCTGCGCACGGAGGGCCGCGACCTCTCCCCCGCGACCCTCGGCGACGCCGAGCGGCTGCGGGTCGGCCAGCTGGTCGTCGCGATCGGCAACCCCCACGGCTTTGCGGGCTCGGTGACCGCGGGTGTCGTGTCTGCGCTGGGGCGCTCGCTGCCCGCGCGCGCCGGCCGCGACGTGCGGATCATCGACAACGTGATCCAGACCGACGCGGCGCTCAACCCGGGCAACTCCGGCGGCGCGCTCGTGAACGGCCACGGCGAGGTGGTCGGCGTGAACACCGCCGTCGCCGGTGTCGGGCTCGGCCTTGCGGTGCCGATCAACGCGGCCACCCGCAAGATAGTCGCGACGCTCATGATTGACGGCCGCGTGCGACGTGCATACATCGGCATCGCCGGCGGCCCGCGGCCGCTGCCGCCCCGCGCGCGGGCGGAGCTGGGGGTCGAGGCCGCGGTGGAGGTGGTCGAGGTGATGCCCGACAGCCCGGCGGACCAGGCCGGAATCCGCGCCGAGGACCTGATCATCTCGCTCGACGGGGAGCAGGTCGAGGACGTCAACGTGCTCCAGCGCCAGATGGTGGCCGAGCTGATCGGGCGGCGAGTGCCGGTGTCGGTCGTGCGCGGCGCGCGGGTGATCGAGCTCGAGCTGGTCCCGACGGAGCTCGGCGCGCAGCCCGGTTAGGGGACGAAGACTCCCTGGGTGGCGAACAGGAGGTTGTCGCCCTCCGTCAGGGCATCGCCGTCGGGCCCCGCATCGAAGATGTGGGTGTGGTCGGCCTGCGCCCAGATCGTGCGCTTGCCCTCTTTGATCGTGTTCGGCACGAGCGAGTCGGCCGTCGTCCTGAGGGCACAGGTGCTCCCGATCGTCGTGTCCGCGGTCGCGGCGCACGGAACCACGGCGGTGTAGAAGAAGTCCTCCGTGGTGCCCGCCTCGTCGCCATTCGGGCCGTTGGCCTTGTCGGTGATGCGGCTCTCGAGGCTCAGCTCGAGCGGGCCGGTGTAGTCCGCAAGGCCGCTCTGCCGGCGGATGTCGGACATGCTGAAGTCGATGCGCACGTCTGCCTCGTCGGCGGCGGTCGACGGATTACCTGGGAACACCGTGTAGAGCACGTATCCGACCGAGTTCGCGGTCTGACCGTTGGCATCGTTGGTGCCGATCGTGAGCTCGCCGGAGACCTGCTCCGGGCTCGAGCACGCCGGATAGGCGAGCGGGCCTCCGTGCAGGAGGTCCGCGATCCGCCCTCCGTTGCTCTGGCAGCGCTCGAACACCGGGATCATCGGCGACCGAAGCGGCGACGCACCCTTGGGGCGCGGATAGCCGGCCGCGCCCGCATCCGCCGCGGCCAACAGGCAGAGGGCGAGCATCGCGGAAGCCAGCACCGCCAGGAGAGTTCTAGTTGAGCGAATCGGCATCGAGTGCGTCCTTGCACAGCGCCCGGCCGCGGCATCCGAGCACGCGAGGCCTGCGTCCAAGCTAGTCCCGGGCCGCGGCCTGTGTCAACCGGAGCTTCTCCGTAGCCAGTGGTCTCCACGCTCTGCGCCACGGGGGTGTATTGAGTAGCGTGCGGCAATGTCCACCGAATGGCAGTCGATGCTGCCCTACGAGTCGTGGAGCGCGACGTGCGACACGCTTCACGCGCACACGCAGGTTCTGGGCAAGCTGGCGGTGGTGATGGCGCCGCCCGAACCGCAGCTCCAGCATGCGGCGCTGCGCCTCAGCGCGCGCGGCTGGGAGACGCTCCCGTTGCCAGTCCAGGACGGCTCGGGAGCGCTTGTCGTGGCGCTCGACCTGCGGACGCACGAGGCGGCTGCCGAGCACAGCGACGGGCGGGTGCGACGCGTCCAGCTCATGCCCGACAGGCCGGTCGGCGAAGTCACCGCTGATGTATTGAACGCGGTCAGGGAGCTGGGCAGCCCCGCCCTCGAGATCGACCCGACGCCGCAGGAGGTGCCCTGGAGCGTGCCGCTCGACGAGGACCACGAGCACGCCACCTACGACCCCGATCAGGTTTCTTCCTATTTCGCCGCCGCGACCCGCGCGGCGCTCGTGCTGGCGGCCTTCCGCGCGCCGTATCGTGGCCGCTCGACGCCGGTCAACGCGTGGTGGGGCTCGTTCGACCTCGCGGTTGGCCTTTATTCAGGATCCCCGACCGACCCTCCCTCCAAGGACTTCATCCCGCGTAATTCGGGTGATGCGGAGCAGGTGGAGGTGGGCTGGTGGCCCGGCGATGCTCGCTTCGGCAATGCAGCTTTCTTCGCGTTCGCATACCCGGCTACGGAGGGGTTCGCGGGGGCGGCACTGTCGCCCGAGATCGCCCGCTGGGACGAGTCGCTCGGGGAGTATCTACTCGAATGGAACGATCTCGCCTCCAGCCCTGATCCACATGCCCTCGCGGTGGAGTTTTCCCGCTCCGCGTTCCGCCATGCATGCACGGTGTGCAACTGGGACCCGACGCTTCCGGCCAGCGCGGACGGAACGCCGCCGCCCGTGGTGTGACCTTGCTCTTCGAGGCGCGTCGGGTTCCTCGCCGCCATCGACGCCCTACCTCAGGTGACCGCGTGCCCGGAGCAGTGCCGCGAGGCGGTCCACATCGGCCACGGTGACGGTCAGCTCGGGGTGACGGAGGATCCCCAGCGGATCGAGGCCGCGGACGGGCGTGCTGAACGAGATCATGACGCCAAGGTCCCCATTCGTAGCGAACGTCAGACCTCGGTCGGTGATCGCTAGCCGCGCCGGGCCGGCCGTCTTCCAGAACGCGTATGGCCCGGTCACCGCGATGTCCGCGATGTTGGCCAGCGGCGCGGAAACCCGCCAGCGACCGAAGCGGGCTTCCACCGTCTCGTCGCCCACCTCGACCCATGCGGTGCCAGGGGTAATGCCGAACGCCCGCGCCAGCATGCGATACGCAGGCGCGAAGGCAAAGTCGAAACGCTCGGTGTCGGTCATCGCCCGTTTCAGCCCGTGAAGCGGAGGGGGAGGGATTCGAACCCCCGGGACGCCTCACGGCGCCCAACGGTTTTCAAGACCGCCGCATTCGTCCGCTCTGCCACCCCTCCGGGGCCTTCTAGAGCGAAATTATCGTTCCCTGTGGCTGCCACGGGGAAATACACGGGAAAATCATGCCCGGATTTGGGCCGCCGTGACCCCTTGCTCCGGTCGATCAAGGTAGTCGTTCAGCAGCCCTGCTGCCTCCCATTCGCTCCCCGGAAGCAGATGTCCGTAGCGGTCGTATGTCGTCTGGATGCTCGAATGGCCAAGGTACGTGGAGAGCGCCTTCGCGTTCACGCCCGCCGCGATCATGAGGCTCGCAAACGTGTGCCGCGCCTCGTGGAAGCCGATCCTTTGAAGGTGTTCTCCCTCCCACGCCTTGCGTGCGCGTTTCGTAGCGGTAGATGGGCAAAACGGCCGAGACTCTGATCTGCCAAAGACCAACCCGGATCGATGCCCTTGCCGCATCCGATGTTCGACCAGCTCGTCCCGCAGCAGTGCTGGGATGGGTACCCGGCGGCGACCGGCACGGCTCTTTGGTTCCACGACACCTTCCTTGGCATCCCAGGAGCGCTCGACCTGGATCGTGCCGTTCGCGAGATTGACATCGTCCCAGCGCAGGGCCAAAAGCTCGCCCAGCCGCAAACCTGCATATAGAGCCGTCGCCCACAGCGCCCGCTCACCAACCGGTAATGCCTCAATCAGCCGGGCTGCTTCTTTGGGCGTGGCAATGCGATCACGCCTTCTTCGAGCGGACGGAAGCTCGATCCCGCTCGTTGGATTCACGCCCACGTCGCCGCGCGCCAGATGCCACCTATAAAGCGTTCGCAACGGCATAACCGTGTTGCGGATCGTGCTTTCGCTAAGACCCTCCGCCTGAAGGGTGTCGGCGAACTCCTGCACATCGCGCCTCTGGAGGTCTGTGAGCTTGTAGCAGCCGAGCGCGGGAATGATTCGATCCCGTAATACCTGCTCATATTCGCGCAGGACCGATGGCTTAAACCGGTCTCCGGCCCTGTTGCGCACGGTCCCGGCCTTTGCCCATGCCAACCAGGTGCGGGCTGCATCCCTCACAGAAATGGGGGACGGGGCATACAGACTGCCGCGACGAAGCGCCAACAACGCGTCGGCGCGCCAAGCGCGAGCAGCCGCTACGGATTCAAAGCTTTTGCGAATAGACTTGCCATCCCGCTGCGACCACACGGAAGCGCGATAAGTCGGTCCGCAAGTGCACCTGCCTTCTGAACGAGTTCGGCAGGCCGCACGGTGCCTAATTTCGATTCCTTCGGGGTTACGCGCTTTCGCCGCATCACGATCTTTGCTCGTGGTGCCGGGGCGGGGCCGTTGGCGCGGTGCCCGCCCACTTGAATGGACATCCTGACCTTAGAGATGTCACCGTCGGGCGCCCAGCGGGTGCTGAGCGTTGTCGTCGAGCCAGCGCTCGACTTCGGTCGTGCGCACGAACGACTTCCGGCCACGTCGAATGATCCGAAGCTCCGGCCAGACATGGTCTTCTACAAAGTCGGGCGACACCCCCAACGCGGCCGCAACGTCCACCTTGGAAAGAGCGCTGGCCTGGACCCCGCCGCAGTTGACACCTCAGGCCGCAGTTTTCACTAGCGCGCTTCCATCTTCCCAGGTCTGACGCACCTCCAGGGGCGTGCGGTAGCCGAGCCGCGAGTGCGGCCGGTTCGGGTAGCGGTGGTCGATG
>JBBQKG010000021.1:0-55196 GCA_038326655.1 Solirubrobacterales bacterium
CGGGAAGCGTCGAGGCCAGGAAGGGCGACCGGTTCACGTGCACCGCGACCACGGCCCGCAACGAGCGGGTGGTCGTGCAGGTGACTCAGGACAACAGCAAGGGAGCGGTGACCTGGCGGGTCAGCCGCTCCGGCCGCTAGCGCCTAGTCATCCTGCGCCTGCCGCTGCGCGACCTTCTCCTTCAGCTGGTCCATCACCGTGGGGTCACGGAGCGTCGTGACGTCACCGAGCGCGTGGCCCTCCGCGATGTCTCGCAGCAGCCGTCGCATGATCTTGCCGGAGCGGGTCTTCGGCAGGTCATCTGCCCAGACGATGCGCTTCGGCCGTGCGAGCTTGCCGATCTTCTCGCCGACGTGCTCGCGCAGCGTCTGGTCGAAGCCGTCCGGCGGGTCGCCGCCGCCCTCCATCGTCACGAATGCGACGATCGCCTGGCCGGTGGTTTCGTCGGGCTCGGGCACGACGGCCGCCTCGGCGACCTGCGGGTGCGAGACGCATGCCGACTCGACCTCCATCGTGGAAAGCCGGTGGCCCGAGACATTGATCACGTCGTCCGTCCTCCCGACCACCCAGAAATAGCCGTCCGCGTCGCGGCGCGCGGCGTCGCCCACCACGTAGACGTCGTTGCCGTACTTGGACCAGTAGGTGTCGACGTAGCGCTCCGGCTCCTTGTACAGGGTCCGGAACATGCCCGGCCAGGGCCGGTTCAGCACCAGGAAGCCGCCACCCACCTCGATCTCGTTCCCCTGGGAGTCGAAGATCGCCGCGGACACCCCCGGGAACGGCAGCGTCGCCGAGCCCGGCTTCGTCTCGGTGATCCCCGGCAGCGGCGTGATCATGATGTGACCGGTCTCGGTCTGCCACCAGGTGTCCACGACCGGGCACCGCCCGCCGCCGATCACCTCGTGGTACCAGAGCCACGCGCGCGGGTTGATCGGCTCCCCGACGCTTCCCAGGAGTCTCAGCGAGCTGAGGTCGTGCCGCTCGGGATACTCGCGGCCCCATTTGAGGCAGGCGCGGATCGCGGTCGGGGCGGTGTAGAAGATCGTGCACCGATAGCGCTCCACGATGTCCCACCAGCGGTCCTTGTCGGGATAGTCCGGCGCCCCTTCGTAGAGGATCGAGGTGCAGCCGTTGGCGAGCGGGCCGTAGACGATGTAGCTGTGCCCCGTGACCCAGCCGATGTCGGCCGAGCACCAGAAGACGTCGGTCTCGGGCTTGACGTCGAAGACGAGGTCGTGCGTCGCCGCGACGCCGGTCAGATAGCCCCCCGTGGTGTGGACGATGCCCTTCGGCTTTGCGGTCGTCCCCGACGTGTAGAGCAGGAACAGCATCTGCTCTGCGTCGAAGGGCTCCGCGGGGCAGTCGGGTGAGGCACGCTCGACCTCCTCGTGCCACCACACGTCGCGCCCCTCGGTCCACTGGAGGTCGCCGCCGGTGCGCCGCACCACCACGCAGTGCTCGACCGACGGGCACTCGCCCAGGATCTTGTCGACGTTTTCCTTCATCGGCAGCGGCTTGCCGCGGCGAAGCGAGAAGTCGGCCGTGATCAGCAACTTCGCCTCGCAGTCATTGATGCGGTCCTTGACGGCCTCCGCGGAGAAGCCGCCGAACACGACCGAGTGCGGCGCGCCGATGCGCGCGCAGGCGAGCATCGCGGCGGGCGCCTCGGGGACCATCGGCAGGTAGATCGCGACGCGGTCGTCGCGCTCGACGCCGAGCCCCTTCAGCACGTTCGCGAAGCGCTTCGTCATGTCGAGCAGCTCCGCGTAGGTGATCTCGCGGCGGTCCCCGTCCTCGCCCTCCCAGTAGTAGGCGATCCGCTCGCCGAGGCCGGCGTCGACGTGCCGGTCGAGGCAGTTGTGCGAGGCGTTCAGCTTGCCCCCGACGAACCACTTGGCCCAGGGCGCGTCCCACTCGAGCACCTTCGACCAGTCCTCGGCCCAGTCGAGCTTCTGCGCCCAGCGCTCCCACCAGCCCTCGGGGTCCCGCTCGGCCTCCTCGTAGATCGAGGGATCGGAGGCGTTGGCCTGCGCGGTGAACTCCGGAGGAGCCGGGAACGTCTCCTCGTCGGAGAGCAGCACCTCCAGCTCGCGCTCGTTCGCGCCCGAGCCTGTCGCGTCGGCCATCGTCTTCCTCCTCTCGCTGGTCGCCGCGAGTGTATTGAACGTCGTGGCGGGTCTTGGACGAACGATCGGGCCGGCAAACGTCCGATCGCGAGTCCAGGATTGCCTCCCATGAGCGGAACCCCGATACTGAGCGAGCCTCAGACCGGCTCGCCCGCCATGCACGAGACCAAGCCCTCCGTCCACCTGGTCGCGCGTCCCTCGCTGGACGTGGACGGCATGCGGAGTTACCTGGACGATGTCGGGGGAGCCTCCTGGCTGGATTCGAGGCTCGAGGAAGCCGATCGAGAAGCCAAAGGCGGGCCGAACCCGGCAGAGCTGCTGGTCGAGTTCGCGGGCCGGGCGTGCTACCGCAGCTGGGAGCCGGGACTCAACCCGAACGTCACCCGGATCCGCCGGGACCAGCGCGAGTACATGGGCAACTTGCTCCGCAGCCTCCACGGGAGCGTGCTCGAGCACGCCAGCTTCTCATTCGCGTTCCGCAACGTGTCCCGTGTCTTCACGCACGAGCTCGTACGGCACCGCGCCGGTTCGGCGTTCAGCCAGGAGAGCCTGCGGTACGTTCGCCTGACCGACATCGGCTTCCGCGTGCCGCCGGTCCTGGAGCCGATTCGCGAGCAGGTCGTGAGCCTGGTGGAGCAGCTCGAAGAATTCCAGGTGACTGCTGCCGATGCGCTCGGGCTGGACGACGAGGGCCTCCCGTTCGCGGTCAAGAAGGAAGTCACCTCTGCCCTTCGTCGCCTCGCGCCGATCGGGCTCAGCACCGACATCATCTGGACCGCGAACGTCAGGACACTCCGCCACGTGATCGAGATGCGGACGGCCCCGGGCGCCGAGGAAGAGCTCCGCCTGGTCTTCGACATCGTGGCGCAGAAGATGCTGAGCGAGGCTCCCTCGCTTTTTCAGGACTTCAGCCGCACGGATGACGGCTCATGGGTCCCGGAGTACCGAAAGGTCTGACCGGACGGAGCGCTCATCTCCGCTCGACCCGTTCACCCCACTCGTCGACCTCGTAGACCGGCCCGCATACGCCGCGGGCCTTCACCTTGGCCTCGAAGTGCCTGCGGCGGGCGACGCTGATGTCGTCCAGGCGCACCGGACAGGCGACATAGCGCTCGGCGCGCGGCTCGAACTGAAGCGCGATCGACGGGCTGGGGGAGAAGTGCAGCCCGCCTCCGCAGTCGGCCTCGCCGCCGTCCCAGTCCGGCGCCTGCGGCTCGGACCCGGGCGCGTAGCTCATGCCGTAGCGCGACACGAATTCGCCGTCCACGGCCTTGTAGAGCGTCACCACCCCGTCTTCGACGGCTACGCCCCAATGGGAGCACCAGTCTTCGGCGGTCGTGATCGTCGGGACCTGCGTCACGACGCCGCCGGTCACCTTGGAGGCGTCGCCCTGGCGCCTGATCGCGACGTGGTCGGAGGCGATCACGGTCGCGGCGCCGCGCACGCTCACGATCGCCGAGCCGAACGCCGTGACGGTCGCCGAGCCGAGCGCCGTCACGATCGCGGTGCCCCAGGCACGCACGGTCGCGGAGCCCCGCGCATCGACGGTCGCCTCGCCCCACGCGTCGACCCGTGTGTCGTCGCGAGCGATCACGGTCGCCTCGTCCCACGCCCTCACGACAGCGTCGCCGGACACCGTCACGGTCGCGGCATGCCACGCCTCCACGAATGCGTCGTCGCGGGCCTGCACGACGGTCCAGTGGTCGGCCTCGACCCTCGCCGACCCGCTCGCCTCGGCCTCGGCCCAGCCCCACAGGCGCACGGACACCGAGTCGGTCGCCTTCACCCGCGCGTGGTCCCAGGCCTCGATCCGCGCGGATTCGGCCGCCGCGACGCTGACCGAGTCCCAGGCCCCGATCGTGGCGCTCCCGGTCGCCTCGACCGTGGCCTTTCCCCAGGCCTCGACCGTGGCCTCACCCGAGACGCTCACGTGCACCGCGTCACCGGCTCTCACGACCACCGGAGCGCTTACGGCGAAGCGACCCTCACCGAGGCAGACAGGAATCGCGTTCGGCCGCGCCAGCGCCGCATCGAGCTCCTCCTGAGTTCTGACCTCGACCCACTCAGGCACGGCATTCAGCAATCATGGAGCGGCAATGCTATCCGAGCGCTCACGCATCCCGGGCGGCCTGTGAAGCCCTACCTCGCGCTCGCGACCGCGTACCGCGACGACGCCCACTACCTGCGCGAGTGGCTCGAATTCCACCGGCTGGTCGGCGTCGAGCGCTTCTTCCTGTACGACAACGGCAGCACCGACGACCATCGGGAGGTGCTCGCCCCCTACGTCGAGGACGGCCTCGCCGTCGTCCACGACTGGCCCATGCCCGTGATCGGCGACACCGGCCGGCCCACCGGCCTGATCCGCGCGTTCGACGACTGCGTCGAGCGGCACCGGGACGGTGCGCGCTGGATCGGCTTCATCGACGTCGACGAGTTCCTGTTCTCGCCCGCGGGCGAGCCGGTCTCGGAACTGCTTCGCCACTACGAGGAAGCGCCGGGGGTGGTGGTCCATCGCGCCGAGTTCGGTACCTCCGGCCACCGGACGCGCCCGCCCGGGCTCGTGACCGAGAGCTACCTCCACCGGTCCGCCCACCTGCCCGACTCCCGCGCCTACTACAAGAGCATCGTCGATCCGTCGCGGGTCGTGCGTTGCGTGAGCGTCCATCACTTCGACTACCGGGACGGGCCGGCGGTCGACGAGCACGGACGCCCGATGAAAACCGGTATCCGTGCGGAGAAGACCTTCGTCTCGTTCTCGAGGTTGCGCATCAACCACTACCGCACGAAGTCCGAGCAGGAGTTGCGCCGCAAGTGGGCGATGTGGGCCGACACGGGCAAGTCGCAAGCCGACGAGCCGCCGCGGAGCCGCGTCGAGGTGTCCTCGCTGCACGTCGAGGACGAGACGATCACGGCGTATGTGCCCGCGCTGCGCGAGGCCCTCCGCGATTAGCCCTGCCAGAGCTCATCGGCGCTGTCGAGGATCGGGAGAAAGGCAGCGCGCTCTCGGCTGAGGTCGTGGCCGGCGGCCGTGCGGCGCCCCTCCGCGAGCAGCGCGCCCAGGTCGGATAGCTCCGCCAGTGCGCGCTCGGCCGCGGCGAGCAGCGCGTCCTCTTCGTAGGCAGGCCGGAAGCAGTTCTCCTCGTGGCGGCAGAACGAGCGATTCCCGAGCACGTCGGGGCAGACCACCAGGGTTCCCAGCGCCATGCCCTCGATCGCCGGCAGGTAGAAGCCCTCCGCCGCCTGCGGAAGGAAGACGGTCACCCGGGCACGCGCGAGCAACTCGAGGAACTCCGACCGGTGCCTGAGACGCCGATCGATCAGCCGGATCACGCGGCCCGGACGGGCGAGCCGGGCGGCGAGGGAGCGGGCCGTGGCGGGATTCTTGAAGCCGGCCAGGAGGATGTCGATGTCACGCGGGCGGCTCCCTCCGACGGCGGTCACCTGCTCCAGGTCGATGCCGTCCGGGATCACGAACAGCGGTCCCTGCACCAGTCCGGTCGCCTCTACGCCCGCGGCGACCTCGGGGCTGATGCAGATGCGGATCGCGCGGTTGGACAGAAACCCGAAGCGCGGGTTGCCGGGGTCGAAATTCGTCGGATGCTGGATCAGGTTGATGATCGGGACCGGCGACTCGACCCGTGCGGCGGGATCGACCCGCCGCCAGTCCATGCCCGACAGGAACCACAGGTCGGGCTCGACCCGGGCATCGCCGTCGAGCACCAGCTCTGGGACGCTGGCCCACGGATTCGTGTCATCCATGCGCGACTCGCGGGAGAACTGGACACGCGCGGTATGCCCGGGAGCGGCGAGCACGTAGTTGAAGTAATGCCAGACCTTGAGGTGGTGACCGGCGAAGCGCTCGAAGTGCCGGTAGAAGAGAACGGTTTTCAACCGCGCTCGCTCGCCGCTCAGAAGATCGCCCGCGCCGCGTCCGCCGCGAGGTCCAGCAGCGGGCTCGGAACGATCCCGAACGCGATCGCGCCGGCGGCCGCGATCACGGCGACGGCCGTCACCTCGATCGGAATCCGGCTCACGCGCCCGGCGAACGTGCCGGCGTCCGCCGAGCCGCCCGCAAGCACGGGCACCGCGCGCACGGCTTCGGCCCCGGGCTCCATCCAGACTGCCGCGACCACGCGCAGGTAGTACGCCAGCGAGACCATCGAGCCGATCACGATCACGACTCCGAGCCAGGCGAAGTCCCCCTGGACCGCGCCCTCGATCAGGAAGAACTTCCCGACGAAGCCGACCGTGCCGGGGAACCCGGCCAGCGCCAGCATCCCGATCGTTAGAGGCCACGCCAGCACAGGCCGGGACACCCCGATCCCCGCGACCGCCTCGATGTCGTCGCCGAGCCCGGTCTCGCGCTCGCGCGCGACCACGACCGCGAACGCGGCAACGTTCATCAGCAGGTAGGCGAACAGGTAGAACACGACGCTCTTCAAGCCGAGCGCGGTGCCGACGACCACGCCCGCGAGCATGTAGCCGGCTTGCGCCACGCTCGAGTAGGCGAGCAGCCGCTTCAGGCTGTCCTGCCCGATCGCGCCGACGTTCCCGATCACGATCGAGGCGACCGCCAGGGCCGCCAGCGCCACGTCCCAGTCGTCCTTGGCCGGCCGCACCGCCACATCGAAAAAGCGCAGGATGATCGCGAACGCGGCCGCCTTCGTGGCGACCGCCATGAAGGCGGTGACGGGTGTCGGCGCGCCCTCGTAGACATCTGGGGTCCATTGATGAAAAGGAGCGACCGATGCCTTGAAGGCAAGCCCCGTTGCGGCGAGTGCGATCCCGGTCAGGAGCAGCGGATCGCCGCCGATGCCGTTGCGGCCCATCGAGCTCGCGATCTGGCCGAAGTCGGTCGACCCGGTCGCGCCGTAGACGAAGGCGAGCCCGTAGAGCAGCGTGGCCGACCCCACGGATCCGATCACGAGGTACTTGAGGCCCGCCTCCAGCGAGGTCCGGCGGTGCAGGTCGACCGCGCACATCACATAGAGGGGAATCGACAGCAGCTCGAGCCCGACGAAGAGCGTGATCAGGTTGTTCGCGCCCGCGAGCACGACCATGCCCGTGACGCTGGTCAGCAGGAGCGCCGCGTAATCGCCGATGCTCGCGCCGGAGACGCCCGGATATCGCAGCGACAGCACGAGCGCGACTGCGGCGGCCGCGTAGAAGACGAAGTCGAGCGAGAGCGCGAGGTCGTCGGCGCGCAGCGCGCCTTCGACGAGTGACTTGTTCTCGCCGAGTTGCCATGCGGAGAGCGTCGCTGCAGCCGTGAGGGTCAGGAGCGCGGCGGAGGTGACCAGCATCTTCGTGCCGGGTCCCCGCGCAAGGCCGAACAGCAGCACCACGCAGATGCCGCCCGTCAACGCGATCAACGGCGAGAGCCCGGCGTAGTCGATGTGGGGAGCGTGCAGGGCGTTCATCGGATGTACGCGCCCTGGGGTTGCTGCACGACCGTGCCGACCGCTTTCTCGGACCGGTGGAGCACGAACTGCGGATACAGCGCGAGCGCGAGGATCACGGCCACGACCGGGACGATCACGAGGCCGTCCGCGGTGGTCAGCTCGCGGGATTCGGCGCCGGCCGCGAGCGGGTTGTGCATCGAGCGCTGGTAGAGGCGGATCATGTAGACGGCGGCCAGCGCGACGCCCGTGCCCGCGACCAGCGCATACACGATCTTGGCCTTCAGCACACCCGTGAGGATCAGGAACTCGCCCATGAAGTTGGCGGAGCCTGGAATCGCCAGCGTCGCAAGCGAAACGATCAGGAACAGCGCCGCCAGCACGGGCGCGCGGGCCGCGAGCCCGCCCATGCGCCGCAGGTCGTCCGTGCCGCCGGCACGGGCCGAGAGCAGGGCGATGATGAAGAAGAGCGGCGCCACCACGAGGCCGTGGTTGACCATCTGAAGCACCGCGCCCTGGGCGCCCTCGGCGCGCAGCGAGAAGATCCCGAGCGTGATGAAGCCGAGCTGGGCGATCGAGGAGTAGGCCACGACCATCGTCGCCGAGTCCTGGCTGAAGGCCATCACCGAGCCGTACAGGATGCTCACGAGCGCGATCACGAGCAGCAGGTCCTGGAAGTGCACGGCGGCGTCGGGATAGAGCGGCAGCGCGATCCGCAGGAACCCGTAGGCGCCGACCTTGGAGAGTACGCCGGAGAGCACCGTCAGCACCGGCGTCGGCGCGGCGCGATACGCGTCGGGAAGCCAGCCGTGCAGCGGAAAGGCGGGCATCTTGACCAGGAACGCGGCGGCGAAGAAGAGGAAGATCCAATCCTGCGTCCCGGTCGAGAGGTGGCGGCCGGCGAGCTCGCTCAGCTCGAAGGTGACGTGCTGTCCGTTCCCGGCCGCGAGCACCCCGGTGGCAACCGCGCCGGCGAGCATCAGGAAGCTCCCGACCAGCGTGTAGATCACGAACTTCGTCGTCGCCTGCACGCGTCGCTCGCCGCCCCAGATGCCGATCAGGAAGTAGAACGGCACGAGCATCAGGTCGAAGAAGAGCACGAACAGCGCCAGGTCCTGGGCGCAGAACGCGCCGAGCGCGGCGGTCTCGCCGAGGGCGAGCATCAGGTAGTAGTTGCGCGGCCGCGGCCACTGGCGGAAGAGGGACCAGGCCGTGGCACCCGTCCAGAGCAGGGCCGTGAGCGCGATCAGGAAGAGGTTGAGCCCGTCGACCCCGATCTTGTAGTGGATCCCCAGCTGGGAGATCCACGAGAAGTCGGTGACGTGTTGCAGGCCTGCCTTCGAGTCGAAGTCCGCGATCAGGCCGATCGAGATGCCGAGCGTCACGGTCGCGAACAGCAGCGAGACGTAGCCGGCGCGCCAGCCCCCGTCGTCGCCGCCGCGCGGCCACGCCGCCGAGATGATGCCGCCGAGCAGAGGCAGGAAGATCAGGATCGAGAGCATCAGGTCCCTACCGCGCCACGATCAGGAAGTAGAGGCCGAGCGCGGTCGCGCCGGTCATCACGAGCAGCGCGTAGTTGCGGAGCAGCCCGGACTGTGCGACGCGGACTGCCGAGTTCCCGGCGCGCACGGCAAGTGCCGTACCAGACGCCATCCCGCCGATCACGACGCGCTCGAAGGTCGTCGATGCGCCGCGTCCGAGCGCCAGCATCGGCCGCACGACGAGCGCGTCATAGGCCTCGTCGAAGTACCACTTGTGCACCAGGAAGCCGTGCAGGTGCGGGAAGCGCGCGACGAGCCGGAGCGTGGTCCCCGGATTGCGGACGTAGAGCGCCCAGGCGAGCGCGATGCCGGCCAGCGAGGAGACCGCCCCGGCGACCAGCGCCAGCGCCTCGTGCCCGGTCGAGGTCTCGACGTCGATGAACCGTGAGTCGGCGAACGTGGGATCGAGGAAGTGCTCGATCACGTGCGTGACGCCCGGGATCTGGACGAAGCCTCCGACGATCGCGAGGACTGCGAGGATCGTCATGGGCCCACGCATCGCGGCCTCGCGCTCGGCGATGTGGTGCTCCGGGCCGGGATAGCCCACGTCGGTGTCCTCGGGCTCGCCCGTGGCCGGATTGACGTGCTCCCCGTGGGGCAGCCGCCCTTCCTGAAGCTCGCGCGCCTCCTCGTTGGGCTCGCCGAAGAAGACACGGAAGATCATCCGGAACGCGTAGAGCGCGGTCGCCAGCGCACCGACCGTGCCGGCGGCCCAGAGGATCCAGTACCCGCCGCCGCGCTCGGCGGCGAACGCGAGGATCTCGTCCTTCGAGAAGTAGCCCGAGAAGCCGGGGAAGGCACCGAGCGCGAGTGCGGCGATGAGGAAGGCGGCGGAGGTGAACGGCATCGCGCGGCGCAGCCCCGACATGCGGTCGATGTCCTGCACCCCCGCCATCGCGGCGATCACCGAGCCGGCCGCCATGAACATCAGCGCCTTGAAGAAGGCGTGCGTCATGAGATGGAACATGCCCGCGCCGTAGGCGGCGATCGAGACCGCCATGATCATGTAGCCGATCTGGCTGATCGTCGAGTACGCGATGATCCGCTTGAGGTCCGTGACGACGAGCGCCACGGAGGCCGCGAAGATCAGCGTGAACGCGCCGATTGCGGCTGAAATGTCGGCGGCCGTCGGCGCAAGCTCGAAAAGCGGGTGCATGCGGGCGATCAGATAGACGCCCGCGGTCACCATCGTCGCGGCGTGGATCAGCGCCGAGACCGGGGTGGGGCCCTCCATCGCATCGGCAAGCCAGGTGTGGAACGGGATCTGGGCCGACTTGGCGAACGCGCCGACCAGGATCAACAGGCAGATCGCGACGATTCCCCACTCGTTCTGGCCCCAGGTGTCGCCCGCCCGGGCGAACACGCCCGGGAAGTCGAGTGCCCCCGTGCCGCGCTGGATCAGGATCGCGGCGATCACAAGCCCCACGTCGCCGATCACGTTGATCACGAACGCCTTGATGCCGGCATGGGTAGCAGTGCGGCGGCGATACCAGAAGCTGATCAGTGCGTAGGAGGCGAAGCCGACGAACGCCCACCCCACGATCAGGATCACGAAGTTGCCCGCCAGCACCAGGAGCAGCATTGAGAAGACGAAGAAGTTGAGGTAGCTGAAGTAGCGCCTGTAGCCCTGGTCGGAGTCCATGTAGGCGACCGAGTAGACGTGGATCAGGAAGCTCACGCCCGACACCACGAGGCACATGAACACGGCCAGCGGGTCCACGAGGATGCCGAGCTTCGCGCTCACGCCGGCAGTCGAGACGTAGTCCCAAAGCGACGACGTCAGGGTCCGCGCGTCTGCGGGGTGGCTCTGGAGGTCGATCAGCGCGCCAATCGAGCTGGCAAACGCAAGCCCGATCGCCGCAGACCCGATCCATCCCGCCGTGCGTCCCGGGAGCCGTCTGAAACCGAGCGCGATCACGATCGAGCCCGCGAGCGGGAAGGCGAGCACCAGCCAGCCGAACGTGGTCGCCGTCATCCGTGCAGCTCGCTCATGTCGTCGACGTCCATGGGAAGGTGGCTGCGGTACATCGCGACGATCAGCCCGAGTCCCACGACGACCTCGCAGGCGGCCACGATCATCACGACCAGCGCGAACACCTGGCCGTCACCGGTGCCGGTCATCCGGGCGAACGCGACCAGCGCGAGATTGCCGGCGTTCAGCATCAACTCGAGGCAGATCAGGATCACGAGCGGGCTTCGCCGTGTGAGCACGCCCGCCCCGCCGATGCAGAAGATGAACGCGGACAGGACCAGGTACCAGGCGATGTCCATCGTTAGACCGTCCCGCCCGGAACCCGCTCATCCGCTTGCGGATGAGCGGCACTTTTTCTCGCAAGGACGACCGCACCCACTGCGGCGATCAGCAGCAGGAGCGACACGACCTCGAAGGCGATCAGGAACCTGGTCAGGAAGAGCTGGCCGATCTGCGCAGGCGATCCGAAGCCCGCGCCGACGTGCGGGCCCCTGCTGTCGATCCCCTTCAGGCCGGAGCCGAGGATCGCGACGCTGAGCTCCACTCCCAGCGCGACGGCGAACAGCGGCGCGGCGATGCGGAGGACGGGATTGGGCTCCATGAGCGGATCCTCGAGCCCGCCCACGTAGGCCACCACGAACACGTAGAGCACCATCACCGCGCCCGCATAGACGATCACCTGCGCGGCGGCGATGAACTCGGCGCTCAGCAGCAGGAACAGCGCTGCGAGCGCGAGCAGGTGCACGACCAGCGAGAGCACGCTGTAGAACGGATTGCGCTGGAGCACGACACCGAGCGCACCACCGATCGCCATGAAAGCGGCAACAAAAAACACGACGGACTCCATCAGAACATCTGCAGTCGGTCTGCAAGCAGACCGACTGGTTTGGGGAGGGACGGCGTTTTATTCATCCTCTCTCCGCAATGGCGTGCGCTCCAGGGGCTCGGCGAGCAGCATCTCCTTCGTGAAGATCAGATCCGAGCGGTTGTAGTCCGACAGTTCGTAGTCGTGGCCCATCGTGATCGCGTCGAACGGGCAGGCGACCTCGCAGTAGCCGCAGAAGATGCACCGGCTCATGTTGATCTCGTAGACCTCCGCGTAGCGCTCGCCAGGCGAGACGCGGTTCTCGGGCGTGTTCTCGGCCGCCACCACGCGAATGCAGTCGGCCGGGCAGGCGGCCGCGCAGAGGGAGCAGCCGACACATTTCTCGAGCTCGGTGTCCTCGAAGCGGTGGAGCTTGTGCCGTCCGCGGAAGCGCGGGTAGACAGGGGTTTTCTGCTCCGGGTACTGGATCGTGACCGGTCCCTCGACGACCCGCCCGAAGGTGGTCGCGAGCCCCCGCAGCGTCTCGCCGAATGCACGCGAGAGGCCGCCAAGCCCGCCCGGCTCGGGCCCACGCTGGACTTCGATCGAGTGTTCGTCAGGCGTGTATGTCATTTCAGGGTTGGCATCCTTCGGCTCACCCGCCCGTTTGCTTGCAAACGGGCGGCATTTTCATGTCAGCGCGACGAAAGTCGCGGTGACAAGCAGGTTCAAGGTCGCAAGGGGCAGCAGCACCTTCCAGCCGAAGCTCATCAACTGGTCGTAGCGAAGACGCGGCAGGGTGGCCCTCACCCAGATGAAGAAAACGATGATCGCGAGGATCTTCAGGAGCATCCACACCGGGTCCAGAAAGCCCGGTCCCGGCCCGCGCCAGCCGCCCAGGAACATCGCCGAGGCAAGCCCTGCGATCACGAACATGTTTATGTACTCGGCCATGAAGAACGAGCCGAAGCGCATGCCGCCGAACTCGGTGTTGTAGCCGCCGACGAGCTCCGCGTCGGCCTCCGGCAGGTCGAAGGGGGGTCGGTTGGTCTCGGCGAAGCCGGCCACCGTGAAGATCAGGAATCCCACGAACTGCGGAATCACGTACCAGACCGCGTGCTGCGCGTAGACGATGTCGACGAGCGACAGCGAGCCCGCCATCATCACGACCCCGATCAGGGAAAGGCCGAGCGAGACCTCGTAGCTGACGAGCTGGGCGGCCGAGCGCATCGCGCCCAGGAACGAGTACTTCGAGCCGGAGGCCCAGCCGCCGAGCATCAGCCCGTAGAAGGCGAGCGAGCCGAACGCGAACGCGTAGAGGATCCCGATGTTGACGTCGATCCCGTAGAGCCCGTACTTCGCGCCCAGGCCATGCTTGACGTCGCCGAACGGGATGATCGCGAGCGAGGCGATCGCGGTCACGATCATGATCGCGGGCGCAAGCGCCATCAGGAACGGCACGCCCGTGCGGGGATAGAAGTGCTCCTTGCCGAACAGCTTCAACACGTCGGCCAGCGGCTGGAGCAGCCCATAGGGGCCGACGCGGTTCGGGCCATACCGGTTCTGGAAGCGCCCGAGCAGCTTGCGCTCGAGCAGCAGGATCATCGGCACGATCGTGAGCACGAACGCGAAGATCACGATGCACTTCACGACCATCACGCCGGTCGACTCGACGAAGGTCGTGTCGGCGAACGGGACGGTCATCCCGCGCGTGACCCGTCCGGCGCCTTGGCGCCGGCCGGCCAGACTCTCACCAGCACCGGGCCGCCGTTCATGAGCATGTTCGGGTTCTGCTCCGGCGTTCTCTCGATCAGGTGGCAGGTACCGGGCTTGACGGCCTCCCGGGGGTTCGCCTCGGTTTCCAGGATGGTCCCGTTCGAGGCCACCCGCACCGGGTCGCCGCGCCGGATGCCGAGACGGTCAGCGTCGGCGGGGTTTAGCAGCAGGCGCTGGCGTGGGCGGAGGAACTCGAGCGACGGGGAGTGCTCGATCTCCGGCGCCGCCCAGATGTCGCGGGCGGTAGCGAGCCGGAGTTCTCCATCCCCGGGGCGGGGCACGCCGATCGGCTCGCCCGGGGCGCTGAACGCGAGCCTCCCGATCACCTCCGCGGCGGCTGTGCGCGACTGCTGGCGCTCGGGCCAGCGCACGCCGCGGCCGCCGATCTCCTCCGGCGTGACGCCGCGATAGAGCGGGACGCGCTCCGCGATTTCGCCGAGGACCGCGGCGGCGGTGACGTGGTGGGCCAGGTCGAGGCCGAGGCGGTTGCCGATGTCGGCCAGGACCTGCCACTCCCGCCTCACCTCTCCCGGGTGGCCGATCGCCGGCCGCAGGCGCTGCAGGCGCCCGTCGGGATGAGTCACGGTCCCTTCCTTTTCCGCATACGACTCGGCCGGGAAGACGACGTCCGCATGGCGGGAGGCGGACTCGCCGAGGAACTGCTCGTGCGCGATCACGAACGATGCCGCGCCGAGCGCCTGCTCCCAGCGCTCCCGCTCGGCCAGGTCGCGGATCGGGTCGGAGTGGAGCAGGTAGAACGCATGGGTCGCGCCACCCGCGCCGAAGTCGCGTGCCTCGGTCGCGCATCTCCCGGGGTCCGTGTCGGCGAGACCCGGGCCGAGGCCCGCGACACAGCCCATCTCGCGCAGGCCGCGGGCGTTGGTCCCGGCCGGAACCTCGATCAGGCCGGAGCCATCGCCGGCGTCGAGCCCCAGCACCAGCGCCAGGTCCCCGAGCGCTCCGAGGGTGGCCGGTCCGCGCTCGCCGTGCCCGAGGCGCTCGCCCCAGAGCACGACCACGTTCTCGGCGGCGGTCAGGTGCGCAGCGGCGTCCCGCAGGTCCTCGGCCTCGACCTCGGCGATCTCCGCCAGGCGCTCGAGCGAATGCTCCGCGAGGAAGGTGGCAAGCCGTGACTGCCCTTCGATGCCCGCCTCGCCGTCGCCTCCGTCTCCGCCTCCGCCTCCGTCTCCGTCAGGCGTGCCGGGGTGCTCGTGAGGCGTCGCGCCCGGCGCCGCGTCCTCACGCGGCTCGCCTGGGCGAGACTCGGCGCCATCGCTGCCCTCAGGCTCGTCGGTCTCGAGGAGCGCCTTCTGGAGTGCGCGCAGGAGCGCCTCGGCCGTCCCGGGCGCGAACGCAAGCCGCTCCACCGCGCCGGCGTCGAGTGCCGTCGGGGTGCTCGCCGCGATCACAAGCCTGCTGCCGAACCGCCGGACCGCCTTGCGAAGCCGCAGGTCGGTGATCGGCGCCTCGTTCATGGGATCGGTCTCGATCACGAGCACGCAGGCCGCGCCGTCGATGTCGGCGACCGAGGCGGCCAGGTCTGGATGCGACAGGAATCGCGCGGCCGCAGGGTCGAGGCGGCCGCCGTCGCGCGAGTCGACGTCGGGCGAGCCGAGCCCCTCGCGAAAGATGCGCTGGAGGAGGTACCCCTCCTCGTTGGTGGTCTGCCCGCCCACCACTGCCGCCGACGCGGCGCCCGCTTTGCGAAGGCCCTCGGCGGCAGCTTCGAGCGCCCGCTCCCACGTGGCCGGCCGGAGCTTGCCGCCATCGCGCACGAGCGGCTGCGTGACGCGCTCGGCCGCCGCGATCGACTGGTAGCCGAAGCGGCCCTTGTCGCAGAGCCAGCCGTCGTCGACCGCCTTGTTGTCGCGCGCGACCACGCGCTCGACCCGGTCGTCGCGGACCGTGAAGGCGATGTTGCACTGGCTCGGGCACAGCGTGCAGACCGAGCCCGAGTTGGCGATGTCCCAGGGCCGCGCGCGAAACCGGTAGGAGGTCGAGGTGAGCGCTCCCACCGGGCAGAGCTCGATCACGTTCCCGGTGAACGGCGCTACGTATGGGCGGCCGTCGAAGGTGCCGACGAAGGTGTGGTCGCCGCGCTCCAGGAACGTCAGCTGGTAGTCCTCGGCGACCTCTTGCGAGAACCGCACGCAGCGGTAGCAGAGGATGCAGCGCTCGCGGTCGATCGCGACGAGCGGCGAGAGCGCGATCGGCTTGGGAAAGTTCCGCTTGTCGTCGTGGAACCGGCTGCGCCCCGGTCCCCACCCGAACGAGATGTCCTGAAGCGGGCACTCGCCGCCCTTGTCGCACACCGGGCAGTCGAGCGGGTGGTTGACCAGCAGGAACTCGACGACCGCGTTCTGGGCGTGCCTGACGCGGTCGGTCTGGGTGTAGACGACCATTCCATCCTTCACTGGTGTGGAGCACGACGTTTGCAGTTTTGGGATGCCCTCGATCTCGACCAGGCACATGCGGCACGCGCCCACGGGCGGCCCCAGCTTCGGCTCGTAGCAGAAGAACGGCACCTCGACGTCGCCGCGCTTGACAGCGTCGACCAGCCACTCGCCTTCGGGCGCCCGCACCTCGCGTCCGTCGACGGTGAAGGTGATCCACCCGGCGTCGGCCATCAAGCCACCTCGCTCTTTGCAGGCACAGCAAGGCCGGTCTCTTCGGAGATGGATATCGCCGCGCCCTCTCCAACCCGCTCGTCGGCTTGCCGACGAGCGGCCTGTTTCATATGCTCCTCGAACTCTCCCCGGAAGTGCTTGATCATCGAGCCGACCGGCATCGCCATCGAGTCGCCCAGCACGCAGAGGCAGTTGCCGATGATGTTCTCCTGGACGCTCGCCATCACGTCGAGGTCCATCGGGGTCGCTTCGCCAGAGTCGATCCGCTCGAGCATCTTCACGGTCCAGTTCGTGCCCTCGCGGCAGGGCACGCACTTGCCGCAGGACTCGTGGCGGTAGAACTCCGCGAGCCGGAGCGCGACCGCGACGATCGGGACGGTCTCGTCGATCACGATGATCGCGCCGGACCCGAGCATCGAGCCCGCCTGCTGCATGCTCTCGAAGTCGTAGGGCAGGTCGAGATGCTCCGCGGTCAGGACGGGGGCCGAGGAGCCGCCGGGGAACCACGCCTTCACGCTCGCGCCGGGGTACGGCCCGCCCGCCAGCCCGTAGACGATGTCGCGCGCCGGGATGCCCAGCTCGACCTCGTAGTTGCCCGGCCGCTTCACGTTGCCGGACACCGACACCACCTTCGTGCCCGGCGACTTCTCGGTGCCGAAGCTGCGAAACCAGTCGGCGCCGTTGACGATGATGTGCGGGGTGTTCGAGAGGGTCTCGACGTTGTTGATCAGCGTCGGTCCCTGGTAGAGGCCCTGGTTCGCCGGGAACGGCGGCTTCAGCCGTGGGTTGCCGCGCTTGCCCTCGAGCGAGTCGAGCAGGGCGGTCTCCTCGCCGCAGATGTACGCGCCTGCGCCACGATGCACGACCAGGCTGCACGAGAAGCCCGATCCGAGCACGTGGTCGCCGACGTAACCGTGCGCCCGAGCCTCGCTGAGCGCGGCGTCGAGGATGTCGGCCTCCTCCTCGTACTCGCCGCGGATATAGATGAACGCGTGCGACGTGCCCGCGGCGAAGGCGGCGATCAGCACGCCCTCGATCAGCTGGTGCGGGTTCTTGTGCATCAGCTCGCGGTCCTTGAACGTGCCCGGCTCGGACTCGTCCGCGTTGCAGCAGAGGTACTTCTCGACGCCGCCATGGGGAAGGAAGCTCGCCTTCTTGCCCATCGAGAAGCCTGCGCCGCCCCGGCCTCGCAGTCCCGAGGCCTCGAGCTCCTTGAGGACGTCCTCCTGGTTCATCTCGGCGAGCGCCTTGCGCAGGCCGCCGTAGCCACCGAGGCGCTCGTAGACCTCGAGCCGCTGGAGCCCGGGCTCGTCGATGTGCGTGAAGAGGATGCCGCGCCCGTTCACGGGGTTTCCTCCTCGGCCGCCACCCGCCGGCCGTAGTCGCCCACGAACTTTCGATCCGGCAGAAGGTCGCCAGGCTCCCCGCCGCCGCGCAGGTGCGCGGCCGCCGCGCGCGCATCGCCCGGCTGCAGCGGGCCGCGGTAGTGGCCTTCGATCGACGCCATCGGCGCCATGTCGCAGCCGCCGAGGCACTCGAACGCGCGCAGGCGGAACTGCCCGTCCGGGCTCGAGCCGTTGATCGGCGACCCGGTCGCCTCCGCGAAAGCGTCCAGCACCTCGCGGGCCCCGCGCAGCTGGCACGAGATGTTCGTGCAGACGTAGATCGTGTGCCGGCCGACCGGCTCGAGCTCGAGCATGTCGTAGAAGGTCGCGATCGACTCGAGGTAGGCGGGCGTGACCCGCATCACCATCGCGACCTGGAGGATCGCCTCTTCCGAGAGCCAGCCGTGGAGCCTCTGCGCCGCGCTCAGCGCCGGCAGCACCGCCGAGTGGCGATCCGGGTAGAGCGACATGTGGTGCTCGATCGTGGCGCGGAGCTCCGCGGGCACGTCGATCTCGTCCGGCTCGGGGACCTCCGCGGGCGGCGCGCCGACCTTGGCGCCGTCCCAGACCTGGGCCGCAAGCCTGTTGGCCGAGCCGGGGACACCGCGCAGGTGGTCGAACTTGCTCATCGATCTATCCCGCCCAGGATCGGGTCAAGCATCGCGAGATTCACGATCATGTCCGCGATGTAGCCGTCCAGGCACATCTCGCGCAGTGACTGCAGGTTCACGAACGAGGGGTCGCGCATGTGCACCCGGACCGGCTTCGCGGAGCCGTCCGAGACGACGAAACAGCCGAGCTCGCCCCGCGGGCTCTCGATCGGCACGTAGGCCTCGCCCGGCGGCACGCGAAAGCCCTCGGTGACGAGCTTGAAGTGATGGATCAGCGCCTCCATCGAGGTCGCGAGCTCGTGCCGCGGGGGCAGCGCGACCTTCCGGTTCGTAGTGATGTACGGGCCCTCGGGCAGGCCCTCGACCGCCTGGCGGACGATCGCGCAGGACTCCCGGATCTCCGCGATCCGCACGCGGTAGCGGTCGTAGCAGTCGCCCACCGTGCCGATCGGGATCTTGAAGTCGAAGTGGTCGTACGACGAGTACGGGTCCGCCTTCCGGAGATCCCACGGGTTGCCGGCGGCGCGCAGCAGTGGGCCGGTCACGCCCAGCTCCAGCAGCCGTTCCGGAGGGACGATCCCGACGCCCTTGGTGCGCTGCAGGAAGATCTCGTTGCGGTCGAGGATCGCCTCGTACTGGCCCAGGCGCGCGACCATGTCTTCGGTGAACTCGAGCACCTTGCGGCCCCAGTCGGGCGGAATGTCCTCGATCACGCCGCCGACCTGGATGTAGCGGGTGTGCATCCGCTGGCCGGACGAGGCCTCGAACAGGTCGAGCACCTTGTCGCGCTCGCGGAAGCAGTACCAGAGCATCGAGATCGCGCCGAGGTCGAGCGCCGAGGTGCCGAGCCACACCAGGTGCGAGTGGATCCGGTTCAGCTCGCAGTGGATCACGCGCAGGTATTGCGCCCGCGCGGGCACCTCCTCGTCGAGCAGCCGCTCGACCGACATGCAGAACGTGAGCGCGTTGAAGTAATAGGAGAGGTAGTCCATCCGCTCGACGAGCGGGATCACCTTCCAGTAGGACTTGTCCTCGCAGTTCTTCTCGATTCCCGTGTGGACGTAGCCGATGTACGGCTTCACGTCTTTCACGACCTCGCCCTCGAGCTTGACGAGCAGCCGCAGCACCCCGTGCGTGGCCGGATGGTGCGGCCCGAAGTTGAGCGTCAGCATCTCTTCCTCGAGGCCTTCGGGGCGCTCGTCGAACGCCTCGACGGCCGCGCCGGGCGGGCTCTCCGCCGTCACTCCGGTGGCAAGCTCGCGGACCCTGCCGTCCGGCTCTCGCTCGGTCACTCGTACCACCGTGGCATCTGGTGCTCGTTGTGGGTGAAGAGCACCGGCTCGCCGCCGAGCGGGAAGTCGCGCCGCTGCGGCCAGCCCTCGTACTCCTCGGGCATCAGGATCCGGCGCAGGTCGGGGTGCCCGCGAAACTCGATCCCGAACATGTCGAACGCCTCGCGCTCCTGGAAGTCCGCGGTGGGGAAGAGCTCGACGCACGAGTCGATCGCGGGCAGCTCGGACGCACCGGGATCGCCCAGGAGCGCCTTCACGTGGATGCGCTCGACCCGGTCCATGTTGAGCAGCTCGTAGTGCACGCCGAAGCGCGGCTCGTGTGGCAGGTAGTCGCACGCGTGGAGGCTGGCGAGAAAGCCATACCGCTGGAGCGGGTCGTCGCGGAGCCAGGTGAGCACCCCGAGCACGTGACCGGGGTCGACCACCAGCGTCGCGATCCCGCGGTGGTGCAGCGTGCCGGCGATCGAGTCGGGGCGGCGCTCCCGAAGCTCGTTCGCGATCAGCTCCAGTCCGGTTGGATCCGGCATCTAGCGGTCCACTACGAGGGCTCGCCGGCGGCGGGGGGCGCGAGCACGACGTTCGGGTGTGGCAGCTCCTCCGTGCCCTCTGCGTGATACCGCGACCGCCAGCCCAGGTCGGGGTGGCCCTGGATCTTGTGCTGGAGCTTCAAGATCCCGTGGATCAGCGCCTCGGGCCGCGGAGGACAGCCCGGCACGTGGACGTCGACCGGCATGAACTTGTCCGCCGCGACGAGCGCGTAGTTGTTGAAGACGCCGGTGCTCGAGGAGCAGGCACCCATCGCGATTACCCACTTCGGCTCGAGCATCTGGTCGTAGATCCGGCGAACGACCGGAGCCATCTTGATCGAGACGCGGCCCGAGAGGATCAGCATGTCGGCCTGCCGCGGGGAGGCCCGGAAGACCTCGGCGCCGAACCGCGCTACGTCGTAGCGCGATGTGACCAGGGAAATCTGCTCGATCGCGCAGCAGGCGAGGCCGAAGGTGGCCGGGAAGAGCGCGTTCGACCGCGCCCAGTTCAGCGCCCGCTCCAGCGTGGTCGCGAGCACACGCTCCTCCACGTGCCGCTCGAGGTCGGGCCCGTCGAGGTCGCCACGCAGGAGGTCACGGGCGCGAAGCTGCCGGATGCGGAAGTCGCCGGTGGCCTCGCCGGAGCCGCCGACTTTTTCTCGCTTTATCTCCATTCGAGCGCGCCCCGGCGCCACACGAACACGAACGCGACCGTGAGCAGCGCCACGAATACGAGGATCTCGCCGAGCACGAACGCGCCGGAGGCCTTCAGGTGGACCGCGACCGGGTAGAGGAAGATCACCTCGACGTCGAACAGGATGAACAGCATCGCGATCAGGTAGAAGCTGATCCCGAAGCGGAAGCCGCGTTGCACGTCCGAGGGCAGGCCGCACTCGTAGGGGTCGGACTTGGTCGCACTTGGCTTGCGCGGGCCGAGAATCCGGTTGAGCGTCGTGAACGCGATGCCGACTGCCAAGCCAAGCCCTAGGAAGACGAGCACTGGGAGGTAGCTACGGAGCAAGTGGGGGCGTGTGAGGGACGCTCAAGTCAGGGTCGGCTGGTGTTATACACCACTCTTGTAACAATGTGTTACATAGTGCTTTCCGTCGCAATCTCGGCTCCACGAGCGGGTCAGCGGGATGGCTGACGTCCATCTGGCGCTCGGCGTCACGGTGCTCGTGCTCAACCTCGCGACGGGTGTCTGGGGTGCGGTCGCCTGGTTCCAGGAGCGCCCTTCGGTCGGCTTCTGGTACGTGCTCCGCGCGGCCCAGGCGTCGGTCGTGGTGCAGGTGGTGCTGGGCGTGCTGCTGCTGGTCGCCGGCCGCGAGGCCGAGGACCCGATCCACTACATGTACGGGTCGGCGCCGCTGCTCGTGAACCTGATCGCGGAGGGGATGCGGGCCGGCGCGGCCCAGCGGGAGCTGCCCGAGGGCGTCGACTTCGCCACGCTCGGCGCCACCGACCAGCGCACGATCGCGCTGCGCATCGTGCGCCGCGAGATGGGCGTGATGACGCTCGGTGCGTTGCTGATCGTGGCGTTCGCGTTCCGCGCCGCGCAGGTAAGCGGGCACCTTTTTTAGGGGCGGCCGGGATCCTGCGAACCTCGCGCTAGCGTAGACCCGCCATTTGCCTTGGCAAATGGCGGCCTTTTCACGGCCCCTCCAGAGCCTCGTCAACTTCCGGTGGGGCTGGCTCGCGTTCCGTGAGCGCCCAGTAGTCGCCGCGGAAGAACACGAGCGGGTCTCCCTCGCCGGTCCAGAGGTCGACGACCTCGGCGACCGCGATCAGGTGGTCGCCGCCGGGCGTCAGCTCGCGCAGCTCGCAGCCCAGCCCGGCGAGGCAGCCTGCCAGCGCCGGCACCCCGCGCCGGTCGGACCATTGGACGCCCTCGAACTTCTCCGCCTCGGGCAGCTTGGACGCGAACCGTGCCGCGACCGCCTCCTGGCCGTGCTCGAGGAACTGGATCGCGAGCCGCCGGGAGTGCTCGACCGCGGCCAGCGTCCGCGCCGCGCGGTCGAAGCACACGATCACGAGCGGTGGATCGAGCGATAAGGACGTGACCGCGTTCGCGGTCATCCCGGACGGGCCCTCGGGGCCGAAGCTCGTGACGACGCAGACCCCGGTCACGAAGCGGCCGGACGCGTCCCGGAAGGCGCGGGCGTCGATCGCTCCGGAATCCATGGCCGCATCTTTGCGGATGAGAGGGAAATCCCGGCGCCGACCCTTAGCCGCCGTCATGCAGGCGCTACGGCCACCTGAAACTGGAGGCTGCTGCGCCTGGGGCCGGCGCCGGATGCGTGGGGGATTCGCTTCGGCGCCGCGCATCCCTTCCCACCGGCGCGCGCGTATGATCCCCGCCCGTGAAGCTGGCCCCCAAGGCTCTACTGCTTACCGCTGCGCTTGCGGGCGCCGCCGCGTTCGCTTCCGCGTGCGGGTCGCACGGCGTCCAGGTGAAGGATCGCGGCGCCGAGCTGTTCGCCGAGCGCTGCGCCGGCTGCCACACGCTGTCGGCCGCGGGCACGCAGGGCAGCGTGGGCGAGCGGATCAGCGGCCCGAACCTCGACCAGCGCAAGGAGACCAAGGACACCGTGCTCTATGCGATCCGCAACGGCGGCTTCTCCGGCGCGATCATGCCGCAGAACGTCGTCGTCGGGAAGGACGCGGACGCCGTCGCGGCCTTCGTCGCGAAGTACGCCGGGACCAAGTCGACGAGCCCGCCGGCGCCCAAGAACCCCGCTGCGACCAGCGGCCCAAACGGCTCGCCCTAGGAGCAGCTGCGCTCGACCTCAGGCTGATTCGCAGCGACCCCGACGGCGTCAAGGCTGCGCTTGCCCGGCGAGGGGCGGCCGAGGGCGTGGACGAGCTGCTCGCGCTGGACGAGCGCAAGCGGGCCCTCCAGATCCAGGTCGAGGAGCGGCGGGCGCTTCGCAAGCGTGGCGGCGAGGAGCGCGAGCAGGCGCGCGTGCTGCGCGACGAGCTCAAGGGACTCGAGCAGGAGCTTGCCGTCCTCGAGGCCGAGATCGAGCGTGTGCTGCCGGCGCTTCCGAACCTGCCCGACCCCTCGGCGCCGGACGGCCACACGGAGGAGGACGCCGAAGTGGTGCGCCAGGTGGGCGCGCCGCCCCCGTTCGAATTCGAGCCGCAGGACCACCTCGTGCTCGGCAGGGCGCTGGGCGTGATCGACATGGAGAGCGCCGCGCACGCTTCCGGCTCGCGCTTCGCGTACCTGAAGGGAGATCTGGTGCGCCTGGAGTTCGCGCTCGTCCAGATGGCCCTCGCCCTGCTCGGCGAGGAGGGGTTCACGCCGGTGATCCCGCCCGTGCTCGTGCGCGAGGAGCCTCTCTACTGGACCGGCTTCCTGCCCACGGACCGGGCGCAGATCTACGAGATCAGCGGCGACCCCCTCTACCTGGTCGGGACCTCGGAGGTGAGCCTTGCCGCGCTCCATGCCGAGGAGGTGCTCGCGGAGGCCGACCTGCCGCTGCGGTACGGCGGCTTCTCGACCTGCTTCCGCCGTGAGGCGGGCGCCGCGGGGCGGGACACGCGTGGCATCTTCCGCGTCCACCAGTTCGACAAGCTCGAGATGTTCTCGTTCGTGCGGCCGCAGGACTCCGGCGCCGAGCACGAGTTGATCCTCTCGATCCAGGAGCGGATTCTCGGCGCGCTCGAGATCCCGTACCGCGTCGTGAACATCGCCGCCGGGGACCTCGGCGCCTCGGCCGCCAAGAAGTACGACCTCGAGGCGTGGTTGCCGGGGCAGGGCCGTTATCGCGAGCTGACGTCGTGCTCCAACACGACCGACTACCAGGCCCGGCGCATGCGCTGCCGCTACCGCGCCGAGGGAGCGAAGTCTCCGCGGCCGGTCCACACCCTGAACGGCACCGCGGTCGCGGTCGGGCGCACGCTGGTCGCGCTCATGGAGAACCACCAGCGCGCCGATACCGGGATAGACGTGCCGGCGGCCCTCCGCGAGCACGGCGCGCCGGCAGAGATTCGCTCGCTGCGCTGACGTTTCGGGGGGCTTCTCGCTCCCTGAAATTTCTGTCGACGGGCCCCATGCTCTTGTTTACAATGGCCTTGCCTACCCGGAGGCTTCGGATGCTGGACACGGACGTCCGGCCTGCGGCGCGGCAAGGAAACCGTGTGATCGCTGTCTTGGCCAGAGTGTCGGAGGACATTGGTCCTGCGTCGCCCCTGGCTGCTCAGGCTCAGGAAAAACCCTGGGCCGATAACGCGGACACCAACAAGTGGACGCAACAAGTGGACGAATAGTGCAAGTTTCGAGGATCAGGAACGTCTTAGGGATGGGACACATGGGAATGCCAACTTCTGGTGCAACCGAAGTTCGCGACCTTCTTGGCAAGGAAACGGTCGCAACGCCGACAATCGAGAGGCCGATACGCCCCCTCGAGCTGCCGCACGCGATCAGGCCCGAGCACGACGCTTTTGGTGAGCGCGACTCGCGGTACCTCGCGGTCGCGATCGACTCGGCGATGCTCGTGGCCGCATCGGTCGCCACCCGCCTGGTCTCCCTGGCCGCCGACAAGGCCATGTCTCCCGTCGTCTGGGATGCCCTCTTCCTGGTCCTGGTGCTGGTCGGCTTCGCGCTGCGCGGCCTTTACCGTGACCGCATTCAGCCCAATCTCCTCGACGAGGTGCGCTCGATCACCTCGGCCACCGCGGTCGCGACGATGGCGGTCATCTCGGTCCGCGTGCTGCTCACGGACGACATCCACCTCGCCGCTCAGACGGTGCTGCTCTGGTGTCTGGCGGTCTGCTGCCTCTCGGCGGGGCGCGCAGGTCTGTTCTTCATCCGCGGCCGCGCGATCAAGCGCGGCGCCGGCAAGCCGACGCTGGTCGTCGGCGCCGGGCGGATCGGCAACCTGGTCGCACGGCGCCTGCTCCAGCGGCCCGAGTTCGGGCTTCGCCCGGTCGGCTTCCTCGACAACGACCCGCTCGAGATCGAGGACGCGCGCGCGCCGCTGCCCGTGCTCGGTGCGAGCTGGAACCTCGAGGAGGTGATCGCCGAGCGCGGTGTGCAGCACGTCATCTTCACCTTCTCCACCGCGCCCCACAACGTGCTGCTCGGGATGGTCAGGCGCTGCCAGGAGCTCGGCGTGACGACCCTCCTCGTGCCGAGGCTGTTCGAGGCCGCGGTCGAGCGCGTCACGGTGGAGCACATCGGTGGCCTGCCGCTGTTCGCGATGCGGCCCGCCGACCCGAAGGGCTTCCAGTTCGCGATCAAGTACACGATCGACCGCATCGTGGCGGCCGTCCTGCTGCTGATCATCTCACCGCTGATGATCGCGCTCGCGACTGCCACCAAGCTGTCGATGGGCGGCCCGATCTTCTTCCGCCAGCGCCGCGTCGGGCTCGACGGGCGTCACTTCGAGATTCTCAAGTTCCGCAGCATGAAGGACCCGCCACCGGTGCCTGTCCACGCGGTCGTGAAGGCCAACGGCAACGGGCACAGCAACGGCAACGGAAATGGCAACGGGAACGGGCACATGTTCCCGCTCTCGAGCGACACCGCCCCCGGTGGCGTCGAGGGTGAGGACCGGCGGACGCGCGTCGGCCGCTTCCTGCGGAAGACCTCGCTGGACGAGCTGCCGCAGCTCATCAACGTCCTGCGCGGCGACATGAGCCTGATCGGGCCGCGGCCAGAGCGGCCGGAGTTCGCCGAGCAGTTCGGCCAGGACGTGCACCGCTACACCGACCGCCACCGCGTGAAGTCGGGCATCACCGGCTGGGCACAGATCCACGGGCTCCGCGGGCAGACGTCAATCTCCGACCGCGCCGAATGGGACAACTACTACATCGAGAACTGGTCTCTATGGCTCGACTTCAAGATCACCCTGATGACGCTCCCATGTCTGCTCCAAGGCGCCGGCGAGTAGCGCTCACCTCGCTGATCGCATTCGCGCTGGCCGCGCTCGTCGCAGCGGTTCCGGCGGGTGCACTCGCGAACTCGGGCCAGTCCTTCGACACCACGGGCGGTAACCCGTACGGCGCGACGCCGGACAACTCGGCCGGCGACCAGTACGTCGAGACGCTTCCGACCACCAAGGGCCCGCGGGCGCTGGGGCCAGGCAAGCACGCCAGGAAGCTGAGCTCCGCGCTGAAGCAGAAGCTGGCGAAGCTGGGCGGCTCCGACGCCGCTGCGCTCTCGTCGCTCGCGACCTCGCCGGGCCTGGGCGCGCCCGAGACCTCCGGCACGACCGGCACGGTCAAGGGCCACGCAGGGCACTCCAGGCCGCGCGCCGGCAGCACGGCGGCAGTTCCCTCGGCCGCGATCAACGCCGTCGACGGTGGCGACGCAGGGCTCGGATGGCTCGTGCTCGGCATCCTCGCGATCACCGGGCTCGCGCTCGGAGCGGTGGCGCTTCAGCGGCACAGGGCCAAAGGCTCCACCGGCCCCTCCTGACGCCCTCGACGTCGTTGCCGCCCCTGACGACGCCCCTGCCGCGGGTCTGTCTCGGCATGCTGGCCATGGTGCTGGTCGTCGCGCTCACGCTGGGCGCTCCGCGCGCGCAGGCGGCTTCTCACCCGCTCCAAACCTCACTCCAGGACGCCGCGGTCTTCTCGGATCCGGCCAGCACGAACATGGCGATGATCCGGATGCGCCAGGCGGGCGCCAGCTGGGTCCGCATCGACCTGAGCTGGAACGACGTCGCGCCGCACGGCGCGGCCAAGCCGCCGGGCTTCGACGCGACCGACCCGGGAGACCCGCAGTACCTGTGGGGGGCGGTCGACCTGGCCGTCCAGCGCGCGGTCGCGAACGGGTTGCAGCCGTTCATCAACATCAGCGAGGCACCGACCTGGGCAGAGCGCGGCGCCGGGCCGCGGCCCGGGGTGACCAACCCCGACCCGGCGGAGGTGGCGGCGTTCGGCCACGCGGCCGCGCTCCGCTACAGCGGTCGCTACGGCGGCCTGCCGCGCGTGCCGGCGTGGGAGGTGTGGAACGAGGTGAACGCCAGCTTCTTCTTTGTCCCGCAATGGAAGGACAAGCCGGGCGGGGACGCGCTTTCGCCGGTGCTGTACCGCCGCATGGTCAACGACTTCACGGCCGCGGTGCACGGGGTCGATCCAGGCCTGCTCGTGGTCGCCGGGTCGCTCTATCCGTTCGCGCTCGACCGGCCGAGCGGGCAGGCGATCCCGCCGCTTCAGTTCATGCGGATGCTCTTCTGCCTCTCGAAGAAGCTGCGTGTGAAGCCGGGTTGCGGCGAGCCGCTGCACTTCGACGTCTGGAGCCACCATCCGTACACCTCCGGCGACCCCACGCACGCGACGCTCAGCCCGGACAGCATCTCGATCGGGCAGCTGCCGAGCATGGGAAGGGTGCTGCGGGCGGCGATCAGGCAGGGCCGTGTGGTCTCGAGCCGTCCGGTCCAGTTCTGGGTGAGCGAGTTCGGCTGGGACACGAATCCGCCCGATCCCCAGGGGGTCCCGGTGCGTCTGCAGGCCCGGTGGATCTCGGAGGCCTTCTTCCGGATGTGGAAAGCCGGCGTCAGCGTCGCGTCCTGGTTCCAGATGCGAGACGGCTACGGAGACTCGGCGCGGTTCGCCGACGGCCTCTTCAGAGTGTGTCCGGACGACCCCGAGAACCTCGGCTGCGACCGGCCCAAGCTCTCGTTCGAGTCCTTCAGGTTCCCGTTTGTGGCGTTCCGCGGACGGCGCGGAGTCCGGATCTGGGGCCGCACCCCGAACAGCCTGGCGGGGAAGGTCGTGGTCGAGCGAAGGCGGAGGGGCGCCTGGAGGCGCGCGAAGATCCTCAGGACCGACCGCTACGGCATCTTCGAGCATCGCTTTCGCTCCAAGCGGCGCGGCAGCTACCGCGCCCGGCTCGCCGACGGCTCGGTGTACTCCCTGCCCTTCTCGCTCAAGCGGCCGCCCGATTTCCCGATAAGTCCGCCGGTGGGATGAACATGGCGGACGGCGATGACCGAGGCGGCTGACCGGAACGGCAAGGTCGACGTGAGCGTGCTCACGCCGGTCCTGAACGAGGAGGTGCACGTCCGCGAGACGGTCGCGGCGATGCAGGCTCAACGCTTCGACGGCGAGGTCGAGTTCCTGTTCATGGACGGCGGGTCGCAGGACGCCACGCGCGCGATCCTCGACCGGCTCGCCGCGCAGGACCCGCGGATCCGCGTGATCGACAACCCGGCGCAGGGCATCCCACAGGGACTGAACGTCGGCCTCCGGAACGCGCGCGGCACCTACGTCGCCCGCATGGACGCCCATACGCACTATCCGCCCGAGTACCTCGCACGTGGCGTGGAGCGCCTCCAGCCCGGCGACGTCGCCTGGGTCGCCGGTGCCCCGATACCCGCCGGCGGCGGCAAGTGGTCGCGGCGGGTCTCGATCGCGCTGCGCTCGCCCTTGGGCGTGGGCGGGTCTCCCAAGTGGGTGGCCGGTGTCGAGCGGGAGCTCGACACCGGCGTCTTCGGCGGCGTCTGGCGGCGAGCCACGCTCGAGCGCCTGGGGGGCTGGGACGAGGCCTGGGCCGTGAACGAGGACTCCGAGCTGGCGGCCCGGTTTCGCGCCGCGAACATGCGCATCGTCGGCCTGCCGGACCTTGCCGCCCGGTACATCCCGCGCGACAGCATCCCCGGCCTCGCTCGCCAGTACGCGCGCTACGGCCTCTACCGCGCGAAGACCGCCCGCCGCCACCCGCAGAGCATGCGGCGCTCGCTGTGGCTGCCGCCCGCGCTCGTGGCGACCGCCGTGGCGGCACTGGCGGGTCCTGCGCCGCTCCGCCGCGCCGCCCGGGCCGGACTCCTGATCTACGCAGCCACGCTCGCCGCCGCCAGTGCGCGTGCCGATGAAGGAGAGGTTTCCGACCGCGCCGCGCTGCCGGTCATCTTCCTGACGATGCACGCTTCCTGGGGCACCGGATTCCTCGCGGGCGCCGTTCGCTTCGGTCCGCCGGTCGCCGCCCTGCGCCAACTATTCCGGAAATAGCGGCTACACTTCCTGGCCTGCCCACGGTGGACGATTCGCAGCGTTTGACCTGAGCCGGGCTCGAGAGCACGGCTCGGGGGTTCCGCGGGCAGGGCAAGGAAGTTAGAGACGGAACGCTTGCTGGCGATCGGCACGATCGCGGGCGGCGAAACGATCACGAGCCCGAAGAGTCGGGTGATTGCCGTTGGGAGGCGCCGCAATCGTGAAGGCACGGACCGTGCGTTCAAGGAAAATCGGAGTACGTTGGCTTGCGCTCGTCGCGCTCGCGGTGGCCGTCGCGCTCAGCGTGGGCGGCGGAGGCGCCGGCGCGGCGTCGTCGTGCGACAGGGTCGCCTCGCTCAGGGGCCTGGACACGAATCCCGGCACCGAGGCGCTTCCGTTCAGGACCACCCAGCGCCTCGCATCTTCCCTGACCGCCGGGCAGACCGGCTGCCTGCGCGCTGGTACCTACGGTGGCGGCATCACCTTCACGCGCAGTGGTGCGAGCGGCGCCCCGATCACGGTTCAGAGCTTCCCCGGCGAGCGCGCCGTCTTGATGGGCCGCGTCTGGATCAAGTCCGGCGCGGACTTCGTCACCGTGTCGGATCTCGACCTCGTCGGCATCAACACGCTCGGCCTGTCGAGCCCTTCGATCGAGGCGAACGACGCGACGCTCGAGGGCAACGACATCACGAATGTTCACACCGCCGACTGCGTGTTCGTCGGATCGTGGGAGCATCCGATCGAGCGCGCCGCGATCAGGCGTAACCGGATCCACGACTGCGGTCGCATCCCGATCACGAACCGCCATCAGGGGATCAGCGTGTGGAATGCCGGCGACACCGAGGTTGCCGAGAACGTGATCTACGACAACGCCGACCGCGGCATCCAGCTCTTCCCTCACGCCCAGCGCACACACGTCGCCTACAACACGATCGACGGCAACGGCGAGGGCGTGCTGATCTCCGGCCTGGGCAATGCGACCTCCGACAACAACATCGTCGAGCGCAACGTGATCACGAACTCGACCAACCGCGACAACCTCGAGGCCTTCTGGGCCGAGGGGGACCCGGTCGGCACGGGCAACGTGTACCGCAACAACTGCGTCTCGGGCGGTGCGCGCGACAACGGCGACGGCGGCGTCCAGCCACGCATGAAGGGCGTCGTGGTGAGCGGCAACCTGGTCGCGAACCCCGATTACGTCGACCGGATCGGCAAGAACTTCACGCTCAACCCCGGCAGCCCCTGCCTGGCCCCGGTGAGCGGCCTCGTGTGGCGGCCGTTCGCGGACGACAGCCCCTGGAACGTGCCGGCCTCGCAGAAGGGCGACGCGACCGCGGACAACCCCTACGCGGGCGAGTTCTCCTCGCAGAGCCTCGAGATCTCCGGCATCCCGAACGGCGGCGGCTCCGGCACGGCCTACGCGAAGCCGATCTTCTTCGCCAAGCCGGGCGACCCCGTCGCGCCGGTGATCATCGGAAAGCCGAGCTGGATCAGCGCGCCGCTGCTCTGGGACGGCAGGCCGATCCCGTTGCCGGACGGCGCGGCGCCCGCCTCCGGATCGGATGGGCACCTGACGATCGTGTCCGCCGACCGCAGGACGGCATGGGACATGTGGCGGGCCACGCAGGCCAGTCCCGCCGGCTACGTGACGGAGGTGGTCGCGCAGTGGGATCTGACGGGCAGCGGCGTAGCGGGGCCGAGCAACAACTCGGCGCGCGGCTCCGGAGCGCCGGTGATCCCCAGCACGCTTCGCGCGGAGGAAGCCCTCCACGGGATCAACCACGCGCTCGGCATCACGGTCCCGTCCGTGTCGAGCGACTACGTGTATCCACCGGCGAGCCACTCCGACGGTCACCTGGGCCCGAACGACATCAAGTACGGGATGCTGTTCGTGCTGCGGCCTGACTACCCGGTGCCGGCCAATGCGGGAATCGGTGAGCGCAACGTGATCCAGGCACTCAAGACATACGGGGCGTACGTCGTCGACCAGGGCGCCTCGCTGGAGCTCGACGCCGACTCCAACGAGCCGGGCCTGTGGGCCCAGAGCGGCCTCACGACCTCGGCGCTCGATATCGGGGCCAGCGACTTCAGGCTCGTCCAGACGAGCCCCTAGCAGCCGTTGCGGGCTTGAATCGGGGCCGCAACGCGGCGCCCATCGCTCGCCCCTCGCAGTCCCTGCTCCGATGAACACCAGGTGCCGACCGCCGCGCGCCGGCCGGCCCCATTACCCTCAGCCGATGACGCAACCCGAGTCCACGCGCGTGGCCGTCTACACGGACCACCTCTTCTGGCGCGAAGGCGGCGACTACTACACGGACCGGGTGTTTCCGGTGTTCGTGGCACGAATGGCGCCGGTCGTCGAGAAGCTCGTGTTCGTGGCGCGGGTGGACCCGGCCCCGGGCCGCTCACAGCACCGGATGCCCTCCGGCACCGAGGTCGTCGCGATGCCCTGGGTCGAGAGCCTCTCGCGCCCTCTGGACCTCCTCAAGACGATGCTTGGCTCGATCCGCGCGTTCTGGCGGGTGCTCGACCGCGTCGACGCCGTCTGGCTGGTCGGGTCCTATCTCGTGTCGCTCGTCTTCGCCGTGATGGCGGCCGCACGCGGCAAGCGCGTCGCGCTCGGCGTCCGGCAGGATCTACCCCGCTACGCCCGTGGCCGCTATCCGGGGCGGCGCTCGATCCACATCGCCGCGGACGGGCTCGAAACGCTGTACAAGCTGCTTTCGCGATTCTTTCCGATTGCCGTCGTGGGACCCGAGCTGGCACGCAACTTCCGCCATGCGCCGCGCCTGCTCGAGCTGTCGGTCTCGCTGATCGACGACTCCGACATCGTCAGTGCCGATCAGGCGCTCGCGCGTCCCTACGACGGCCAGCTGCGCGTGCTGTCGGTCGGCCGCCTCGATGCCGAGAAGAACCCGCTGCTGCTGGCCGACATTCTCGCAAGGCTGCGCGCCTCCGGCCGTGACTTCAAGCTCGTGATCTGCGGCGACGGCCCGATGGAGGAGGAGCTCGAAGCACGGCTCGCGCAGCTTGGCGTCTCGGGCGAGGCGGAGCTTCGCGGCTACGTCTCGCTCGACGACGGCCTGCTCCAGCTCTACCGGGACAGCCACGTGTTCCTCCACGTGTCGTGGACCGAGGGGTTGCCGCAGGTGGTCTTCGAGGCGTTCGCGTCGGGACTGCCGATCGTCGCCACCGCGGTGGGCGGGGTGCCCGACGGGGTGGGCGACGCCGGGCTCCTGATCCCGCCTGGCGACGCTGACGCGGCGGCTGGCGCGGTCGAGCGTGTGGCGGCCGACGCGGACCTGCGGGCCCGGCTCGTGGAGCGTGGAATCGCTCGCGCCAGGACCCACACGATCGGCGTGGAATCGCGTCGCCTCGCGACCTTCGTCGCGACCGGATCCGCCCCGGATGCCGCCGACCCGTCCACCGCTCGTGACTAGAATGGACCTCGTCCCCCGAACGTCACGGTGCCGCGAATGGACACGCTCGCCGGGGCGGCGCCAGCCCAGGAAAACGCAGCTTCAGGTCGGCTATGGCCGATACGAGAATCCAGACACGGCCGGCTGACCACGCGCCGGCTTCGCCGGCCGCTCCGCCGGCCGCGGGCACGCCCGGCGACTCGCGATCCGCGCCCGGCGCCGCCCCGATTGCCCGCCTCGGGGTCGTGCTGATCCCGCTCGCGGTCGCGACCTTCCTGCTCGCGCTGAACAACGGGAGCTACGCGCTCACGGTGCGGCTCTCCCTCGCTGTCGCGATCTGGTGGGCGATCGCGATCGGCGTGGGGCTGCGGCTCGCGTCGCTCGAGCGGATGCCCCGTGCCGCCTATCTGGGCGCGGCGGGCCTCGCGCTGCTGGCGCTGTTCACGGCGCTGTCGATCGGCTGGTCGCCCTCCGCCGAGAACTCCTACTACGAGGCCGGCAGGGTGCTGCTCTACCTCGGCGCTTTCGTGCTCACGGTGCTCCTGAGCCGCCGGGGGGACGGCTACCGCTGGAGCGACGGCCTCGCGCTCGGAATCGTCGCGGTCGGCGTGATCGCGCTGCTCAGCCGGCTGTTTCCACATCTGCTCGGCGAGAGCGCCGCGCCACTTGCGTACTTCGACGAGAAGCGCCTGAGCTACCCGGTCAACTACTGGAACGGGCTCGCGATCCTGGTCGGGCTCGCCTTCCCGCTGCTGCTGCGGCGGGCGGCGGTCTCCTGGAGCAACCCGATCGGGCGAGGCCTCGCGCTCGCGCCGTTTCCGGCGCTGGCCGCGACGATCTACCTCACTTCGTCGCGCGGCGGCGTCGCGACCGCGCTGTTCGGCGTTATGGCTTTTCTTGCGCTGACCGCTCCGCGCCTGCCCGCGATTGCGGCCACACTCGCCGGCGCGTTGGGTGCGGCCGGCGCCGCCGGCGTCCTGAGGGCGCGCCATGCGCTGGTCGACGGGCCGCTCTCCTCCGGCGGCGCCGCCTCGCAGGGGCGAAGCGCAGCCGTGCTGCTTATGCTGCTCTGTCTCGGCGTGGCGCTGGTCTACGGGGCCTGGTGTGCGATCGCCGAGCCGCGCCTGGTGCGCTCGATCGGCCGCAACCCAGGGGCGGCGCGCAGGGCGGCGGCTGTCGCGGGGCTCGTCACCGTCGTCGCGGTCGCCGTCGGCCTCGCGGCCGTGCACCCGGTGCAGAAGTTCGAAGACTTCAAGCGTTCGCCCGCCGACGCCCGGCTCTCGGAGACCGACTTCACGAAGTCGCACCTCCTCAGTGCCAACGGGACCGGCCGGTGGCAGCTGTGGGCATCGGCGAAGGAGCAGTGGACCGGGCATCCGATTGCCGGCGAGGGCGCCGGCTCATTCGAGCCGTGGTGGGCGCAGCACCGCTCGCTCGGGCTGTTCGTCCGCGACGCGCACTCGGTCTACCTCCAGACGCTCGGTGAGCTGGGACTGGTCGGCTTCGCGTTCCTGGCGCTCTTCCTCGGCGCCGGTTTCGCGGCCGGCGTGGCGCGGCTGAGGCGCACGCCCGATCGGCCGACGGTCGCCGCGCTGGTCGCAACGCTCGCGGGGTTTGCGCTCGGCGCCGGCATCGACTGGATGTGGCAGCTCACCGTGGTCGCCCTGATCGGCGTCGTGTGCGTCGCGCTGCTGACCGGCCTCGCGACCGCCCCGGAGAGGACAACCGAGGCCGCGACCGAGGCCGCCGCGTCGCGGCGGCGCACCTCGCACCCGCGCCGCGGGCTGGCCGTGCGAGGCGCCGTGCTGGTCGCATGCCTCGGCGTGATCGCGGTCGCCGGGCTTGCGCTGCTCACACAGGCACGCCTGAAGTCGAGCGCGTCGGCCGCCGCACGCGGCGACTCCTCGGCGGCGTTCTCGGCGGCGCAGGACGCCCGCCGGCTCGAGCCCTGGGCCGCTTCCCCGTACCTCCAGCTCGCGCTGCTCGAGGAGCAGGCCGGAGACCTCCGGGTCGCGCGCGCCTGGCTGGCGGACGCGCTCGACCGTGACAAGCGCGACTGGAGGCTCTGGCTCGTGTCCGCGCGCATCAACGCCGAGCTCGGCTCGATCGGGCCCGCGCGACGCAGCCTGGCGCGCGCAAAGTCGCTCAACCCACGCTCGCCGCTCTTCTCGAAGAGCGCCGGATAGCCGCGCAACGGGCGTCTCAACCGCTCAAGGCCCTGGCGGGGAGGCCGATCAACCGGGAGAGCGATGCTTTCCCGAGCGAACATCCGCGTCCTGGCCGCCCTGGCTGCGCTGGTCGCAGCGATCGTCGTGGGAGTCGCCGCGCCCGTGGCCGCGCCGGCTGCGCCGGTGTTCCGGGCCTTCTCGGCGACGAGCCCGTGGAACGTGCCGGCGGCACCCGACAGCATCGCCTCCAGCAACCCGTTCAGCGGCCAGTTCACGAGCTACAGCTCGCAGCTCGAGATCTCCGGGCTGCCGGGCGACGCCGCCTACGCCAGCCCCGTCTTCTTCGCGTCCCCGGGCGACCCCTCGACCTCGAACGTCGACCTCACCACGGACTGGTCGCCCACGCACAACCTCAAGTGGGACCACAAGCCGATCCCGATCCCGGCGGGCGCCTATCCGGCGCCCGGCTCCGACGGTCACATGACGATCGTGTCTGCCGACGGCACGAAGGACTGGGAGTTCTGGCGGGCCACGAAGGTCTCGGGCTCCGGGATCACGACCGCCGTGATCCTGCAGTGGGACCTGACCGGGCCCGGCTACTCCTCCAACCGGGACGAGAACTCCGCGCGCGGCTCCGGCACACCGCTGATCTCCACCTCGCTGCGCGCCGAGGAGGCACTGAACGGCATCACCCACGCGATCGGCATCACGGTGCCGAGTGTCGCCCACGACTACATCTATCCGGTCGCGACTCACTCCGACGGCGACGCCGGCTCGGGCGCGGTGAAGTACGGGATGCGGTTCGTGCTCCGCCCCGACTATCCGGCGCCTGGCAATGCCTCGATCGGCGAGCGGAACATCATCGCGGCCCTCAAGACCTACGGCGCCTACGTGATCGACCAGGGCGCGAGCTTCGAGCTGGACGCGGATTCCACGCACCCCGGCATCTGGGCCCAGACCGGCCTCAACCCCGGCAGCCTCAGCATCCGCGGCTCGGACATGCGCCCCGCCCGCGCGGCTGTCGGCGGCGCCGTCGCGCCGCCCGAGGCGCAGTCCTCGCGGCCGCGCGCCCGAAAGATCGTGCTACGTGTCCTCAGGCACCGGGTCCGGGTCGGCCACAAGCTGCGGCTGCACGGCCATGTGCGCGTCAAGGTCCCCGCCGGCAAGGTGGTGCGCATCCAGGTCCGCGTGGGGCATCGCTGGCACCGGCTGCGCCGCAAGCCGATCCAGGCCGACGGCTCCTTCGGCACCAACCCGCGGCTGGGAAGACCCGCGCACGCGTCGTGGTCCGGCGCACCGGGTCGGCTGCGACTCAAGCACGTGCGACTGCGGCGCGGCGTGCGTGTGCTGAAGCTCCGGGCGGTCGTGCGCGGAGTCGGCCACTCCAACGTCGTCCGCGTCCGCGTCCGGCACTAGTCGTCGGTCCCGGCCTGAATCGCAGCAGCGTCCGGCCAGGCTAACGTGGTCCCCATGACGGCCGAGGCGCCTTCGGAACCGGCTGCGCGGCGGGACAGCATCGTCCGAAACACCGTTTTCGGCCTCGCCACGCAGATCACCACGGCCGCTTTCACAGCCGGCCTGACGCTCTATCTGGTGCGGGCGCTCGGGCCCGGCGACTACGGGGTCTTCGCGCTCGCGGTCGGGATCGGAACGCTGCTCGTGCTGGTGGCCGACTTCGGCATCTCAGGGTCGGCCGGCCGCTACATCGCCGACCACAGCGACGAGCCGCGCACGGTGATCGACGTGCTCGCGGACGCCTCGAAGATGAAGCTCCTGACGCTCACGCCGATGGCGGTGCTGCTGTTCGCGCTCGCGAGCCCGATCGCGGACCTCTACAACACCCCCGCGCTCGTGTGGCCGTTGCGCGCCCTCGCGATCTCGATCTTCGGCCAGAGCATGTTCTTCCTGTACCGCAACGTATTCGTCGCCTCCGGTCTGGTCTCGGGCGCCTGGCGCGTGACGCTGGTCGAGAGCGCCACGGAGACCGGTGCCAGCGTGCTGCTCGTGGCGCTCGGAGCGGGGGCCACCGGCGCCGCGTCCGGCCGCGCGATTGGCTACGTGATCGGCGCGCTGGCCGGGGTCGTGATGACGATCATGCTGATGGGCCGCGGCTGGCTCGGCTTCGCCGAGCGGGGCCACTCGCGCCGGCTTGCGCGCTACGCCGGGGCGCTCTTCGTCGTGACGATCGCATTCACGCTCTTCGAGCAGGTGGACGTGCTGCTGATCGGCGCGATCATCAGCACCACCGCGGTCGGCGTGTTCGAGGCGCCGATGCGCCTCACGATCTTCCTCGCCTACGGCGGGCAGGCGCTGGCTCTCGGCGTCGCGCCGCGCCTGTCACGCGGGGGCGGCGGGCCCGACCTGGCCGCCTTCAACGCTGCCAACCGCTATCTCATCCTGCTCCAGGGCGCGCTGCTCGCGCCGGTGCTCGTGTGGACGGAGCCGATCGTGCACCTCGCGCTCGGCTCGAGCTACCAGGGCTCCGTGAGCGTGCTTCGCGCGCTGGCGCCGTTCGTGTTCCTGTCCGGCATCGGGACGTTCATCACGATTGCCGTGAACTATGTCGGCGAGGCACGTAGGCGCGTGGTTCTGTCGATCGTGACAGTCGCGATCAACGCCGCGATCGATCTCGTGCTGCTGCCGCGGATCGGAGTCGTGGGTGGCGCGATCGGGACCGACGTCGCGTACTCGCTCTACATCGGGGGGCACTTCTGGATCTGCCAGCAGGTGCTCGGCATCCGCCTCACGCCGATCCTCGTGACGTTCGTGCGCTGCATGCTCGCCGCCGCCGCGATGGCGGGGGCGATGGCGCTGGTGGGCACCTCAGACCTTTCCTGGAGCCAGTGGCTGACCGGATCGATCGCCGGCCTGATCGCGTATGTGCTCGTCCTGACGGTCACCGGAGAGCTCTCGCGGTCTGACGTTTCCGGGCTCGTGGAAGACATCCGCGCCCGCCTGGCACCTCGCCCGGCCGCCTAGTGCGGGTTCGCACAGGCCCCTGGACATCGGTACGACCGAGCTAAAGACGCCTGCTCCCACGGTCGAGTCGTGCCTATTGCAAGTTCCGTTGCGCCCGCTCCGGCGCCGCGGAAGGGGCAAAGGCCAAGGAGGGCGATGTCAACTACCGTTCAGGCAGGGAAGTATCGCGGCCACAAGCGGTTTGTACGGGGATCGCGCAGGGCGCTCGGAGCGCTCGCGGCGACGCTGGCAGTGTGGAGCTGCATGGGCTCCAGCGCAGTGGCGGCCCCGTTTCGCGCCTTCTCGAGCACCAGCCCGTGGAACGTGCCGGCGGCGCAGAAGGGAAGCATCGACGCCGGGAACCCGTTCGCGAGCCAGTTCATCAGCTACAGCTCCAAGATGGAGATCTCCGGCACGCCGAGCAACGGCGCCTACGCGAGCCCGGTGTTCTTCGCCTCCCCGGGGGACCCGGCCACCGCGAAGGTCTCGCTGACGACCGATTGGTCGCCGACGAAGGACTTGAAGTGGGATGGCCTTCCGATCCCGATCCCGGCCGGCGCCTACCCGGCGCCGGGGTCCGACGGCCACATGACGATCGTGTCCGCCGACCGGACGAAGGCGTGGGAGTTCTGGCGCTGCACGAGCGTCGGGGCCTCGGGCATCACGACCGCGGTGATTGTCCAGTGGAACCTCAACGGCCCCGGCTACAGCACGGCGGGCAGTGAGAACTCCGCCCGCGGCTCGGGCACGCCGCTGATCTCGACCGCGGTGCGCGCCGACGAGCTGCTCGGCGGCATCAACCACGCGCTCGGCATCACGGTGCCGAGGGTCATGAGCAGTTACGTGTTCCCCGTCGCGACGCACAGCGACGGCTCCGCGGGAACCGGCTCGATCCAGTACGGGATGTTGTTCGTGCTGCGAGCCGACTTCCCGGTGCCGGCGACCGCGAGCATCGGCGTGCGCAACCTGATCCAGGCGCTCAAGACCTACGGTGCCTACGTGATCGACCAGGGCGCGAGCTTCGAGCTCGACGCCGACTCCACGCACCCGGAGCTGTGGTCGCAGGCGGGCGTGGGCCCGAGCTCGCTCGGGATCACGCCGACCGACATGCGGCTCGTGCACCTGGGGAGCGGCGCGACGCCTGCACCCGCGCCCGCTCCGGCACCGGCGCCTGCACCCGCGCCGGCGCCGAGCCCGACGCCGACGACCGACCCGACCACAGGCGGCACGACCAGCGGAACAACCAGCGGCCGGCCCTGCACGAGGAAGCGCCAGCGTCAGGGCAAGTGCACGCTCGTGACCGCGGCGGCCGTGAGCGCGCCGGCGGACCAGCCGGCGGCGACCGCGGTGGTGCAGGGCTCGGTTGCGGCGCAGTCGAGCACCACGCGCCACGCCCGCATCCAGAAGAAGACGCCCAAGGGCTGGAAGACGATCGGCTCCGTCGAGGTGGCGGCTGACGGCAGCTTCCAGCTCGAGCTGCCGCGCACGAAGAAGCGGCACAAGATCCGCGTTCGGGTGCTCGTGCTCGGCGTGGGCGCGTCGAAGACGATGACGGTGCGGCTTTAGGGGCCGCCTCGGATTCTCGATCGCAAGCGGTCTGCGGCCTCCCATGCGCGGGAGGCCCGCAGGCCGCGCACGAACGGCGACACCTTCGTCCTGAACCGGCGGAGGTCGTCGCCGTGATACACGCCCACGCGTGGCCATCGCAACGGGTCGCGGGAGTCCATGCGGCTGGGCAGCGTGCCGGCCGCGCTGTAGCCGGCCTCGCGCGCGGCCGCCGCGACGCGGGCGTCGTGGTCACCGTACGGATATGCGATCGAGGCACACGGCCGCTCGAGCCGCTCCTCGCAGAGCGCCTTCGAGTGCCGAAGCTCGTGCTCGAGGGCACCGTCCTCGAGCTTCGTGAGGTGCGGATGGGAGCAGGTGTGAGAGCCGACCTCCCAGCCCACGGCGGCGAGCCCACGGAGCTCGTCCCACGACATCGCGATCAGCTCCTGCTCGAACGGGCCGCCCAGCCACTGGTCGATGCCGGGCCATGACATCGGCCCCTCGGTGCCGGCATGGTCGGTCGGGACGTAGACCGTCGCGGGCCAGCCAAGCCGTGCCAGGAGCGGCGCGGCGAGCGTCAGCACGGACCGGTAGGCGTCGTCGAAGGTGACCGCGACGGCCTTTTCCGGGCGGTTCCCGGTGACGCCTTCGGTGAAGGTCACGCCCTCGTAGCCCCGGTCGGCGAGCAGCCCGAGCTGGCGCTCGAGCGCGGCCGGCGGGACCGACAGGTCCGCAGGCCAGCGCTCGCTGACGGCGTGGTAGCAAAGGACGAGGAGGTCCATGGACGAATAGGAGTTGCGAAAACGGGAGCGCTTATTCACGATATAGGCGTAGCCCCCTTCTGCTTCACCTCCGATGCCGGACGCCCTCCAACAGCTCATTCCGCTGCCGGACGCCCCTGACAGACCTGAACCTTCGCGGAACGGTCATGGGCGGCGGCTCAAGGTTCTCCAGCTGACCGACCGGGTCGGCACCCACGGCGGTGCCGAGCACCTGACCATGCAGATCGCCGAGCGGCTCGACCCGCAGCGCTTCGAGAGCATGGTCTGCGCGACGCGTTTCTCCGCGGGCGAGCGGGAGAAGGAGACCGTCGAGGAGGCGGCCGCAGAGCTGCAGGCCGCCGGAGTCAGGTTCCTGGGGCTCAATCGGCGCACTAGGGCGCACGCATGGGCCTGGCTGCCGCTGGCGCGGCTCCTGCGCCGCGAGCGCGTCGACGTCGTCCATGCCCACAAGTTCGGCTCCAACATCTGGGGGGTCGTGTTCGGGCGCCTGTGCGGCGTTCCGGTGGTCGTGACCCACGAGCATGGCTGGTCCTTCGAGGGCAAGGTGAAGACGATCATCGACCGGGAGCTGATCGCGCGCGGAAGCAACGCGTTCATCGCGGTCTCCCGCGAGGACCGACGGCGCATGATCGAGCTCGAGGGCATCGACCCCCAGCGCGCGGTCTTCGTGCCGAACGGGATCAAGGCGCTTCCCCCGCCCTCGGGCCGGGACGTGCGCGCCGAGCTCGGCATCGCCGCGGGCGCTCCGATCGTGACGACGGTTGGATTCCTTCGCCAGCCAAAGGCGATGGACGTCCTCATCGAGGCCGCCGGCCGCATCGCGCCGCGGTTCCCCGGGCTGCAGGTGCTGATCGTCGGCGAGGGTGCCGACCGCCCGGTCTACGAGGTGCTGATCGAGCGACTCGGCCTCCAGGACACGGTGAAGCTCCTCGGCCTGCGCTCCGACGTCCCGGACCTGCTCGCCGCGAGCGACGTCGCGGTGCTGAGCACGAACTCGGAGGGAAGCCCTCTGTCGGTGATGGAGTACATGGACGCCGCTCTGCCCGTGGTCGCGACCCGCGTGGGCGGCATCCCCGACCTGATCGACGACGGCGTCGAAGGCCTCCTCGTCGAGCCCCAGGACCCCGACGGCCTCGGCGATGCGATCGCGCGCATGCTGGACGAGCCGGAGCAGGCACGGCGCATGGGCCAGCGCGGCCGCGAGCGCCGTCGCCGCGAGTTCGACATCGGCGTGATGGTCGACCGCCTTCAGGACCTCTACCTCGACCTCTACGCTGCGACGGGGCGTGGCCGCCGCGACGCCGCGATCCGGCACAGTCGCCCGGCTGGTTGATCGGCGACCGATCGCCCACCGATCGACATGAGCAGACTGGTCGAGCGCCTTGCACTCGGGGCTGCCGCGCGCAGCGGCGGCTTCGGCCGCAGCTGGGCCGCGCGGGCGGACGTGATCAGGTCGGTCGGGCTCCGTTATGCGGTTGCCTGGCGCAGGCAACAGGGACGCGCGTGGGAGCTGGGCGGCCAGGCCGTCGAGCAGTTCTACCGGTCGGCCTGGCGCGACGCGGCTGAGGAGCTCGGCGCCGAGCTGGTCGAGCTGGAGGACGAGTTCCTCGAGATCCGGCGCGGCCCCGTGGCGACGCGTGTTTGGCGCCAGATGACGGCACTCGACGACGCCGTGTCCTTGAAAGTCGCGCTCGACAAGACACTCGTCCATCGCCTGCTCACCTCCCGTGGGATCGCGGTCCCCGACTATCTCGAATTCGGGCACAACGAGCTCGAGCCGGCACTCCGGTTCATCGCCGACGCAGGCGGCGCCTGCGTCGTCAAGCCGGCCGGCGGCGGCCGGGGTGGAGCGGCGGTCACGGGGAACGTGCGCACCGAGACCGAGCTCGCGCGGGCTGCGCTGAGTGCCGCGCGGCTCGACACCCGCGTCCTGATCGAGCGGCAGATCCCCGGGGACATGTACCGCCTGCTGTTCCTCGACGGGGAGCTCGTCGACGTGGTCCTCCGCCTGACTCCGCACGTGACCGGTGACGGCCGCTCGACGATCCTCGAGCTGATCGCGGGCGAGAACGAGCGGCGTCTGGCGAGCGGGCTGCCGCAGGCCACGATGACCGCCGACCTCGACTTTGTCTTCGCGCTCGCGGCGGGAGGGCGCGGCCCCTTCACGGTCCCCGCCGCCGGCGAGCGGGTTCAGGTCAAGTCGGCCAGCAGCGAGAACGCCGAGCAGGAGAACCACACCGTCCGCGGCCACTCGCAGGACGTGATCGACGAGTCCGCCGAGGCGGTCCGCGCGGTCGGGCTTCGACTGGCCGGCGTCGACGTCGTGACGCCGGACATCAACCGCTCGCTGGCCGACGCCGGCGGCGCGATCATCGAGGTCAACGGCACCCCCGGCTTCCAGTACCACTACGTGGTCGCGGATCGTGCGGGCGCGTCGCGCGTCGCGATCCCGGTGCTCGAGCGCGTCTTCGAGGCGGTCGGCGCCTCCGGGGCAGTCTGAGCGGCAGCGGCGCTCAGCTGCGCGTGCCGGCGGGCGTGCGCTCGGTCTCGGGCTGCTTTGCCTCGGGCACCTGGGCGAGATCCTCCCGCTTGCGGCCGAGGCCGAGCCGCCGGCCGATGCGCCTGAACATCGACCTGATCCGCGGCAGGATCACGACCACGATCGGCGCCGGGTCGCGACGGTCGAAGATCGAGAACGACTGAGGCCGCATTAGCGACCGGGCATACGCGCGCGTCGTCATCTGGCCCGCGCGGCGGTAGTCGCGGAAGGCACGGAAGTCGTCCAGCGGGTACCAGAGCCCGATGTTCTCGCGGTAGGGCGGCCGCACCCGCGGCAGTGGGGCGCCGGTGAGCCGGTTGTAGACGAAAAGCGGCACGTCGAGCCCCGCGGCGAGGTGGAGCGCGGTCGACGCGGTGAAGCGGTGGTTGCACTCGATCAGCTTCAGCTCACCGTCGCGCGAGTCGCGCTTGTACTCGATGTTCAGCAGGCCCCGCAGCCCGAGCTTGCGGCAGAAGCGCCGTCCGAACTCTGCCACCTCCTCGCTCCAATCCATGATGTGGTAGACGCCGGCCCCGAACGTGACCGGATACTGGCGGAGCTTTTGCTTCGTGTACACGAGCAGCTCGTCGCCGTGCTCGTCGAAGTAGTGGTAGGAGGAGTGGTAGCGGTCCGGGCCACGGACCATCTCCGAGCACAGCATCTCGACGCCCGCGTCCTGGGTCAGCCGGAAGTACTCGGCCAGCGCGCCCGCGTCCTCGGCGACGAAGCCCTTCCCGGGAAGGTGGCGCCTGAACTCGTGGGCGTGGAGCGGCTTGAGGGCGCACGGGAAGCCCACCTCCTCGATCGCGCGCTCGAGGTCCGTGCGGTCGCGCAGGACGATCGAGCGCGGCACCGGGATGCCGTGCTCGACCGCGAGCTCGTGCGTGCGCTGCTTGTCGAGCATGTCGAGCAGCCGGGCGTCGTCGGCCTCGATCGGGACCAGGCCGCGCTCCAGGAGCGCTGCACGATTCCGGGCAACCAGCTCGAGCCCCTCGTCGGCGCACGGAAGCACCACGCTGCCGGGGGCCGCGTTCTGGAGGAGCCACTCGAGCCAGCGGTCCTGGACGCCGTCACCGGCGCCGAGGTCGACGAACTCGGCGCAGTGACGTGACCGCCTGACCGGCTCCGACCGCTGCCCGAGTGCCTGGACCGGCACACCGGCACGGCCCAGGCTGCGCGCCACGGGAAGAGCGGTCTGGTCCCCTCCCAGGAGGACCGCCGGGGCCCTTTTCGTCACTCAGGCTTGCCGTTGAAGAGGACGCCGCTGTCCTCGAGGATCGCGTCGACCCAGGCGTTCGAGAAGTTCCCGCTCGCGACGGAGGCGTTGTAGGAGGACTCTGCGGCTTCGCGCTCCACCAGTCGCTGCAGCAGGCCGTCTGCGAACTCGAGCGGAACGACCACGACGCCGTTCAGGTCTCCGACGATGATGTCGCCGGGATTCACGACCACGCCGCCACATGCGATCGGGTAGTTGATCTCACCCGGGCCCCTGTGCATGGGACCGATCGGCGTGACGTCGCGGGCATAGACCGGGAAGTCTCCGAGCGCCTTGATCTCCGGCAGGTCGCGGATCACTCCGTCGACCACGAAGCCGGCGACGCCACGGTGGCGTGCCTTCGTCGAGACCAGGTCGCCGAGCGCGGCGGTCAGGGGGGACCGGTGGCCGTCGACGACGATCACGTCGCCCGGCTGGGCGATGTCGAGGCTCTTGTGGACCATCAGGTTGTCGCCGGGATAGCTCTTCACCGTGACGGCTGGGCCGAGGATCGTGAGGTGCTCGTCGGTGAGATTCCGGATCGCCGGGATCATCGTGTAGAGCCGGTTGAGCTGGTCCGAGATCGCCGGGGTCTCGAAGCGGCCGAGACCGGCGATCGTGTCCTTGGCCGGACGCTCGATGTCGGGACGGACCCGGAAGCCCGGTCCCGGGTGCATGTCAGCGGTTTTTGGCTTGGCGGCGGTGCTTGTCCCCTGTGGTGTCATGTCGCGACACCTGCCTTTCGTGGTCGTCGACGGGCGAGTCGCCCGGCTCAGGGACTTCTTCGGCCTGGGCTCTCTACTCCTTAAGACTGAAACAAAGCCCGCATCTTGCGCGCGCGGGCCGCGTACGTCTTTGATTGTAGAAAGGGCCGCGCGAATTCTCGCGCTATCCCACGCTCGAGGCCGGAACCCCGAGCTTCGCGATCACTGCGTCCGCGACCTCCGAGGTGCCGGAGGCGGTGTCGTGGTCACGCGCGGGCCTGAGGTCGTAGGTGACCGCACGGCCCTCGCGGACGACTTCGGCGATCGCGCCCTCGAGCCGGTCGCCTGCGTCGGGCTCGCCGAGGTGGCGCAGCATCATCACGCCTGAGAGCATCAGCGCGAGCGGGTTCACCCGGTTCGCGCCGGCGTGCCGGGGGGCGGTGCCATGGACGGCCTCGAAGATCGCGCAGTCGTCGCCGAAGTTGACGCCGGGCGCCATTCCGAGCCCGCCCACCAGGCCCGCGCCGAGGTCCGACACGAAGTCTCCGTAGAAGAGGGGCATCGCGAGCACGTCGAAGTCCGCGGGCCGGATCGCGAGCTCGCAGCACAGCGAGTCGACGCGACGGTCGTCGAACTCGGTCTCGGGATGCTCGGCGGCGACCTCGCGGGCCGCCTCGAGGAAGACCCCGTCGCTCTCCTTCATCACGTTGGCCTTGTGGACGGCGGTGACCTTCCGGCGGCCGTGCTCGGCGGCATACGCGAAGGCCCTGCGCATCAACCGCCGGCATTCGGTGCTCGAGAGCGACTTGATCGTGATCGCGGAGTCCGCCGGCAGCCTCGTGCCGTCGGTGCGCGCGATGAACTCGCGCAGATCCGCCGTACGGGGATCATCTCGCCCGTATTCGATCCCCGCGTAGAGGTCTTCGTGAGTCATCCGGACGATCACGATGTCGGTCTCCGGAAAGCGCGTCGGCACGCCGGCGTAGGCCTTGCACGGCCTGATGCCCGCGTAGAGGTCGAACTCTGCCCGCAGCGGCATGTTGATCGGCCGAAAGCCTCCGACCGGCGTCTTCGTGGGCCCCTTGAGGGCGACGCGGCGCGCGCGGATCGACTCGATCACGCGGTCGGGCAGCGGCGTGCCCTCGCGCTCCCATGTCTCGAAGCCGGCGTCCTGGCGGTCCCACTCGATCTCGACGCGCGTTGCATCGATCGCACGCCGGGCAGCCTCGATCACCTCCGGCCCGACGCCGTCGCCGGGAATCAGGGTGACCCGGTGGGCCATCGCGGCTACTGGCCGCGGATCAGGTCTACGACGCCGTGCTCGGCGAGCCGGCGCACGTGGCGTTCCGCGTCGGAGCCGAGCGTCGAGACCGGCTTGCCGCCGTTCAGCGACTGGAGGATCTCGAACTCCACCTCCCCCAGCGGCAGCGCCGCGTCGCGGCCCCAGACCTTCGCCTGCCGCACCTCGAGCGCGTTGCGGCTGTAGAGATGTGTCAGCTGCTCGAGCTGGCGGGAGGGCTTCACGACGACGTCGCCGATCTCACCGTTGGAGCGCAGCAGCTCGCGCGTCTGCTCCTGGCGCTCGATCGTGTTCGGGTCCTCGCCGAGCGGGTCGTAATCGAAGTCGTTGAACTTCAGGTAGAGATTCACCGACCCTGCCGAGCGTCTGCGCAGGTGCCAGATCTGGGAGCCGTAGAACATCACCACGTCGCCCGGCTCGTCACGGATCGTGACTTCCTGGTCGGGGGTCAGCGAGTTCTCGGGACGCTCCTCCTCGGGCAGGCTCGCGTAGTAGGTCGCGGCCGACACGTAGGGGTTCGGCTCGCGGTTGGCGCCGGGATAGATCACGACCTCGGAGTCGGCGGGATCGATGCAGAGCCCGACGGACACCTTAGAGGCGTCACGGTCCTTGTGCGGCGCCGGGTCGGGGCGGGCGTCGCTGTTGTACGCGTTGATGTGCCGCTCCGACAGCGCGATCGTGCCGCGGTCGAGGCCGCAGACCTCGGCGATCACGTCGAACATCTCGTTCGGGAAGTCGACCTCGGGCGGGAACTCGAAACGGCCCTGACCCTTCTTGCCCGCGAGCGCGAACTGCTCGAGCTGCTCCTGGCTCAGCTCGCGGGCCACGAAGTCCTTCATGACCTCCACGAACTCGGGCGTCACGCCCTGCTTGATGTGAAGCCAGCCTTGGGAGAGAAAGGCGTCGCGGTGCTCGGCCGGGTCGAACGAAAAGGCTTTCATGAGGATGCGGCCTCCTTGCAGGGCAAAAGGAAACTGTCGACTTCCACAGACGCCTTCGGCGGATCATAGGCAAGCCTTTAGAGGGCCGCAACGCTAGGTGCGCTGCCGCAGCCGGCGCGCTGCTGCGCGGGCCAGCCGGACGGGCCCCAGGTCGAGCGTCTCGTGGTAGCGCCGGCGTGCCTTCAACTCCCAGGCGAGTCGGCCGTCGACCCGGTCCATCATCTCGCGGCGGACCTCGAATGGCGCCCTGCCGCCGCGCCCCCCGCAGGTGAAAGCCGCGAGGTAGCCGGCCCGCTCCGCGGCGGCCGGGCAGGCGCCGGAGTAGCGGCAGAACGGGTACGCAAAGGTCTCGACCGGCCGCCCGAGGAGGTCTTCGAGCGCCTCCTTCGAGGACCGCATCTCGCGATAGGCCTCCTCCGGGGAGGCCGCCGCCAGGTCCACGTGCCGGTTCGTGTGCGAGCCGATCTCGATCCCGAGCGAGGCAAGCTCGCGAAGCTCGTCACCGCTCATCAGCCGAAGCCCGGAGGCGGGCGCGATGTACGGGTCCGGCTCCCCCAGCAGTTCGGGACAGGCGAACACCGTCGCGGTGGCGCCGAGCCGGCCGAGCATCGGCGCAAGCACGGTGAGGTTGTCGATCGTGCCGTCGTCGAGGGTCACCGCGCACAGGCCCTCCAGCGGCACGCCTGCCCGCAGGCGGCGCGCGAACTCGCTCGCGTGCACCAGCTCATAGCCCCGTCGCACGAGCGCGCGTAGTTGCCACTCGAGCTTGTCCGGAGGGTGGACGAGGTGATCGGGGTCGTGCTCCGGAGCGACGTCGCCCACCGCGTGGTAGGCGAGCACGAGCCACGGAAGCCGGCGCAAACCTAGTAGCTGCCGAGCTTGTGACGCCCGGAGCGCGTCTGAGCGACCGCGAGCAGCGCCGGCCCGAGCCCGAGCAGCAGCCAGAGCTGTTTGGAGAGCTGGCCGGAGAGGAAGAAGTCCGCGGCCAGCATGCCGAGCACGGCGAGCATCGCCACGCGCGTCAGCAGGTCCATGTCCTCGTCGCCGGACTCGGCGAATATTCGCGCGGCGTGCAGCGCGGACCTCAGCGCGAACGCGATGATCGACACGAAGAGCAGCAGCCCCACGATGCCCAGCTCCGCCAGCACGTGCAGGTACATGTTGTGCGCCACCTTGGGGTGATCGATGAAGTAGTCGTACTTGATCGAGCCGGGCTTCAGCACGTAGTGGATCGAGGAGATCTTGAAGTTGCCGCTCCCGACGCCGCGCACCGGATGGGCGGAGACCATGCGCGATCCCACCCTCCAGATGTCAGTGCGTCCTGTGCCGCCGTCGGCTTTCAGCACCCGGTCGCGTGACGCCTGCGGGGCGAACACCGCGAAGTAGGTGACGGCCGTGAGCGAGACGAGCACGAGCGATCCGACCGCGACTCTCCGCCACCGGCCGGCGAGGAAGATCCCGGCGACCATTGCGAAGCCTAGTGCGATCAGGCCGCCGCGGGAGAAGGTCGCGAACAGGCCCCCGGCGCACAGCAGCATCGCGGTCGCCGACGCGACCCGGAGCGCCGGCGAGCGCTTGAGGATCACCACCAGGGCGCCCGCGAGCAGTAGGCCGGCGACCAGCACGGCGGCGAGCTCGTTTGGATCGCCGATCGTGCCGGTGGCGCGCGCGACGTCGTACTGGCCGGGGTCCGGCCGGTAGATCAGCGCCACGATCGCGGCGATCGTCGCGCCGCCCACGAACGCCGCCGCCAGCCAGATCGCGTGACGCCGCTCGCGCACGGCCGTGAAGACGATCAGGAACAGCAGCAGGTCCTGGAGGTATCGAAAGCTCGTGCCGAGCGCCGCCCCAGGGCTCTCGGCCCAGATGAAGCTGATCGTGGACCAGGCCACGAACATCGCCAGGAGGTAGGTCATCGTGGGGTGGGCGCCGATGAAGTCGTTGCCGCCGCCCTGGCGCGTCGAGACGGTCGCGAGCCACGACATCACGAGCAGCAGGCCGATCACCTTCGTGATCCCCACCGAGCCGCCGAGGTTGCTCAGGATGTCGAGGAAGGAGACGACCGTGAACAGGCAGAGGCCGACCGTGATGTTGGCCACCACGAGCGCCGCGAAGCCGAGCCCGAGGGCGGCCGCGATCGCAAGCTGCGGGCTGATCCCGGCCAGCACGCCGACGCCCACCGCGAGCAGGCCGACCGAGATCGCGATCACGGCGGGCGCGGGTTCCTCGCGCCACGGCGTCGGCGGGCCGGCCGGCCGCGGCTGGAACGGCACAAGCGCGCGCAGCGACGCCATCGGCAGCTAGCGCGTCAGCACGGGCGTCCGGCGCTCGTCCGAGAGCCGCACCGGTCGCTCGGTGTAGTAGCCGTACTCGGTCGTGGGGCTGACGCCCACGACGGCGAAGCCGGCAGGGCGGATGTTGTACTGCGCCAGGATCTCGCCGAGGCGCTGGAGCTTGTTGATGTGCGTGCGGCCGAGGCGCACGACGATCACGACATCGTCAGTCATCTGCACCAGTGGCAGCGCGTCGATCACCTCGGCGAGCGGCGGCGAGTCCATGATCACGTAGTCGGCCATCTCCTTCGCCTCGTCGACGAGCCCCTTGGCCGCCGGCAGGGAGAACTGGTCCGCCATCCACTCGCCGGCGCGATCGACCAGGAGCAGCTTCAGGTTGTCGCCGTAGGCCTCGCTGGTGAGGAGCGCCTCCGTGAGGGGAAGTCCGTCGATCAGCACGCTCGCAATGCCGCGCGTCGCGCTGATGCCGAGCGCCTTGCCCACCTTGGGGCGGCGCAGGTCGGCCTCGATCAGGATTACGCGCTTGCCGGCGAGGGCCAGCGAGGCGGCGAGGTTCAGCGCCGTGGTGGTCTTCCCCTCGGACGGGGAAGCGCCGGTGATCATCACCGCACGTGGGCCCTCGGCCGCGCCTCTGGGTGCAGTGAGGGTCGCGCGCAGCGTCCGGTATGCCTCGACCCCCGCGGGAGACAGCTGATGCGGAGCGATCGCGCTCTCGGTGCGCGCGCGGCTCTCGACGGGGATGCGTGCCAGCACCGGCAGGCGGTAGAGGGCACGAAGCTGGTCCTCACGACGCAGTCGCGGGTCGAACACCTGGGCGGCGAAGGCGCCGCCGATGCCCAGCGCGAGGCCGGCGATGATGCCGGCGATGATGCTGAGGTTGCGCTTCGGCCAGGCCGCATGCGTGGGACGGTCGGCCCGCGTGTCGACGCGGATCGTCGGGTCGGTGCCGGCACGGAGCGTCTCGAGCTCGCTCAGCTGCGTGCGGAGCGGATCGGGCTGGGCCCCGGGCGCTTCCTTGATCTGATCCACCTGCGGCTTCAGCGCCTTGATGCGCGCATCGATCTGGTCGTGGAACTTCTGCGTGCGGTCCTCGACGATCGCGTCCCCGAAAACGTTTGCGAGGTTCTGCGCCGATTGCGCCGTCGAGCCGGTCGCGGTGATCGCGACCAGATCGCTCTGGGCGATCGGGCTCGCCTGGACGTCGCCCAGCAGCGAGCGTCCGCTGCGCGTCGTATTGAGCTTCTCCTTGGCCCGCCGCGCGACGTCGATCGTGGTCACCAGGCGGGCGGCGGTCTGCACGTTGCGGGTCGGGTCGCTGGACTCCCGGATCAGGCCCGGGATCGAGTTCAGCGTCTGGTCCTGGCCGGAGACCGGGGTGATGATCAGGTCCGCCTCGGCCTTGTAGGTCTTCTGGGCCGTGCCCACGTACAGGGCCGCCGCAAGCGTCGTGACCAGCACGCTGAGCGCGATCAGCTTGAAGCGCTCGCGGATTGTCTGGACGTAGCGGCGCAGGCCCTGCTGCTCCTCTCCAGGGAGGAGCCACTCCGCGGTTTGGGTAGTGGTGGGGTCAGCCAAGACGGGATTCAGGCGGGAGGAATGTCAAAGGATATCCAGGGACCTTGCGAAGTTCGGCGGTTCGGAAATAACGATTTGTGTATCGGCAGCCTGCGGGGATTGGAAAAGGCCGCCGAAGGACTTGCAAGCTATGTGCCGTTCGCTGAGTCAAGCACGCCGAAGATGCTTCCGAGGTAGTTGTCCCGCGTGAAGTGGCCGGTCGCCCTCTCGCGGCCGGCGGCCTTGATCTGCTCCACCTGCGCTGCGTTTGCCGGGTCGAGCACCCATTCGATCGCCGCCGCGAGGGCCCCCGGGTCACCAGGCGGGACGATCAGGCCCGTGCGACCATCCTCCACGTAGTCCCGGACGCCGGTGCTGTCGGTGACGATCACCGGCTTGCCGAGCGCCATCGCGTTCAGGTAGGTCTGCTGTCCCGCGCTGCGCTCCGCGACCGCGGGGAACGGCACCACGACCACTGCCGCGTGGCGCAGCAGCTCGACGAACCGCTCGTGCGGCACCCGTCCCACGTGCACGTTCGGCGGGATGTCTCCGCGGCCCTCGAGCAGGCCGGTCGCGATCGTGACCGGCGCCGAGGTCCGCCGGGCGGCTTCCAGCAGGGTGTGGTAGTCGCGACGGGAGTCGCCGCCGGCGAAGACGCCCCCGTCCGTCGAGGTCGGCTGTGCGAGGTCGTCGTCCTTGAGCGTGACGCAGAAGGGAGTGAAGGCGACCCGTTCGGGATCCACTCCCCAGGTGCTGGGAAAGGCCTCCATCTCCTCGCTCGACAAAACGCAGTAGGTGACGCGCGGGCTGTCGATCGCGCGGATCCCGAGCCGGCGAGCCCAGCGGCCGAGCCGCGAGCCGCCGCGGCTCCACGTCGCGTCCGTGAGGACGATGCGAGGACGAGGCCGGCGCCGAACGATCAGCGCTGCGGCGACCTGATCGTAGTGCTCGGACCCGTCGAGCACGACGGTCTCGTACCCGCGCGAGCGCCTCACGATCTCGCGCACGAGGCGGGCGGGGGAGAGTCCGCGCCGCTCGAGCACGTCGACACGGTCGGCCCAGGCCGACGGTGGAGGATCGAAGAGGACCGCGAGTACCTTGCGCGACAAGACGTTTTCCACTTCGGCGGTATAGCAGCCAGGCTTGAGCGCGGCAAATTCCCCGGCCGCCGTGCCGCGGGTCGTAGGGTCGCCGCTGCGATGCCAGGTGCTGAAACCTTCCGTGCGTCCGCGGACGCCTACGACCGTCACGTCGGCCGCTATGGCGCGCCGCTGGCAGCGGCGCTGATCGCGTTCGCGCGGGTCGAGGCGGGGATGCGCGCCCTCGACGTGGGCTGCGGGCCCGGCGCGCTCACGGCCGCCCTCGCCGAGCGACTCGGGGAGGGAAGCGTGAGTGCTGCGGACCCATCCGAGCCGTTCGCGGAAGCCTGCCGCTCACGATTGCAAGGGGTCGAGGTCGTGGTGGCGACCGGCGAGGCGCTGCCGTTCGCCGACGAGGCCTTCGACGCCACTCTCTCGCAGATGGTTGTGAACTTCATGGCTGACCCCGAGGCGGGCGTGCGGGAGATGGCCCGCGTGACCCGCCCGGGCGGCATCGTCGCCTCCTGCGTCTGGGACTACGCAGGCGAGATGACGCTCTTGCGTGCGTTCTGAGACGCTGCCCGCGAGGTCGATCGCGAGCGCGCCGCGGTCGCCGACGAGGGAGTGATCATGCGCTGGTGCGCCGATCTCGGGGTCGGCGACGAGCCGTTCGAGCTGACGGCGCGCGCGTGGGCCGTGGTCGGTAGACGCGGGCGGTCTTGAGCGACGTGTCCGGGCGGAGTAGGCTCGCGACGATGGACATCCATCCCGGCGAGGTCTATCGGCGCAGCTCGGAGCGTGGTTCCGAATGGTTCCTCGCTGCCGTTCAAGAGGCTCACCGTGTCGCCACCAACCCGATCAACATCTCGATCATGACCACGAGTGGGAGTGTCTTGAGCGGGCACCTCGAAGGTACGGAGGGAGACAACGTCAAGTTGCGCGAGCCGGGCGAGCCAGACGTGGCGGAGATCGAAGCCGACGACATCGCAGCGTTCACTCTCCTGGTGGAGCCACCACCCGACGTCAGCGAAGCGCTTCGCAGATAGGCACGCCGGGCAGGCAGCTGTTACACACGCCCCGGCGCGATAATTGGCTCTAGAAGGCCCCGGAGGGGTGGCAGAGCGGACGAATGCGGCGGTCTTGAAAAGAACCGTCTGATCACGCGGCTGGGATACGCTCAGTCTTCGCCGGAGGGGTGGCAGAGCGGACGAATGCGGCGGCCTTGAAAGCCGTTAGGGGCCTTCCGGCCCCTCGAGGGTTCGAATCCCTCCCCCTCCGCTTACGGGGAGGGCGCCGCGGCCCAGCCCTCGGCACATTTCCCGATCGCGCCGCGATCGCACGCCGCAGGCCGCACGACCGCCAGCGGGCTGGCCGACTTCCCACGAGCCAGGACTTCCCATCTGCGCCGTTAAGAGCTAGATGTGTCGCCGTGCCGAGATCGCGCTCAGCCCGCCGCCGCCCCGAGGGCGTTGTGATCCGCCATGCCCTGCGGTGCTCGAGCCGGGCCGGTGACGGCTGCAACTGTCGGCCTGGCTACCAGGCGCAGGTCTGGTCCCCGCCTGACGGAAAGACGATCCGAAAGACCTTCCACACGCTCGCCGACGCGCGCGCCTGGCGGGCCGAGGCGCAGACCGCGCTGCGGCGGGGGACGCTGCGGGCGCCGACCCGAACGACGCTCGCCGAGGCAGCCAAGGCCTGGCTTGCGGCGGCTCAGGCAGGGATCGTGCGCACACGCTCGGGAGATCCCTACAAGCCCTCGGCGCTGCGGGGCTATGAGCAGTCCTTCCGGACCAAGCTGCTGCCGGAGATCGGCCATCTGCGCCTCTCTGCGGTGACCCGCAACTGCGTTCAGGATCTCGCCGACCGCATGGTCGCCCAAGGACATGGGCCGTCAACCGTTCGCAACGCGATCCTGCCTCTGCGGGCGCTCTACCGTCGCGCGCTCTCGCGCTCCGAAGTGCTCGTCAACCCGACGGTCGGCCTCGCGCTCCCCGCCTACAGAGGCCGGCGCGAGCGCGTTGCCCGTCCTTCGGAGGCGCAGGCTCTGCTCGACGCGCTACCGGTAGGCGACCGCGCCGTCTGGGCGACCGCGCTCTACGCGGGGCTTCGCCGCGGCGAGCTACGGGCCCTGCGTTGGTCAGATGTGGACTTCGAGGCCGGGATCATCCGCGTCGAGAGAGGCTGGGACGACAGGGTGGGCCCGATTGCGCCCAAGAGTCGTGCCGGCAGGCGGCGGGTCCCGCTAGCCCAGCCACTGCGAAGCTACCTCGCCCAACGCCGACTGCTGCAAGACGCCAGCGAACAAGAACTCATCTTCGGTCGGCCAAATGGCAGGGCCTTCTCGTCCGAGGCGCTAACGAAGCGCGCGCGGGCGAGTTGGGAGGGAGCCACGCTTTCGCCGATCGGACTGCACGAGTGCCGCCACACCTATGCGGCCTTCATGATCGCCGCCGGAGTCAACGCCAAGGCTGTGGGGTGCGTAAATTCGATCGCGCTGCAAATCGCGCACTTTCGAGGGCCGTCCGAGTTTGCGCACCCCACAGGCGCGCTCGCGTGGGCGAGTGTTTGAGAATGTCTCTTCGGACCCGCCGCTGCGTTCGCACCAAGGTAAGGCGAGTGCCGGGCCTGCTTCTCGTCCCAAGCAGTAGCAGCTGCGCTGCGGGATGCGACGCCCGCTTTCCCGTGGTCGAACGAGCGTCATCCCGAAGCCCTGCCAGCCCGGGGCGCATCCTTGGGTTCGTTTTCCCGAGGCGGGCACTATTATCGCCACGCGTTGCGATCGCGCGGCGCCTGACGAAAGGGAGTCGGCATGTCGCATATGGGAAAGTCGCACCTCCTCATCATGTTCACGGTGGGACCTGATGACGTGGCCGAGGGAGATCGCATCTTCGCGAGCCACGGCGAGTTCATGAAGGGGCATCCGCGCGAGGGCGATACGGCGCTGCTGGACTACACCATCTCCAAGGGCCCGGAGCTGTCGAACCCGATGGACGCGAGCTCAGAGCCGACCGGCAATACGACCTTCGTCGTCGATGAGTACTACGAGTCACCGGCAGGCATCGCTAGGCATTGGCAGGACACCACGGAGAACTGGAAGGAGATGTCCTCAGCGGCCCCGGCGTGGTTCGCTAAGGCCACGATCGTGACGTTGCACAACGGGAGAGTCGTTCAGGCACTCTGATACGACGTTCGACGCCCGCACGGACGTCTGTCGACGCAGGGTTCGCGGACGGCTTCCGGCCGCCGAGAACCGGTACTCGTATCCGCACCCTGGCTCCTGCTCTCCGCCGCTCGCGAGCGCGTCGCGGTCAGAGCCCGACGACGGCGTAAAGGACGATGGCCGAGCGCGTCGGGACGCCCCCGCGAGGCCTCGTCTGGCGCGCGCTCGCGCCTTGGAAGCGGTAGCCGCGCGAGGACCAGCGGGAGCGCCTGGGGCGCTCCCGCCGTTGGCGTGGTCGGGTCTCTCAGAGGCGCAGTCCGGCGGTGGCGGACATCATCGGTGCCCGCCTAGCGTGCACGGTGGCGATGATCTCTTCGGTGTCGATACCTTGCAGGTAGATCGACGTGGTGCCGAGATTCGCGTGCCCGAGCTGGCGCTGGATGATGTTCAGCGCGACGCCCTCGCGGGCGAGCTCAAGCGCGTGGGCGTGG
>JBBQKG010000022.1:0-54352 GCA_038326655.1 Solirubrobacterales bacterium
CGCAGGAAGCAGAGCCGGTAGATGTCCTCGTACTGCGCGATCTCGCCGACGAGTTCGGCACCGTGGCTGCGCAGGCGGGCAACGACGTCGTCGATGTCGTCGACAGCGAACATGATGCGGCGTATGCCCAGCGTGTTCGCCGGCGCGCATTCCGGCTCGGCTCTGACCGCCGGCGGCGTGTGGAACTTCGTCAGCTCAACCCGGCTGTGGCCGTCCGGGGTCCGCATCATGGCGATGTCGGCACGGACGTCGTTGAGCCCGACGACGCGGTCCACCCAACGCCCCTCGACTGTCGTCTCGCCTTCCAGCTCCATACCGAGTTCGGCGAAGAACGCTTTGGCGGCCTCGAGGTCGTCGACAACGATGAGAACGTTGTCCATCCGCTGAATCGTCATATCCCGGAGCATAAAGTCGCATGTTCGCTGTGCCAATGACGGGTCGGAGCCTTCGGCGCAGTCTGGTCACAGGCCGAGCTGCGCAAGGTGCTGGCCGCAACCGGTGCTCGCGTGGCAGACGTCGAGGTCGCGGTGGGGCACGCGCATGAGCGCTTCGACGCGAGGGCCGTCTCACCGATGACGAGCTGCATGGTCAGCTCCGCGAAGTCGTCGAGCAGCTCCTGGCGGACGCACGGCCGCGCATTTCTGCCGCCGCCTGACCCCTCCGCTCAGCCGCGCACGTGATGTGCGCGTGAGGCTTCAGGCAGCCTTGTCGTCCGCTTCGGCTGGGACCTGGGACCAAGCCTCGTAGCCACCGCTTCGCTCCCAGATCGAGGTCAGCAGGCCCTCCAGCCGCTCGCGCTCGGTGGGCTCGAGGCCGTCGAGCAGGTCATCCTCGACCCCGTCCATCACCTCGGAGACCTTCTCGATCACCGCGATCCCCTGCTTCGAGACCTCGACGAGGTGTCGGCGGCGATCCTCGGGATCGCGGCGCCGCGTCGCGTAGCCCCTCTGCTCGAGCTCGTTGAGGATCGCGACGAGATTGGTGGGATCGAGATGCAACTGCCCGCACAGCGACTGCTGCGTGAGCTCCCCGCGGTCGCGAAGCTCGATCAGTGCCGCCATGTGGCGCGGCCGGATTCCGAACGGCTCCAGCGCCTCGGTGAAGCGGTGCGCCGTGATCCGGCCCAGCTTGATCATCAGTAGCGTCGGCCATCGCTTGGCGATGCCCGGCGGCGTGCTCTGTCTCGTGTCCTTTGACACAGACCGAAGGTTAGCACGGGCTAATCCTTCGTATGCGCCAAGCATCTGCTACCGTCATGCGATCGTGCAGCGCGCCGCCAGCCCAAGCCCACGGGTCATCCTCGCCGTGCTCTCCCTTGGCGGGATCTCCTATGCGCTCCTGCAGTCGTTGGTGATCCCGGCCCTGCCACAGATCCAGAGCTCCCTCCACACGTCCGAGAGCGCCGTCGGCTGGGTGCTGACCGCATATCTGCTGAGCGCCTCGGTGGCGACTCCGATCATCGGGCGGCTCGGTGACGTATACGGGAAGGAGCGCCTCCTGATGATCGTGCTGCTGATGCTCGCGACCGGCACGCTGATCTCGGCGATCGCCTCCTCCCTCTGGCTGATGATCCTCGGTCGCGTCATCCAGGGGGCCGGCGGCGGCATCTTCCCGCTCGCCTTCTCGATCATCCGGGACGAGTTCCCCAACGAACGAGTCCCGGGTGCGATTGGCCTGGTCTCCTCCCTGCTCGGGATCGGGGGTGGCGCGGGCGTCGTCTTTGCGGGCGTCGTCACCGGGAACCTCTCCTACCACTGGCTGTTCTGGTTCCCGCTGGCGATCATCCTCTTCACCGCATATCTGACCAGGCGCTACATCCCGGAATCTCCGGTCAAGACGCCGGCTGAGATCAATTACCGCGCCGCGGCCCTGATGACGCTCGGCATCTCGGGGGTGCTGCTGGCGATCACCGAAACCAGCACGTGGGGCTGGGGCTCGCCGAAGACGCTCGGCCTGCTCGCCGCCGGCATCTTGCTGAGTGCCGCCTGGGTGCGTGAGGAGCTGCGCTCGCGTGAGCCGCTGGTCGACATGAGGATGATGGCGATCCGCGGCGTGTGGACCACCAATACCGTCGCCTTCCTCATCGGTGTGGGGATGTACTCGTCCTTCGTGCTCCTGCCCGAACTGGTCCAGGAGCCGACGAGCACCGGCTACGGCTTCGGCTCCTCGGTGACGGCCGCCGGACTCTTCCTGTTGCCCTCGACGATCGCGATCGTGGTCGTCGGCCAGATGGCAGGGCTCCTCGAGCGGCGCATCGGCTCGCGCGTGTCGCTGATCGGCGGCGCCCTGTTCGCGCTTGCCTCTTACGCCCTGCTCGTCGCCGACCGCAGCCAGCAGTGGGAGATCTACGTCGTCGCAGGCTTGCTCGGGATCGGCATCGGCCTCTCCTTCTCGGCGATGGCAAATCTGATCGTCCAGAACGTGCGCCAGGAGCAGACCGGCGTGGCCACCGGAATGAACGCGGTAACGAGGACGCTGGGCGGCGCCTTCGGCGGACAGCTTGCTGCGACGCTGCTGGCGAGCAACCTTGGTGGCGCCGGCATCCCCACCTCCTCCGGCTTCACGCTGGCGTTCCTGATGTGCCTGGTCGCCCTGGCAGGGGCGCTCGGCTTCGCCTTGGCGGTGCCGAGACGAAGCGCCAACGACCTGGCCTCAGAGGTCGCATTGCTGCCGCATGCGCCGCGGGGCGAGCCCGAGCGCGCCGCCGCCTGAGTCCACCGCTTGCCCGTCGCCCGTCCGTGCTCCATGTCGGCACGCGCTTGGGCGATCTCGTCCAGGGTGTTCCGGATTTTGTGTTGCCCACCCGCTGCCCAGAAGCGTTTCAAAACTCCTATGCGTGTGCAGCCAACCGGCTGGCCACACTACCCAGTGCGCCTTCGTGCGAAGCACCGCGATCCTCAGCAACCGGAGTCGACTGCGCCGGCGGGAGGCGTCGAGGTGCATTCCACCCACCTCGACGATGACCGGTAGACCGGAATCCCGCCGCCCTTGATGTTGCTGACGCGCTGGTCGTAGTTGATGGTCGCGCCGTTCTGCATCGGCACCGACGACGCCGCGACCGCTCCGGTGATGGTGATGCTGTTGTGCAGGAACACGGTCGAGTACGGCGCGTAGATCGACATCAGCATCGTGCTCTCGAACGAGTTCGCGAAATCGAGCGTGGTGGGAAAGGACGGGCTGCCGACGAGGTAGATCTGCAGCGTCGTGGGGTCAGCATTGAGGTTGAGGATGCCGCTCTGGTTGGCGAGGGTCACCGAGCCCATGCCGCTCGTCCCCCCACAGTGCTCGGGCGAGTCGATGTAGATCCGGACCGTGGCATTCACGGCGACCTTGAGCTGCGCGGAGTTCTGGAGGGCCACGCGGCAGAAGCTGTAGACGTTGCCTCCGAGCGTGAGCGTGGCGTTGTTGCTGAGCGACAGCACGCGGGTGTCCGGGTCCCAGCCGACCTTGCCGCACGTGGTGCAGGAGTCGCCGCCCGCCAAGCCTGGATCGCTTGGTCGATGCGGCCGTTGCTGTTCTGCGTCGGAGCCAAACCCTGGTCGACCGGGTCGAGCGTGAACGGCTGCGTGGCGGGCTGTGTCGAGTAGCCGTTGCAGACGTGGGCCTGGTTCGCGGTCGTGACCTGGTCACCGGGGCCCGGCGTGGCGTTTCCGCAGACCGTCGCCTGGTTGCTGAGGGCGATGTCGCCGTTCGAGCCGACGTCGCCGTTGATCGTCACCGTGTTCCCGTAGCTCACCGGAGCGAGGCTGACCGCCGCGTAGCCGAGCGGGAAGAGCGGCGCGGTGGTGGCGGCGCTGGTCCTCGCGTCGACTCGCCGGGCGACGCCGTTGATGACCCCCTTCGACACGATCTGGCGCTGCACGAGCTGCTGGCCGTTCGCCACCACCAGCGTGCCGGCGGAGACCTGCTGGGTATAGGTGGCCCCGTCGTCGAGGCTTTCGGCCTGGGGCGCGCACCAGCCGTCCGCCTGGACAGGGCCGACGCTGAGGTTCCCCGTCGACGAATCCTTGACGACGCACTGCTGCAGGCCTGGCTGCAAGAGCGTGGTCCGGTAGGTCGCGGTCTGCACCCCCGCTGCGGCCGCCTGGAAGGCACGCTTCGCATTGCCGTCGCGGAACGACTGATGGCTCGCCGTCACGGCAGCCGCAGCGGCCGCCAAGGCCAGGATCATGACGACGGCGAGTACGGCCAGCGCGAGCGGGAGTGCGATGCCGCGCTCGTCCTTCAAGTGAATGCCTCGGAAGCCCATGGTGCGTTCTCCTATTGCGGCGCCAGCGGCGTCGTGGTCGCAACCTCGACCAGCGATGGATAGAGCGGATGGTCATAGAGAAGGACGAGGTCGTTGCCCGACTCGCCCCTTGCCTGCAGGACGAGTACGAGCCTGTGGCCGGCGGCGACGTCCTGCGCCTGCGACAGGTCGAAGGTGAAGGTCAGGCGACGCGGGCTGGTCGGCCAACTGGGAGTGTCATAGACGAAAGAGCCGAGCACGCGGTCCTGCCGGGCGCCGTTTACCGACTGGCGGTCGACCAGCGTGGCGCAGACCATGCCCCGTCCCGCAGCGCCACCGATCGTGGTCGTGAACAGGGACATCGTGACCTGTCCGCTCAGGTGAAAGGTGCTTGCGAAGGGACTGGTGCTCCAGGCGTGGATGGACCACTTGCCCGGGACAGTGGCGCTGGTGGCGGCCGACGCCGCGTAGGACGTGTCGCAGGTCGTGCCCCGATGGATCACTGCGAGCCCACCCGGGCGGGCCCCAGAGAGGTCGGACGAGTAGTCGTAGAGCGGGGTGTCACTCGGGCCATCCGGGAGGTTCGGTCCCATCAGGTCCGGTCGGCTCGACGCGTCAGGGTTCTCGCAGGTCGAGTCGGAGGCCGCCGTGGTCCCGGACAAGGCGGTGTCGCGGGTGGCGTGGCTACCGGTCTGGGGCTGCGGCTCGGCCTGGCCACAGTTGGCGTCGTACAGATAGAAGGACTGAGCCGTGACGGTCGGGTGGGTGGGCGGCGCCGCCGAGGTCCCCGGCGGGGTCGTGTTCTTGTCCGCGATCAATGAAGAGATCCAGAGTGGGGCCCGGGCCGTCTGGACGGGACCCGGGTCGAGCGTGACGGCGACGGTCACGCGCTTGGTGTTCTGCGTTCCGTCGCAGAGCGAGCTGGGGCACTTCTCGTCGTGCCAGGTGACGAATCGGTAGATCTTGCCGGTGATCACCGCTCCACCCGCGCCGACGGAGAAGCTCTGTGGTCCCGGAACGACCATCGCGGTCTGGCCGGGGCCGGCTGCGAGGACCAGCTGCTCGCTGAGGCCCGATCCGACCGCGAAGCTGGAGCCGGTTACGCGGAAGTCCGGATTGCTCGGGTCGGTGGACCCGGGCGGCCCGGACGCGAGCGCGAGCTGTCCATAGCTCAGCGTGCTGAGCTTCTCGATCTCGGCCTGCGCCTGCTGGGTGGCGACGTCGCTGCGCTGGGCGCCCTGGGTGGTGTGACCCGAGGCGACCAGCACGCCGATCGTTGCCGCGATCCCAACCGTGGCGAGGAAAACGGCGATCAGGACCTCGATGAGGGTGAAGCCGCGCTCGGCGCGATCCTTGCAGGTGTTCGAACATCTGTCCACGGGGCTTCACCTAGAGTCCCTCGTAGAGCCGAATCCGCGCAATCGCAATCACGCCGAATGGACAGATGTTCTATGGACGGCGTCGAACATTTGCCGAGGCGTCCAGGCCCTTGATGCCGCTACGAGCGCGCCAGACCTGTTCGCCATCCGCCCGCTCGTCGGTGGGTTGGAGCTGGTGACAGTGGCCTGCACCGTGCCGATCGGCTCTGCGTGTGAGCGGTGCCACTCGTAGCATCGAAGGGTGGCCCCCCGCCGTTGCGCGGCGTCGCGCGATAACACCGCCTACGCTGGTTTCACGCCTGTCTGCAGGGGTAGAAAGCACGCTCACGCAGTTCATGCCGAGAGGAGTCGCATGTCAACGATCGAGGAATCCATAGAGGTCGAGGTCCCGGTCAGGACCGCGTACAACCAATGGACTCAGTTCGAGGAGTTCCCGAAGTTCATGGGCGGCGTCGAAGCGGTGCGTCAGCTCGACGACACCCACCTCCACTGGAAAGCTGAAATTTGGGGAAAGGTGAAGGAGTGGGACGCCGAGGTCACCGAGCAGCGTCCGGACGAACGCGTCGCGTGGACGAATACGGACGGCGCGCGCAACGCCGGAGCGGTCACCTTTCACAAGGTCGACGACGGGAAGACCCGCATCATGTTGCAACTCGACGTCGAACCGGAAGGCCCGGCAGAGAAGGTTGGAGATGCCCTTGGAGCGGTCAAGCGTCGCGTCAAATCTGATCTCGAGCGATTCAAGGAATTCATCGAGAGCCGAGGGCGGGAGACTGGTGCCTGGCGTGGCGACGTGAAGCAGGACCTCACGACATAAGCCCTACGCCTATCGGCTGTCGCAACGAGCGTGGGGGAACACCGGTGGACAAGTCTGCGCTCAGCATCGTGCCGATGCTGCGGTGCGGGCACTCCGGGCCTAGGACACCAAAGAGTCGGCTTGAAGGTGGCGGCCGGCGACGCGCTTCCGCCCGGCGCTCGGTAGAAACGAGAGCAGAGCAGGCAGACGTCGTCGGTGGTCCTGTCGTCCCGCGCCATCGCGTACGCCAGGCCGTCGACGACCGACCAAAGCGGCTGGTCACGCCGAGCGGCGAATTCTCCCGCAAGCCGATCGAACCCGCGGTCGAGCGGCTCGCCACGGCGCTCGACAAGCCCGTCGGTATAGAACAGAAGCCGTGATTTCGGAAGCAGCGTTTCCTCAGCCTCGGGCCGGGGTGGCAATCCCAGCGACGCGCCGAGTGGCGTCGAGCGGCCGCCCCAGAGGAACCGTGGCGACTCGCCGTGCTCGAAAAGCGCCGGCGGTGGGTGGCCCGCGCACGCGTAGCGCATCCGCCCGCTGGTGAGGTCCACGTCAGCGTAAGCGAGCGTTGCGACTTGTGCCGCGTGGCCGATCTGCCTGCTGAACGTGTCGAGGTGGTCGAGCAGCTCGCCGGGTCCGCCTGTCGCGATCGCAAGGGCGCGTGTCGCGCTCCGCAACTGCCCCATCGCTGTTGCGGCCTGGATGCCGCGCCCCACTACGTCGCCGACGACGATCGCGACACGGTCGGGACCGAGAGCGAAGGCGTCGTGCCAGTCGCCGCCAACCTCGAGTGTCTCGACCGCTGGGCTGTAGCGCGTGGCGACAGCGAAGCGGGGATCGTCCATTGGTTCGCTGGCGAGCATGCTCTGCTGGAGCGTGTGGGCGATGTCCCGCTCCTGCTCGTAGAGTCTGGCGTTCTCCAGCGCGAGCGCACTGCGGTCGGCGAAATCGGAGAGGAACTGCTGCTCGGCATCGGTGAAAGCACGACGGCCGCCTGTCCGCATCAGCGTCAACGTGCCCTCCGTGCTGTCCGGCGTCCGCAGCGGGATCGCGAAGTAGTCGGCTGCGGACTCGGAGGGCCAGCTGGGGTTCGCCCGTCGTGAGCGCACGCCGCGCGATCCCCTCGCCGCCCACCATCGCGCGCTCGTCGCCGGCGGCGACGTCAATCACAACCTTGTCGCCGCTCGCGAGCAACTGGACCCAAGCCCCGTCGGCGACCTCAGGGATCACCGCGCGCGCCAGCCGCTCGGCGCGTTGGGCCGTGGTCTTCACCTCAATGAGCGCATGCGTGGTCTTGGCCATGAGCGCGGAGCGCCGCGCTGCCGCGGCCGTCTGGGTGTGGAGGCGCGCGCGCTCGAGCGCCTGCGACGCCTGTGCCGCGCACCCACGAAGGAATTCCCTGTCGTCCTGCTCGAAGGAACGCTGCTTCGTCCACCCCAACGCGACGATTCCGATCGAGCGATCGGCGACCACGAGTGGCAGCAGAACCGCTGCGCCGTCCCCATCCGACTCGCGCGGCAGGCCGGGTAGCGTCCCAGCCGCCCACGACTCGAGGAAGGTCGCCTCTCGGGTCTCGAGCGGGCGGGCCGCGGCGGTGTCGGCGACCGATAGGCATGTGCCGGCGGCATGCGACGCATCGAGGCCGTGCGAGCCGAGCAGCTCCAGCTCGTCCTCACGCTCGCGAAGTAGCGCCACAAGCGCGAAGTCCGCCTTGGCGCTGGCGACCAGTTCGGCGACAAGCATCGAAGCGATCTCGGTTGGCAGGAGAGCCGCCGACAGGGCGGACGTAAGGCGTTGCAGGTGCTCCGTCCGCTTGCGCGCCTCGCGCTCCAGCCCGCGCGCGTGCATCAGCTCGCGCTCGTAGGCCTTTCGATCGGTCGCGTCAAAGACGGTCGTGCGCGTGAGCAGGGGGCCGCCGAATTCGCCGGACTTGACCACCGAGTTGAGCAGCACCGGCAGGTGCCTTCCATCGGCGCACACCACGTCCAAGGCAATTTCGCGCACTGAGCCCTGCATGCGCAACAGCGGCGCGAGGTGGGTCTCGTGAAAGATCCTGCCGCCCGCGGTCAACAGGTCCTGAAAGCGCTTCCGGCGGATCAAGTCATCGCGCCGGTATCCGGTCCACGACAGGAAGGTCTTGTTGACTTTGACGATCAGCCCGCTCGGCAGCGCGGAGAAGTAGCCGCAGGGAGCATTCTCGTACAGCTCCTCCGGGCTCTCATCCAGGATGCCGGCGTCGCCGGCGCGCTCTGCATTTCTGGCCTCGTGCTCCAAGTGCCCTACCTAGAGAAACTGCTTCATGGCGGCGATGGTCTCCTCCGGCGCGCTCAGGTTCGGGCAATGACCCGTGGCCTTCAGGAGGATCAGCTCGCTCCCCTGGATCTGCCGGTGTACGTACTCTCCAACCGATCGGGGAGCGATGGCGTCCTCGGAGCACTGCAGGACCAGCGCGGGCACGCGTACTCGCGCAAGGTCGTCGCGATTGTCTGCGGTGAACGTCACCCGCGCAAAGTTACGAGCGATCTCCGGGTCAGTGCGACAGAAGCTGTTCGTAAGCTCCTCTCCCAGCTCCGGTCGGTCCTCGTTTCCCATTATCACCGGCGCGATCGCGCTCGACCAGCCGAGGTAGTTGCTGTCGAGCGACTCGAGCAGTCCGTTGATGTCTTCGCGCGTAAAACCGCCGACATAGTCGCCATCGTCGACGTAGCGCGGCGAGGGGCCGATGAGCACCAGCTTCTCGAACCGTTCCGGGTCGGCGTTCGCCGCCAGAACCCCGATCGTGGCGCTCACGGAATGACCCACGAAGATCGCTCGTTCGAGTCCGAGCGCATCGCAGATCTCGAGGACGTCGTCAGCGTATGCCTGGAGCGAGTCGTAGCGGCTCGGGTCATACGCGGAGAGGTCCGACCCGCCCGCCCCGACATGGTCGAACAAGACGACGCGGTAGTCCTGCTCGAAAGCGGGCACGACGAGTCGCCACATGTTCTTGTCGCAGCCGAAGCCGTGAGCAAAGACCATCGGCTGCCCGTCGGCGCGCCCGAGTACCTCGACGTTGTTCCTTTCAAGGGCCCCCATGCCGCCGATCATAGAGGCCGGTTTCCGGCCGTCGCGGCGCCTGCTGCATGGCGCCCTACTTACGTTCGAGCACTGGCAAGCCCGGAGTCGGACTCGAACCGACGACCCCTTCCTTACCATGGAAGTGCTCTACCAACTGAGCTATCCGGGCGGGCTGGGTCACTCTAGCGCGAGCCGCCCCGAGGCTTCGCCCCACCGGGTCCCGGCCCTCGCAACGCCAGAACCGGCCTGCAAGCCGTCTGCCGCTTCGTGTTTCGTAAGGGAGGCGTGGGCCCGATGTCGAACCCCATCCACCGAAGCGCCGGTCATCACTCATCGGAGGGGTTCATGGAGTACGAGCTGCGGATGGTCGATTCGAGTGGAAGGGTTGTCGAGCGGGTCACGTGCACGTCGCTGATTGGGCTCGGCAAGGAGATCTGGGCGATGGGAGACCGCTTCCGGCGCAGGGAAGTCGATCCCTCGCTCGACGTCTACGGCGGCGGGGTTTCGCTCGACTTCTGGTGGATCCACGGCTCCAAGGAGCGCAGGCTGAACGAAGGCCAGCGCGCCCGTGCGTTCGAGGCCGCCCAGAACGCCGGCGTCGTGCTGATCAAGCCGCCGCGGCTCGCCGCCGCCGCGTAGACCGCCGGCCACCCCGGTCAGGGGATGAAGACGCCCTGCCGCGCGAACGGCGTGTTCGGCGTCGTGGACGCGACGCCGTCGGCGCCCCCGTCTTCGACGGTCACGCCGCCAAGCTGCCAGATCGCGCGCTTGCCCTCGACGACGGCACCGGGAAGCAGCGCGTCGATCGTGGTCGCTGTCGCACAGGTCGCCCCCACGCCGGTGTCGGCAGTCGCCGCGCACGGCACTGTCACGGGTATCGCCGTGTCGGTGCCGGTAGCGGAATCCGTCCCGGACGAGCCGTTCGAGCGATCGGTGATGCGCGTGTCCAGGAGCGCGCGCAGCTGGCCCGTGTAGTCGGAGAGGTCGCTGCGCCGGCGCACGTCGCTGATCGAGATCACGGCAGCAACGTCGGCCTCGTCCGCGGCCGTGGCGGGATCGCCCGCGAGCACGTCCAGGCGCATCGAGCCGATCGATTGAGCCAGGCCGCCGTTCGCGTCGGGCGTCCCCACCGTAAGGGTGCTCGAGGACTGGACCGGCGGCTTGCACGAGGCAAACGCGAGCGGTGCGCCGTGTTGCGAGTTCAACGCGGTGCACGCCTCGTACGCCGGGACCAGCGAAACGCGGAACGGCGTCGCGCCCCGCGGGCGCGCATAGGCTGAATCGATCCCCGCCGAGTAGAGGTCGAGCGAGGTATCGGTGTCGGCCGCGACCAGCGGCTCACTGGTCTCGAAGAAGACCCGCGACCCGTCGTCGCTCGTGCCCGTGAAGTCGGCCGGATAGGCGCCGTTGCCGCCCGCCGGACCGGTCGAGAGCAGGTCCGTCGCGCCGCCCGCGCGCTCGTACACGTCGCGCTGGGCGTCGGTGTCGGCGGCCACGAGCGCCTCGTCGGTCGCGAAGAAGGTGCGCTGGCCGTCGCGCGAGATTCCCTTGTACAACGCGTCCAGGGCGGCGGTGCCGGTCGAGACCAGCGTGGTCGTGCCCGCGGTGTGCTCGTAGACGTCGCTGGAGGTGTCGATGTCACCCGCCGCCAGCGGCTCGTCGGTCTGGAAGAACACATGCAGGCCGTCGTCGCTCGTGCCGTCGAAGACCGCGTCGAAGGCGCCGTTGCCGCCTGCCGAGACCAGCGTGCCACGGTCGTAGACGTCGCGCGACGTGTCGGTGTCACCAGCCGCGACCGGCTCGTCGGTCTCGTAGAAGACGTGCGTGCCGTCGGCGCTCGCGCCGGTGAAGAGCACATCCGAGGCTCCGTTGCCGCTGGAGACCTTCGTCGTGGTGCCGCCGGCGCGTTCGTACACGTCGAACTGGGAGTCGGTGTCACCCGCCGCCAGCGGCTCGTCGGTCGAGAAGAAGGCACGGCTGCCGTCGTCGGAGCTCCCGTCGAAGAACGCGTCGAAGGCGCCGTTGCCCGGGGCCGAGACAAGCGTGGCGCGGTCGTACACGTCCTGCGAGGTGTCCGTGTCCCCGGCGGCCACCGGCTCGCTGGTCTCGTAGAAGACATGGGCGCCGTCGGTAGACACACCGGTGAAAAAGGCATCGAACGCGCCGTTGCCGCCGGAGACACGAGTGGTCGTCGACGTCGCGCGCTCATAGACGTCGATGCTCGCGTCGGCGTCCCCGCTGACGAGCGCTTCCCTGGTGTGGAAGAAGACGCGGTCGCCGCTTGCCGAGGCGCCGTCGAAGAACGCCCCGGTCGCGCCATTGCCGCCGGCCGGCCCGGTCGATACCAGCGTGGTCGTGCCACCCGAGCGGTCGTACACGTCGAACTGGCTGTCGGTGTCGGCGCTGGTGAGGCGCTCCTTGGTCGCGAGGAACACGTGGCTGCCGTCGTCGGAGACCCCCGCGAGGGAAGCGTCGAAGCCGCCGTTGCCGCCCGCCGGGCCGGTCGACACCAGCGTGGTCGTGGCGCCGGCGCGCTCGTACACGTCGATGCGGACATCGGTGTCCGCGCTGACCAGCTGCTCGCTGGTCTCGAAGAAGACCCGCGTGCCGTCGCGCGAGGCCGCCGCGTAGTTCGCGGGGTAGGCGCCGTTGCCGCCCACCGGACCGGTCGAGAGCAGCTCTGTGACGGAGTGGTCTCCCGCCGCGGCCTGGGCCAGCGCGAGCATCGCGCATGCGACCGCAGCCGCCGCGAGTGCTTTCAACCGCGCGCTCACTGGCCGTTTCCGGTGTAGCCGTTCGCGTAGCAGGGCTTCAGCCCGCAGACGTCCACGACCTTGCCGTCGTACTGCAGGAACTCGGACTTCTGAATGCGCGCGATGAAGGTGCCGCGCGGGTGGCTGTGCGGATCGGCGCCGGTGCGCGGCGGCGTCTCGTTGGGCGGCGGGGTCGGCGAGCCGCTGTCCCACACCACGTAACCGGAGCCGTCGTAGGGATACGACGGAATCGGCGGAATGCCGAAGTACGGGTTGCGGTCGCTGTGCCGGCCGGGGTCAAGCACCGGCTTGCGGATCGCCGCGCCGATCGTGCGCGCCTCGACCTCGGTGGCGACGTTTGCGACCTGGTGGTCCCCGAACGCCTGATGCAGCAGGACCTTGTGAGCCGGGGTGTTCGGCAGCGGGTCGTCGGTGATGTGGTGCGCGTAGCCCGCCTCGCCGCGGTCCCAGAGCATCTGCATGAGCGCCAGGATCAATGGCCGCTCGAGCTGGTTCGGGTAGTTCTGGTACAGCACGACCGCGTACTGGTCGAAGTCGACGCTCCGGCGCAGCAGCGTCGAGTAGTTCATCGCGGGGACGCCGAGCACGGCCCGGTTGAAGTCGGGCGCGAGCGCGGTCAGCGACCCGCCCATGATGCCGCCCTGGCTGTTGCCGTCGTAGAAGAGGCGGAGCGGGTCGATCACGGGCTGCGGCGCCCCGTTCTTGGTGAACTGGAAGGCCGGGTCGGCGTTGAAGCCGTTCGGGTGGATCATCAGCCGGCCCAGGTACATGAAGTTGACGAATCCCTGCTGCGCGCGATCCGGCAGCGAGGAGAAGTTCGACAGGTCGGCGAGGATCGAGCCGATGTTCGGCACGTCCTGCGTCGACATGCCGCTCCAGTCCGTGGCGCAGAACACGAAGTTGTGCTCGTTCGCCATCGCCTTTACGTTGCCGGCGGTGATCTCGCTGGCGCTGCCGAGCAGGCCGTGGCCGTAGAGCGACGGGCGTGCCGGGGCAACGGCGGCGCCGTCCACCGCCACGCGCGGAATGATGCAGGTGAAGTTGGCCGCCTGGACGTTCCCCGGGATCGCCTGGGGGACGGTCTGGCCGGGGAGGTACGAGAACCTGGACCCCGGGGGGCACCCTGTGGCATTGAGGTAGCACGGCACCACGAAGTTGCCGTCGACCTTGCGCGCGATCTGGTCGTCCTCGCCGCTCTGGCAGCCGTCAGTCCCGCACGGAGGGTAGTCCGTCGTGCCGGTGACCGTGTACTGCGGCGCGCTGCCCTGCGGCTGCAGGTCGCTGAGCTGGCTGTCGCCGAGCTGCGCAAAGGCCTGGTCGCGGATCGCAAGCGCCCGCTCGGTCAGGTTCCGCTCGCTTGCGACCGTGAAGTCCCACGCCACGTAGAGGTCCTTGCGGGCGACGCCCGCGCGCTGGAGCAGCGAGAAGAGCTGCTCCATGTGGGGCCGGCGCGCCTGCACGGCGGCGTCGTTGCTCTTGAGGCGGTCGCGGTAGACGCGGAAAGGCTGCTGCGCCTTGATCGCCTTGCCCGCCGCGTTCTTGAGGTTCCGCAGAGCGACGATGTAGTGGCCGCCCTCGTCCCAGTTCACGGCCGGGCGGATGATCAGGTTCGCATCCGCCGAGTTGGCCGGGTTCACGTCCATCTCCGCCCAGATCAGCTGCCGCCGGAGTGTGTCGGCGTTGATCACGACGACCGGCTGCGCGGCGTCATAGGCGCGCTCGACGTCGGTGATCGGCACGGCGCGGGTCTTGTCGAAGGCCTGCTGGGTCTCCATGCCGGGGACCTTCGTGATCACCGACTGGCCGGGGCTGAAGCCGTCGTTGCGGTTCCACTCGTCGGGGCGGATCGGGTTGCCCGCGATGTTCTGCGGCATCGCCGTGATGTCGAAGTTGACGCGCCGGCCCGTGTCGGTGCTCGGGTCGGCGACCGTGAAGTAGTCGTTCGGGAAGGGCTGCAGGCACACCGCCGGGTCGATCGGGTCGCAGCCGATCTGAACCGGCGCCGCCGCCCGCGCCGGGCCGGCGCCGATCGTCAGCGCGATCAGCATCGCTACCGCCGCACCGATTGCCGGAAGCAGCGATCGCGTAAGCCTCGCTCGTGCTTGCATTCCTCCCCCTCGGTTGTGAGGCGCCCCCGGACTCCCCAATCGCCGGCGCGCCTGAGGTGTGCACCCTACCGCATCATTTGATGCGGAACAGGGCCCGGCGCGCTTTGCCGGTCTTGCCGGCGGCGCTCGGGGTTCCCGCGAGCCGATACGTGCCCTTGCGCAGCTTCCGGTCGCCGAGGCGACCCAGGAACCTGAACTTGTTCAGGCCCTTCGCCCCAGCCAGCGTGAAGGTGCCGCGCACCTTCACGTAGCGAGTGCCGTGATGGCCGCGCTTGCGTCGCTGGACCCGGAACTTCACGGTCGCGTCGGTCGAGAGGGCGTAGCTCACGGTCGCGCCGATCGGCGCGAGACGAGCGATGCTGCCGCCGGAATGGGCGGCCCGGAACTTCGGGGGATGCACCTTCAGCTTCGTGATCTTCGGCGTGGGCGCCGGCGCCGGTTTCGGGCTCGGGGCGAGCGGCGCGACGTCCGCGTTCATCAGCAGCTCGACGCCCGTTCGCTGGCTGTCCGGCGTGCGGGCGGACCCGTTCGCCGGAGCGGGCTGGAAATAGAGCACGTTCGGGAGCGTCACGGCGGGCGCGCTCGCGAAATAGAGGCCGCCGGTGGAGTTGTCGAGGCCGACCATGTCGCCCGCCTTGATCGGCAGGTTGGTACTGAACGTGTTGATCGCGGAGCTCACGGTCTCTGCGGCACTGGTGGTGAGCGCGGTGAACACAGGACCGGCGTGGCGCAGCACCCGCAACTTCACGGTGCCGCCGGTGCTGCCCGCCTTCAACCGCCAGCGCACGACTCGACCGTCGATCGGGGATGCCGCCACGGGTGCCCCGACCGAGGTCTGGATGTAGGTGCACGAGACGGTCGCTGCACACAGGCTCGCGTCAGCCGCTCCCGCGAGGCCGCTCCCGATCGTGATGTCCGCCCAGGCTGCCGGCGCCGGCAGCAACGCACCGGCGGCGACGGCCGCGACGAACGCTCCCGCGATCCTTCCGCTCAGAGCTGCATTGCCTTGACCTGGAGATACTCCTCGAGCGCGAACTTGCCCAGCTCGCGACCGTGCCCCGACTGCTTGTAGCCGCCGAAGGGCGCGAGTGGGTTGAACGCGCCGCCGTTGATCTCGACCTGGCCCGTGCGGAGCTGCCGTGCGATGCGCTTCGCGTGATCCTCGTCGCCCGACCACACGCCGCCCGCGAGCCCGTACATCGAGTCGTTGGCGATCCGGACCGCGTCCTCTTCGTCGTCATAGGGAATGATCGCGAGCACCGGCCCGAAGATCTCCTCCTGGGCGATCGTCATGTCGCTGCGCACGTCCGAGAACACGGTCGGCTGGACGTAGTAGCCGCGGTCGAGCCCATCCGGCGCCTCGTCGCCGCCGGTGACGATCCGCGCGCCCTCGTCGACGCCCTTTTTTATGTAGCCGCGCACGCGGTCCCGCTGGGTCTCGGAGACCAGGGGACCGAGCTTCGTCGCGGCGTCGAACGGATCGCCGACGGTGAACGCCTGCGCCACGGCGCCCGCGATCTTCTCGGCCTCCTCGAGCCGCTCCCGCGGCACCAGCATGCGCGTCAGCGCGCTGCAGGTCTGCCCCGAGTTGAGGAAGCACTTCGAGATCCCGTCCGTGACCGCCGTCTCGAGGTCGGCGTCGTCGAGGATCACGTTCGGCGACTTGCCGCCGAGCTCGAGCGCGACCGGCTTCACGTCCTTGGCGGCGAGCTCGCTCACGCGCCGCCCGGCACGGGTGGACCCCGTGAAGGAGACCATGTCGACGCCGGGGTGCGCTGCGATCGCCTCTCCCACCACCGGTCCCGTCCCGGTCACGAGGTTGAAGACGCCGGCCGGCAGGCCGACCTCATCCATGATCTCGGCGAGGATGAACGCGTTCAGCGGCGCGACCTCGCTCGGCTTCAGCACGACCGTGCAGCCGACCGCGATCGCGGGCGCGACCTTCGCCGCGATCTGGTGCAGCGGATAGTTCCAGGGCGTGATCGCGCCGACCACGCCGATCGGCTCGCGCACGACCACCGAGTTGCCGATCTCCTGCTGCCACTCGACCTGCTCGAGCATGTCGGGCATCGACGTGAACGTCATCGTCGGAAGCCCCGCCTGGATCGCCTTCGACAGCCCGATCGGCATGCCGAGCTCCTGGGAGATCGTCTCCGCGATTTCCTCGCTGCGCGCGGCGAGCGCGCCCGCGATCGCGCGCAGGATGTTCTGGCGATCGGCCAGCTCCGTCTGCGACCAGGTCTCGAACGCGCGGCGGGCGGCCGCGATCGCGCGGTCCACGTCCTCCTGGGTTCCCTGCGGGATGCGGCCCATCACCTCCTCGGTGGAGGCGTTCACGACATCGATCGTCTCCGAGCCGGCCGGGTCGACCCACTCACCGTCGATGTAGAGCTTGTCCTTGACCTGAATCTCTGTGGCTAGTGCCATCCGAACCTTCACCTTCCTCTCAGGAACGTGCTGCTTGCAGGGGCGGCGCGGTCGCCGGTTTGTGCTCCGAGGCGATCGCCTCGGCGGTACGGCGCGCGAGCGCCATGATCGAGATCATCGGGTTGGTGCCGGAGGAGGTCGGGAACGCGCTCGCGTCGCCGATCCAGACTCCCTTCGTGTCGTGCAGCTCGCCCCACGGGCCCGCGACGCTGGTGGCCGCGTCCTGGCCCATCCGGCAAGTTCCCATCTGGTGTGCGCAGAAGAGCCGGAAGCCCCCCGCCGCGAGCGGGATCCGCTGCCAGCGCTCGATCGCGACGTCGAGGTCCTCCCCCTCGCGCCAGCTTGGCGCGCCCGCGGCCATGGGGTGGATCTCGCGCGCGCCGGCGGCGGCGTGCAGGCGGGCCTGCGCGGCGATCGCCCTGTGCGTGTTGCGCACGTCGAGCTCGTCGTCGAGCGAGTAGTACGGAACCGACTGCCCCGCGGCGTCGATGTCGACGCGGCCATGGCCGTGGTCGCGGAGCAGGCCGATGAAGGTCGCGCCGTAGCGCACCTTCTCCATCAGCTCCTTGTGCCGCGCGGCGGTGGTCAGTGGCAACGCCGAGCCGATCAGCGAGGGCCCGTACTGGGTCGTCTCGATCAGGAAGCCGTAGCCGTCCTCGACTGCCGCGTACTCGTCCACCAGGCCGGCCTGTGGTGGGCCCCACCACGCCTTCTGGTCCTCCGCGTAGATGCCGAACAGCGCCGTGCAGGGATGCAGCCGCAGGTAGTTGCCGACAGCCGGGCCGCCGATCTGCGAGCGCAGCAGCAGCGCGGGTGACTCGAGCGCTCCGCATGCCACCACGACCTGTGGCGCGCGCACGGTCACGCGTGCCGCGCGTCCCGTCTCGGGGTCGGTCCAGGTCCCCTCGACTCCCGCGGCGCGGCCGTTCTCGACCAGCACTCGCTCGACGAAGCACCGCACCAGGATGTCGGCGCCGGCGTCGAAGGCGTCCTTGAGGAACGTCTTCTGCGTGCTGAGCTTGGAGCCGGACTGGTCGCCGAAGCCCATGTAGGCGGCGGAGGCGGGGTCGTAGCGGTCGGCGTCTGCGTTGCGCAGGATCGTTTGGAAGGACCAGCCGAGCGCGTCCGCGCCCTCCTGCATGTGCTCGTGGGGGCCGTTCAGGTCGGAGCAGCGGTCGTTCACCGACAAGCGCTCAAAGATCGCGTCCAGATGGCGGTCGTAGTCCGGACCGTCGACGCCCTCGAGGCCGTGCTCGTTCGCCCATTGCTCGCGCACCCAGGGCCGCGTCCGAAGGCAGTTGGTCCAGTTGATCACGGTCCCGCCGCCGAGCCCTGCGCCCGCGTAGACGGTGACGTTGAAGTCCGCGGTCGGGTTCGGCCCGCCCCGCCAATACATGTTCTCGTAGGCCCAGAGCTCGTACTGGTTGAAGTCGGCCTCGTTGAAATAGCCCGCCGCCTCCACCACGCAGACCTTCAGCCCCTGCTCCGCCAGCGTCCCGGCGATCACGCCGCCGCCGGCGCCCGAGCCGACGATGCAGACGTCGGCCTCGAGCGTCAGCTCGTCGCCGGAGGGGACGAGCGGCGTGATCGCCTTGGGCTCGGAGGGCGGCACGGCGGCCGGGCCGGGATAGCCGAAGATCTCCCAGTTCGGGTTGACGCCCGTCTCGGGATCGGGGGCACCGTAGGTGATGAAGAGCGTCATCGCGATCAGGCCCGACACGCCCGCGGCGGCCTCCGGGCCGAGCATCGCGACGTTTCGCAGGACCTGCTCCCGCGAGCGCTGCGAGAGCCGCGTGAACCCCTGCTGCTCGAGCCCGTCGAGCAGCTCCATCATGCCCCCGCGCACCTCGTCGGGCATCTGGGCGATCACCTGCTCGGCGCCCTGGTCGGCGCCGACATCGGTGGCCGAGCGCATCCACAGGCCGGTCGGATCGGGATCGTGGTCGATGCTCGGCACGACGGTGTCGCACACCGCCCGCAGGACGGCGCGCCGGGACTCGTTCAGCTCACTCATTCTCGCCTCTCCTCAGTTGCTCAGGTACTCCATCGCCTCGATCGGGTCCGAGAACAGCATCAGGGCGTCGTCCGTTACGACGAGCCGCCCGTAATGAGTCGACATCTCGTGCTGCATAGCGTACGGGTCGACGTCGAATCCGAGCTCCTCGCTGACGGCGTCGAAGTCGATGATCAGACGGTCCTTCGCGCGGATGTCCCAGAACGACGGGCTTTCGAGCACCTCGATGCCCTCCTGCTCGTCCAGCACCGACGCGACCGCGTCGCCCTCCGCGCTCTTTGCCATCACGATGCCGACGTAGTCGTAGGTCTCCTCGCTCAACTCGCACCTCCCGCGGCGCCGACGGGGCCGGCCAGGCCGCACTCCTCCATCAGCTCGTCGACGTCGATCTTGACGTTCGCGCGCGCGTCGTCGAAGGAGATCCCCGCGGGGAGGTCGTCGAACACCGCATGGACTCCCTCGGCGGCATCCTCGGCGAGCGGCATCCAGTCCGCCAGCCAGCCGGACACGACCTCCCGGTTGGCCGCGCCATGCTCGGCGTCCGCGAGCACGAACTGCACCAGGTCCACCGTCCACCCGCGTACCCACTCCCACTCGAGCTGCGCGACATGGCTGAGCGCCTGGGTGACGATGTCCCCGTTGAAGCGGACCGACCGCATCAGCAGCTCGCGCCGGATCAGCAACCCGACCGTTGGCTCGAAGCAGACGTTCGTCGCGATGATCCGCTCGCCCCAGTCGGGCGTCGCGCGCAGGCGCTCGACGTAGCGGCGGGCCGGCTGCCATGCGTCGTCGCGCAGGAAGCTCTCGCGCGAGCGCTCGACCGGGAGGTCGCCGAAATGCTCCTCGAGATCCATGCCGTAGAGGAGGTATGCCTGCGCCTGGCGCTGCTTCATCGCCGCCTCGAGGGCCACGCAGTGGGTGACGGTGTCCGAGAGCGTGTCGCGGGCCGCGCTCGCGAGCGCCAGCCAGATGCCGTGGTCTATGAAAGCCGGGGTCTGGAGGTGCTTTCGCAGGAAGTCGACCCATTCAGGCGTGAAGTCCTCGAACGCGCGCTCACGGCGGGCGGTGCGGACGGCGCCCTCGATCAGCTGCTCGTACGAGCTGCCTCCCTGGTAGTAGGGCCGCTCCCACATCTGGCCGGGATCGCGGAACTCGTACCAGTCACCGGAGCGCAGCGCAGACGACTGGTCCGACCACAGTCCGCGGCCGTCCTCGAAGTGGACCGGCCAGCCCCGGTCCAGGTGACGGTGGACGGACGGTTGCGTGTCGACCGTGACGTCCTCGTAGAGCGTCGCGCGGCGCTTCTTGGGCTCGTACCACTGGAACGAGCGCTCGGGCTCGTCCCCCCGCCGGCCCTTGCCGTCGCCCACCTGCTTCACGGGTGGTCCTGTTGCCATCGCTCCTCCTCACTCGGTCTCGGCGCCGAGACCAGCGGCATCGGCGGAGGTGGTGAATTTGTCGTGAAAGATCCGGTCCTCGTCGATCCCGTGCGCTTCGGTCGCGAGCTCGATCATCGCGTCGATCATGGGCGGCGGCCCACACATGTAGATCTCTGGATCGCTCATCGCGCCGGAGGCGAGGTGCTCGCCCGCCGCCTCGTGCACGAACCGGTCCGTGTCGGACAGCACCGGGACGAACTCGAAGTCGGCGAGGCCCGCGCCCAGCTCACGGATCAGGTCGACGTGGAAGAGGTCGGCCGGCGTGCGCGCGCCGTAGAAGAACCGCACCGGGCGCTCGCTGCCCTGCGACGACAGGCTTCGAAGTAGCGAGAGGATCGGCGCCATGCCCGACCCGCCCGCGACCATCAGGATCGGCCGGTCGCCGCCGCGCAGGTGGAACGCTCCGTAGGGTCCGGTGAAGCCGAGCTCGTCCCCGGTCTGCAGCTCACCGTCGAGGAGGCTCGAGAAGCGCCCGCCGGGATAGCGCTTGATGATCAACTCGATCCGCCCGTCCCCGGGCATGTTCGCCATCGAGAAGGAGCGCCGCAGGTCGTCCGCGCCGGGCACCCAGACATCGACGTACTGGCCGGGCAGGAAAGAGAAGTCATCCGGCTCGGAGACCTCGAGCTCCAGCCGGCTGATGTCGTGCGTGAGAGCTTCGACGTCTGTGACCACTCCACGCCCGTCGCGGATCTCGTGCTCGAGGCGGTAGTTGTCGGGGTCGAAGTGGAGCAGCTCGACCACGAGGTCCTCCTCGGGCATCGCCCGGCAGAGCAGCGTGTAGCCGTTCGACTCCTCCGACTCCGACAGCGCAAAGGTCGAGTACGGCTTCAGCACCACCTCGCCCTCGAGCAGGTAAGCCTTGCAGGCTGAGCACTGCCCCTCGCGGCAGCCGTAGACCAGGTTGAAGCCATGCCGGAAGGCAGCGTCGAGGACCGACTCCTCCTCGCCGCACTCGACCTCCTCGCCGATCGGCTCGAAGACCACGCGTGGGCTCACGGCCGGACCTCCCTCCCGCGCCGGTTGCTAGCCCGCGACTTCCTCGATCGAGGTCTTCCGTCCGTTGGTGCCGTTGCCGTTCGACCACGGCGCCGCCGCCTTCAGCCCGCCGTCGATGTGGCCGTTCGGCGTCACGAGGCCCGCCGAGGACCCGTTCGGCAGTCCCATCTTCTCGGCGATCGTGATGTTCGGGCTCTGGATGTGAAAGTCCATGCTCTTGACGTCGTCGAGCGTCCACATCTTGTCGTCCTCGAGATGCGGCTGCGCGATCAGCGTCTTGCCGTCGGTCCGCACGAAGCCAAGCTCACGCACCAGCTCCGAGAGCTCCCAGCCGTGGTAGCGGTCGAAGAAGTTGCGGTCGCCGACGTACCGGCCGGGGTTGGACTCGTCGAGCCACATGCATTCCGGCGAGCAGTAGAAGCGCGTGTGGCCGTCGACGCACCGGTTGCACATGTCCTCGGGGAAGACGCAGCCCATCAGGCAGACCCAGCACATCGGGGCGGCCTGGTCGAGCGCCATGTTGAGCAGATGCTTGAACTGCTGGGGGTCGTGACGGGTTTGGCGGAAGGTCTCCCACGCCGGCCCGTACTGCTCATACCAGCCCGGGTACTTGGACTCGAACCACTCGAAGTCCGATTCGCCCAGCGGCTCGGTGCGCCAGAAGTGCAGCATCCAGAAGGCGGCGGAGCTGAGCATGTTCTTGTGCACGAGGCCGCCCTCGAGGCGCTGCTGCGCGCGCTCGAACATCTCGGCGGGGAAGTTCAGGCCGAGCTTGCCGAGCTTCAACACGTAGGAGCGGTACCAATCGTTCTCGATCCAGCGCTCCCACTTGTCGAGATAGCTCTCGGGATCGGAGCGGTCGTCGGTGCTGTACTCCATGATCGCCGCGCCGAAGCCGTCGAGGTACGCGTGGTTGATCCACCACGCCTGCGCCAGGTCGCGCTCGATCAGCGGAGCGTTGTCGTCCTCCTGCAGCACGGTCAGCAGGGTCGCGTAGCCGTTCGAGATGTGGCGTGCCTCATCCGACTGCACCGACAGGTAGGTCGTCGGCAGCGTGAAGTCGCCGTTCCGCGCGCCGACGTCGGGCAGCGCCACGAAGGCGATGTTGGTGAAGGCGGTCTCGGCCACTACCTGCAGCGTGAATGCGCACTGGACGGGATCGCCGACGATGAAGTGGGACAGCATGTTGAGCGCCTGCCGCGTGCCGGGGTCCTTCGAGAGCGCGCTTGGCCCGAGATGCCATCCTGAGGGGTCCGGCGTGTGCTTCGCATACCAGCGCGCGAGCGCCATCTGCAGCCCGGTGTGCCTGATCTCGTCGACGAACTGGACGTGGTAGCCGTTGCGAAGCTCGTTGTTGGGGATCGCATCGATCAGCATCGACATCGCGCGCCCGGCGGCCACCTCGGCGTAGGCGGTCGTGACGATGTAGGGCTTCGTGATCTCGAGCCAGCGCCGGGACGTCTTGCTCGTCATCTCGGCCCGCACGGCCGCGTCGTGGCCCCCGTAGACCCGTTCGTCCTTCTCGAGCTCCATCGGCAGGTACTCCCGCATGACGTGCTTCATCGGGTCCTTGGCCTTGGTCGGGAACTTGTAGCGCGACGGGTACTTGACGGCCGGCTCGAAGTAGTCCGGCTCCCAGCCGAGCTGCGAGATGCGGTCGTGGGTCTTGGTGATGCTTCGGCGACGGGTGGTGGCGCTCACTTGGGACCTCCTGGGCGGCCCTCGGTCGGACCTTTGGGGTGTGCCTCGGGGACGCACGGATTTGGCGACGTGCGCGCGACCATATAGTGTTATTGACGCTGAGTCAATAAGTCTTTCGATGGCCACCAGGACAGCCTCTCCACAAGCCCGAAAACGGCGCCGCCGCTCGCCTGAGCTGGCCGAGCGCGAGATCCTCGACGCGGCCGAGTCGTTCCTGCGCGAGCGGCCCTTCAGGGAGCTCACGGTGGACGAGGTGATGGCCCGCACGACGCTGTCGCGTCCCTCCTTCTACGTGTACTTCCGTGGCCGCCATCAGCTCGCGGTCCGGCTCGTCGAGGGCATCGGGGCCGAGCTTTATGCAGGCGCGGAGCGCTGGCTCGAGGGCGACGGCGATCCGAGTGACGACGTGCACGCCGCGCTCGCCGGCGTCGCGGACGTGTACGTCCGCCATGGGCTCGCGCTCGGCGCGATCGCGGACGCCTCCGAGCACGAGCCCGACGTCGATGCGATCTACCGCGCCCTGATCGAGCGCTTCGTCGACGCGACCGCGAAGCGGATCGCCGACGAAACCGCGCGCGGGCAGGTGACCGGGCTCGACGCACGCGAGACCGCGCGGGCGCTGGTCTGGATGAGCGAGCGCTACCTCACCGAGTCGCTCGGCCGCATGCCGCAGGAACGGCCGGAGCAGGTGGTCGAGACGCTCGCGCGAATCTGGGTGCGGACGCTCTACGGCGCCGCGTAGGGCTGGGACCCACCAACCGTGACCGAGGAATCCGCGGAACCGACAGTTCGTCTCGACGCCTCGCGGCTGCCGGCCGGCAGCCTATCCCCGGGCACCCGGGTCTCCGCCAGCGCAGTGGTCGAGGGCGTCGACGCGACCGGCATCACGCTCGGGGACCTGCACGTGGTCGTGGCCGGCAACGACGTCGCGCCGCCCGGGCGGAGGTTCGCGATCGCCGAGGAGGATGCGCTTCGATCGGCGTTCAAGAAGCACGCCGCGCGGCTCGCCTGGATGATCCCGGCCGGCATCTGCGCAAGCCTGCTGCTCGCGCTCGTGGTGGCGGCGGACTACAACGACCTCGTCGACGTCGAGCCTCGCTACTGGGAGCTGCTGCTCAAGGTGATCGCCGTGGGCGCGGGCCTCTGGTTCCTCTACGCGGTCGCGCGCGCTCGCGGCCTCAAGACATCCGGCGCCGCCGCGAGGGAGTTCGCGGGCGAAATCGCACGGGGTCGCAGGCCGCCCCGTTAGGGGTTGGCGCCGATCTGCTCCATCAGCCGCGCCAGCTCCCAGTAAGTCCATTCCTCGGAGCCACCGTCGTCCGCGTACTTGACGAACGTCATGCCGGTGAAGGTGAGCTCGTGTCCGGTCGCGGGCACGCCGAAGAGCTCGCCCGTGTGCCGCGCGTGGACTTCCCAGCGGGCCGCGGCGGCATCCGTGTGCGCAAGTGCGCCGACGACTCTGAAGTCCATCTCCGAGAGCCCGTCGAGGTAGTTCAGCGGCATCGCACGGTGTGTTGGGTCGATCGGCTGCTCCTGCTCCGCCGGCGGATCGGCCGGGTCCCCGGCGGTCGCGCCCTCGATCAGCTCGCCCTCGGCGTCGGCGTCGGCGTCCGGCTCGAGCTCGTCGACCGGATCGCCGTGAACCTCGTGCAGCCATCCGACCAACCGGCGGCGGTTGCTGGTCTTCAGCCGGTCGACCGCCTTCCGGTGCTGATTGACCTTTCCGGTCATCCGCACGTTGGGTCGTGCCGCCGGGTGCTTTGGTTGGCTCATCGCGAGTTGATTATGGCGCGTGCGTCAGGCAGGAGGGGGCTGCGCACACGAAGGGAACGATGTTCCCTCGATAGTCACGCCTATGTCACAGAATGGCCGAACAGCTTCATACATTTCTCTTCGCGGACATCTCGGGCTATTCGCGGCTGACGGAGCTCGGCGGCGACGAGGTGGCAGCCGAGCTGGCACTGCAGTTCGCCTCCACCGTTTCCACGATCGCCGGCGAGCACGGCGCAGAGGTCGTGAAGCGGATCGGCGACGCGGTCATGCTCCGGGGCGAGATCGCCTCCGAGGTCGTCCGGCTCGCCCTGCGCCTCAACGGCGAGCTCGGCGACCTGCCGCCGATCCACGCCGGTGTCCACACTGGTTTCGCGATCGAGCGGGGCGGCGACTGGTGGGGGACGACCGTCAACGTGGCGGCGCGGGTCGCCGCCGCAGCCGAGGGCGGCCAGGTGCTGATCACCGAGGCGACCCGGTCGGCAGGCGGGGAGCTCGGCACGGCACGCCTCCAGGGCCTTGGACTGCTGCATCTCAAGAACATCAGCGCGCCCGTCCGCGTCTACTCGGCGGTCGGGCGACAGCTCCGGCTCGCCGCAGCAACCGGGCATGGCCGGCGCGGTAGCGGCCCAGAGCGCGCCCGCCAACTCTCACTGTTCGAGCGCGATTGGCTCACGGCCGGCTCGCTTGCACTGGCGGCCGAGGCATGAACGGCGAGACCGCACCGGCGACGAGCTTCCTCGCCGGGCTTGAGGCATCCGCGGTGTGCGAGCTCCGCACTCGCGCGGTCGTGCGGAGCTTCGCTCGCGGAGCGGCCCTGTTCCACCAGGACCAGGTATCCGACCGCGCGCTCGTGCTGACGAGCGGCTACGTGAAGCTCAGCTCGATCAGCGACGACGGCCGTGAGGTAGTGCTTGCGATCAGGGGCGCGGGAGACCTGATCGGCGAGCTCGGCGCGCTCGACGGGCAGCCGCGCTCTGCGACCGCGATCACGCTCGACGAGGTCACGGTCCTGGCGCTCTCGGCAGCCTCTTTCCAGGGCTTCCTCGCCAATCATCCCGCCGTCGCGCTACGAGTCATCTCGATGTTGAGCGCGCGCCTGCGTGAGGCGGATCGCAAGCTGGTCGAGTTCACCTCTCGGGATTCGCTCAGCCGCGTCGCGTCCCGTGTCCTGGAGCTTTCGGAACGATTCGGTCAGCGCTTCGAGAACGAGTTGCGCATCGAGCTGCCGATCTCCCAGGAAGAGCTCGCCGGGTGGACCGGGTGCTCCCGCGACTCCGTCGTCAAGGCGCTCCAGGCGATGCGGAGCCTCGGCTGGATCGAGACCCGGCGCAAGCAGATCACCGTGCACGATCTGGAGGCGCTCCGCCGGCAGGCCAACGGAGGCGCTCCGACGCCCGAAAAGAGCGGAGAAAGCAGCACTTTCAGTGAAGGGCACGCTGTAGTCCAAACCCGCGCCAACCTAGTCTGCCTGTCGAGATGGTGACCTCCACGACAAACGAAGAGACACACCTCGGCCTCGGCGCCGCCGCGTTCGTCGAGCCCTGGTCGATCCCCGAATGCGGGTTCCCCACCGTCCCCGCGCGGGCCCGGGAGACGAGCGACTCGAGCCTGCTTCAGGAGATCACCGCCTCGATCGCCGGAGCGAACAGCGTGCGGGACGCGATCGAGCTGGTCCTGCGCGAGATCTGCGCGCTCACAGGATGGGCGCTGGGGCAGGCCTGGACGCGTGACGGCTGCTCCTATCTCGAGTGCAGCCCCGCTTGGTGCGCCGTTTCGGAGGACCTGCTGCCATTTCGCCAGCGCAGCGCCTCGATGACGTTCGAGCCGGGCGTCGGGCTGCCGGGCCGGGCTTGGTCGACCGGTCGTCCCGTGTGGGTCAAGGACCTGCGGTCCCACGACCTGCCGCGAGGTCCGTTCGCGCTCGAGGTGGGGATCGTGGGTGGGATCGCCGTGCCCGTGCTGGCCGAGCGCGAGGTGGTCGCGGTGCTCGAGTTCCTGATGACTGAGAACAGGCCGGCCGACGACCGCTTCCTTGCGCTCGTGTCGACGACCGCGGCCCAGCTCGGCTCGCTGATCCAGCGAAAGCAGGCCGAGGAAGCGCTTCGTGCCAGCGAGGAGTGCTTCCGGCTGCTGGTCGAAAGCGTCGACGACTGCGCGATCTGCAGACTCGACACGAGCGGCCGGATCACGAGCTGGAATGCCGGCGCGACCCGCATTCTCGGGTACGAGAGCGAGCAGATCCTCGGATACAACGTGGCCCGCTTCTACCCGCCCGAGGCGGTGGGCGACGGAGACCCTGAAGCACACCTGGAGGTCGCACGCGCGACCGGCCGTTATGAGGAAAGTGGTTGGCGGGTCCGGAACGACGGCCTGCGCTTCTGGGCCGACGCGGTGGTCGTGCCGCTGCACGACGACAGCCGCCGGATTCAGGGGTTCAGCTACCTGATCCGCGACCACACCGCCGAGCGCCAGACCGAGGAGGAGCTGGTGCGGCTGAGAGCGGTGGTCGAGTGCTGTGACGACGCGATCGTGAGCCTCACGCCGGACCGCGGCATCATCACGACCTGGAACGGCGGCGCCGAACGGCTCTTCGGGTACACCGCCCGCGAGGTGATCGGGCGATGCGTCGTGCTGCTGCTGCCGCCCGAACACGGTCGCGACGAGTTGAAGGAGATCGAAGCCGAGCTGCGCGACGGTCGCGTCACGCGCCGGGAGTTCCAGGCCGTGCGGAAGAACGACGGCCGGATCGACGTGTCGGTGACGTTCTCGCCGATCATCGGACCCGCGGGCGAGACCGTCGGCGTTTCCGCGGTGGGCCGTGACGTGAGCCACTCGAAGTGCACCCAACGCCACATCGAGCGCTCCTTCGGCACCTACCTCGACCACGACGTCGCAGAGCAGATCATCAATGGTCGCGGCCCCGGCGTGACCGCTGTCGAAGTGCAGGCGACGATCCTGTTCGTCGACATCCGTGACTTCACCGCGCTGACCGAGGACATGGACCCGCGCGCTGCCGTTGCCACGCTCAACGACTTCTTCGAGGTCGCGGTACCCGCGATCGCCGAGCACGAGGGCCATGTGAACAAGTTCGTCGGAGACGGCCTGCTGGCGGTCTTCGGCCTCGGCAGCGACGACCACGACCACGCCGATCGCGCGCTGCGGGCTGCGCTCGATCTCGAACGGCGGGTGGCCGCGGAGTTCCACGGCACGCTCGAGATCGGCATCGGCGTGCACACCGGAAGGGTCATCGTGGGCAACGTCGGCGGCGGCGGCCGGCTCGACTTCACCGTGATCGGCGACGTCGTCAACACCGCCGCACGGATCGAAGGCGCGACGCGGCGCACCGGCGACCCGATCCTGATCAGCGAGTCGACCCGCTTGCACCTCCAGGAGGCCGAGCTCACCGCGATCGAGCGTCCCGCGGTGCCGATCAAGGGCAAGCGCGGGTCGATGAGGCTGTTCGCGCCAATCACACCGGAGAGAGGAACACCGTGAAGAATCGAACGAAGTTGGGGTTGGCGACGATGTCGGGCCTCGTAGTCGCGGCGACCGCCGCGATCATGCTCGGCGCCGCCGCGACGGGATCGACCGTGCCGCGGGCGTTCGAGGCCACGAACGCTCCACACGTCACGGTGTCGGCGCTGCCGGGGGTCGACCTCGCGCCGCTCGCGCGGCTGCCGGGCTCAGCGCGTCCTCCGGCCCGTACCCGAATGTCGTCTCCGGCGCCTCCCTCGGGCCCCGCGAGGTGGATGTGACGCTGGAGGCGCGCGGACCGCGCACGTCCGTCGTCGACCGGCCGCTGCTCGCATCCGGGACCTGGATCCGGCCCGGCATGGTGGTGCTCGAACAGAGGCTGGCCCAGGTGCTTCGAGCGCGGGCCGGCAGTCGCGTTGCGATTTCGACCGCGCATGGTCCGGCCAGGCTCCGGGTCGCCGGGATCGCTGTCAGCACGAGTCGCGCCCAGCTCGACGGTCGCGCGGGCATCGCCTACGTCACGCGCCGCACGCTCGCCGGCATCGCCCCCAACGGCCGCACGCTTGGCTCAACGCTCTACCTGAGGCTCTCCGATCCGGGAAGCTCGCGCGCCTACGCCGCCTGGCTGAGGCAGCGCTACCCCGGTCCGCAGGTCACGGTGGACGACTGGCAGCGGCTCGAAACCGGGGCCGCTGCCGGCCCGTCCCTCGCTCCGCTTGCGGCGCTCGCCCTGCTCCTGGCAGCGTTTACGGTTGCGATCCGGCGGCGCAAAGCCGGGACCAGGCCGCGGATGCGGACACGCGTCGCCCGGCGAGCCTGACGACCCGCCTCGTCGCTCGATCGTTCCCGATCACGGAACGAAAACGCCCTGCACCGCGAACAACGAGTTGCCCGCCGTGGATGCGACGCCGTCCGAGCCACCGTCGAAGACCTGGACCTGGCCGAGCTGCCAGATCGCCCGGTTGCCGCTTGCCGCGATCCCGGGAGTGACCGCGTCGAGGCTCGTCGAGACGGCGCAGCCGGCCCCCCGGCCGGTGTCGGCCGTCGCGGTGCACGGCACCGTCACGGCCAGCGGCACGTCCTCGACGGTGCCCTGCTCGTCTCCGGCAGGCCCGTTGTCGCGGTCGGTGATCCGCAGGCTCGAGACCTCCTGCAGCTCGCCCGTGTAGTCGTCCAGGCCCGCGCGCTGGCGCACGTCGCCCAGCGAGATGTTCACGAGCACGTCCGGAGAGGCTCCGGCCACCACGTCGAGCCGCACGCTGCCGACCGAGTTGGCCTCCTTCCCGTTCGCGTCGGGGGTCCCGACCGTCAGGTTCGGCGAGGTCTGCTGCGGCGACCTGCACGACGGGAACGCGAGCGGCGCGCCGTGCGTCGCGTCGGGCGCGGTGCACTGCTGGAATGCCGGCACGAGCGGCACGCGGAACGGAGTCGCGCCCTTCGGCCGGGCGTAGGACTCGGAGTAGCCCGGCGCGAGCTGGTACCCGTACCCGCCGGGTAGGAACTTCGGCGCCGGATTGCCGACGAGCCCGCCGAGCGAGCCCGGCTGCTCGAGCACCGGCAGGCGCAGCTCGAGGTCCGACACCGTGATCGGCGTCTGCCCGTTCGAGTTGCGGCCGTAGGGCTGGTCCGCGGGCAGCAGCTCGAGCTTCGCGATGTGCCCGCTCTCGAACTTCCAACCGTTCGGATGCAGCTGGAACACCTGGCGGATCGGCGAGGTGTTGATCTCGGGCCGGTAGATGCCGCGGGCGACAAGCGTCTCGTTGCCGCTGACCGGGTCGACGTCCTCGAGGCGAGCCGCGAGCTGCGACGTCGGCCCCGGGGAGACGATGTTGGCCACGATCGTGGTCGATCCCATCAGTGTGAAGCCGCCCGCCGGTGTGGGGGCGAGGCGGTAGCTGGCCGCGCCGGGCTGGTCGGCTCCGGGGGCCGTGGCGCAGGCGCCGCCGCCCGCGATCGGGTCGAAGTGCTCACCGGCCTGGTCGGTCACGGCGGACGCGACCACCTGCTGGTCCGGACCGGCAAAGTGGACCTCACCCGGCGACAGCGCCGCCCACGTGGGCGCGCGGAACGGCTGGTCGGTGTTGGGATCGTCGTACGGCCCGGTGGCACCGCCCGAGGGGCCGCCGCAGACCTGTGTGAGCGTCTGGACGCCCTGGAACGGCTCGCTGCCCTGGCCCTTGACGTAATAGTCGAACCAGTTGTGCAGCTGCCGGCTGAGCAGGGTCGCGTCGGGGCCCTTGTTCTGGCCGCGCTGGTGGCCGTGATCGCTGAAGAGCAAAGAGACCGGCGTCCCGGGATGGTTGGTGCGCGTGCGGTTGTAGAAGCGGATCGCCTCGTCCGGCGGGAAGAGGTCGTCGGTGAACCCGTTCGAGATCAGCATCGGCGCGGGCGCCTCGGAGTCGTCGATGTAGTACGACGAGTGATGCGTCGTGATCTCGTCGACGATGTCCTGCGAGAGCGGGTCCTGGTCGTAGGGCTCGCCCGCGTTGATGGAGGCGTACCACTGGTCGAGATCCGCATCCGGGTCGGTGCCCGGTGGCGCGTAGTTGCTGGTCGCCTGCCCGGTGCCGTACAGCCCGGTGACGAACGACTGTTTCATCACGCCGATCCGGCCGCGCGCCAGATATGGGGCGTCGGACACGTAGTCGAGCGTGTGCCCGTTGGGCTGCAGCGAGTAGGCGAGGTCGGTCCATGGGATGTCCGGCTGGGCGGCCGCGATCCGCATCGCCTTGCCGCCGGGGCTGACCCATGGGATCAGGGTGCCGTCACCGGCCTGGATCATCTTGCGGTCCTTGAGCGCGCCGAGCGCCGCGGAGATGCCGCCGCCGTAGGAGCCGCCGGTCACGCCGATCTTCTGCGGGTCGATCAGGCCTTCGCCGCCGGTCGCTCCGTCGGCCGCTTTGTCGGCGAGCGCCTCGAAGATCTCCTGCGCGTCGCGGACCTCGAAGCGCGTGTCCATCAGGTGGTTGTAGCCGTTCTGGCACACCGGCTGGATGCGCTTGGGGTCGGTGCCGCCGCACGAGTTGCCCCAGCCGCGGTCGCTCATCGAGAACACGGCGTAGCCGTCGGCGATCCAGCCGCCGGACGTGATGGACAGCTTCGAGCCGCCCCAGCCGTGGAACATGCCCACCATCGGGAAATTGCCGTCAGGGCCGCTCGCGGGCGCCGGCGGGAAGCCGACGTTGATGTCGATCGGCGCGCCGTCGAAGGTGGTGAAGATGCCCGAGCAGTGACGCTGGCCCGCGTTGGCTCCCACCTGCACGGTGCAGGTGATGTCGCCACCGGCTCCGTTCGGAATGCTCGAGATCGCGGCCTGCGCCGCCGTGGGCAGCGCGAGCGCGCCGAGCAGGCCCGCAAGGGCGGCGAGCCGCCGCATCGAACTACAAGACATGGTCCTCCCCCTTCACCAGTTCATCCTCGATGGCGAATGCTGCAGGATAGCCGAGGATCCGGAGGCGCGTTCATCCCAACCACTCCTTGATCGGGACCCGCGCGGCGAGGGACGAGAAGCTTCCGGTGTCGCGCAGCTCCGCGGCCGCGGCCGCGAACGCGGCCACCGCCACCCACGCCAGTTGACCGCCGACGCTGATGCGACGGCCGCCCGCCTCGACGATCTCGCTCATCGAAAGGCCGGGGTGGGCCAGGACGTTCAAGGGCCGCGTGGTCGCCTCGCGCACTGTCCGGATCTCCTCTCCATTTCGCAGCCCCGGCGCGTACACCACGTCGGCGCCGGCCCGCTCGTAGGCCTGCAGGCGGGCGATCGTGTCGTCGATGTCGGGGTTGCCGCGAATGTGGTTCTCGGCTCGCGCCGTGAGCGTGAACGGGAAGCCCAGCAGCCCGGCCGCCTCGCGCGCGGCGTGCACGCGCTCCGCCGCGTGCTCGAGCGCGTAGATCTCGCCTCGCGGGTCGTAGTCCTCGATCGAGCCCCCGACCGCGCCCGCTTCCGCCGCACGCGTGATCGCACGCGCGGCGTCCTCGGGCTCGGGCCCATAACCGTTCTCGAGATCGACCGAGACCGGAAGGGGCGTCGATCGGTCGAGCGCGCGCGTGTGGTCGATCACCTCGTCGAGCGTGACGTTGCCGTCGAGGCGGCCCAGCGTGAACGCAAAGCCGGAGCTCGTGGTCGCGAGCGCCTCGAAGCCGAGCGCCTCCAGGACTCTGGCCGAGCCTGCGTCCCAGGGGTTCGGGACGATGAACGGCTCGCCCTCGTGCAGCGCCCGGAACGCATCCGCCTTTTGCTCCTGCCCTGGCTGCAAACTGGGAGCTCTCAGGTGCGAAAGCGCGGCGGCTGGTGACAGAGTGGCAGCAGCCTTTCGAGCCCGCTCGTCTCGAGCACCGCCTGGACGATCTCCGCGGGGCTCCGCACGATGTGCAGACGGAGGCCATCTTCACGCGCGAGCTTGTTCGCCTTCACGAGCAGGGCCAGGCCGGTCGAGTCGACGAACGTGATCGAGCGCAGGTCGATCACGAGATCTTCGGGCCGATCCGCCAGCATGCGCTTGAGGCTCTCCAAAAAGCGCTGGTTGCAGGACAGGTCGAGCTCTCCCACGAGCACGACGTAGGCGACGCCGTTGAACCGTACGACCTCTACGTGGCATCGAGCACCGAGCCGGCTCGAGTCCGCAACCTGCTTCCCGCTCGCCAAGCGTGGGCGGTCACGCCGTATCTGGACCATGAAACTCCTCCCGGGGAAGTCCCCTGAGGGCCCCGCTCATCCGACGCGGCGAGGCGCGCTTCGATCCTACTGCGCGCGGGTGACGCCGAGCAAGGCCCGCCGCACGCCGAATCCCGATCGACCGCCGGAAAGACTTACATCAGCCGCCCGGCCGCCGCTGCCAGGGCAGCCGCCCCTCGAGCTCCACCTGCAGCGAGGCGCTCAAAAACGTCCGGATGAAGACGATCAGGGCCAGCACGCCCGCGCTTCTGAAGCTGGGCGACACCGCGACCGTGCGGATGATGTCGCCTGCGACCAGGAACTCAAGGCCGAGCAAAATCGCCCGCCCCGCGTCCTGGCGATAAGGGGTGTAGAGGTCACGGATGCTGGCTCCGCCGCGCACACGAACCAGCACGATCGCCGAAGCCAGCAGGAGGCCCCCGATGATCACGAGCACGCCGGCGGCATCGACCGTCTTGCCCGCGGTCTCCATCACGTCCTTGAAGGTCATGACCGGTTTCTTTCCCCTGCGGCATCTGCTCACCCGCTTTCCGGCAGCGGCCTGTCAGGAAACTTGCGGAGATAGTCTTCGCCCGCGGGTCGGCGCGGCCCGCGACGGACGTAAGCGAAGGGAGATCGAAGATGGGCGTGAGGGCGATCGCGGTATCGCTCGCCGGCTTGGTTGTTCTTTTGAGCGTGACCGCCTGCGGCAACAGCTCCAACTCGACCTCGACCGCTCGCAACAGGAAGGGCGTCACCGCGCCGGGAGCGAAGGTGAGGTTCGTGACTCCGAAGGAGGCTTCGACGATCGGCCCGACTGTCGTCGCCCAGGTGAAGCTCACCCACTTCAAACTGGCTCCGAACCAGGTCGGAAAGCCGGCCAAGCAGGGCGAGGGTCATCTGCACTTCTCGCTCGATCGTGGGAAGTTCGATTATCCGAAGTACTCGGGCGCCAACGGCAAGGAGGCTGTCAAGCTCGGCGCGCAGGGCAAGTACTCGCCGTCGACCGCGCTTACGATCACTTACAGCAACCTGCCATCGGGAACGCACGAGCTCGAGGTGTATCTGGCAAACAACGACCACACGGACACCGGGGTCGCGACGTTCGTCTCGTTCATCGTCAAGGGAAACGGGCGAAGCCCCGCGCCCGCGCCTCCAAGTGGCGGTGGCTCGGGCTATTAGACGCCGTGCGTTGCCGGCGCTCGTGCTCGTCGTGCTGGCCGTGCTGGTCGAAGCCGGCCTCGGCTGCGGCTCCTCGGGTAAGAACGCAAATGGGTCGAAGGGCGACGTGACCGCGGCCGACTTCAGCTTCGCCCCCGAGGTCACGACGGTCGACGTGGGCGAGACCGTCACCTGGACCAACCAGGGCCAGGCCGATCACACCGTGAAAGGGCCGGGCTTCTTCTCGGCAAAGGCGCTCGGCCACGGACAGAGGTTCAGCCACCGGTTCGAGCGACCGGGCCGTTTCGCCTACCTCTGCACGCTGCACCCGACGCAGATGCGCGGCACCGTGGTCGTGCGGGCGCTGCAGCCCGGGTAGGCAAAACCGCACCGATGCCTCGCAGACGATCCGCCTAGACTGTGCCGATGTCCGACAACCTTGTAATAGGTGGCCAGCTCGGGAACTACCTGATCGAGTCGGTCATCGGGCGTGGCGGGATGAGCGTCGTCTACCGCGCGGTGCATTCACGACTGGGGACCCCCGTCGCGCTCAAGGTGCTCGCTCCGGAGCTCAGCTCGGACGACGCGTTCCGGGAGCGCTTCCTGCGCGAGGCGAAGATGGCGGCGGGGATCGACCATCCGAACGTCATCCCGATCTACGACACAGGTCTCCACGAGGACTCGCTCTACATCGTCATGCGTTTCGTCGGAGGCGGAGACCTGAAGGCGCTGCTGGTCAACTCCGGCCCGCTCGACCTCGAGCGCGCGGGCGCCGTGCTGGTTCCAGTCGCACGCGCGCTTGATGCCGCACACGGCTACGGGCTCGTTCACCGAGACGTAAAGCCGGCCAATATCCTCCTCCAGCGATCCGCCTCCGGAGAGGTCGAGCACGTCTATTTGAGCGACTTCGGGGTCACCAAGCACGCCTCCTCGGTGAGCGGGCTGACCAAGACGGGCGCCCTCGTCGGGACCGTCGACTACATGGCGCCCGAGCAGATCGAGGGCCGCGACGTGAGCGCCCGGACCGACGTCTACGCGCTCGGCTGCCTCTTCTATCAGTGCGTCACGGGGAAGGTGCCCCACCAGCGGGAATCCGAGGCGGCGACCCTGTGGGCGCACATGCGCGAGGAGGTCGAGCCTGCCAGCGCGATTCGACCGGAGCTGCCGGCGGCGCTCGATCCGGCGATCTCCAGGGCCCTCTCCAAGGACCCGGAAGCGCGTTACGCCAGTTGCGAAGAGTTCGTGCGGGAAGCCAGCTCCGCCACAGACACCCCGGAAAGCCGGCGCCAGGACCTCGGGGGCCTTGGCGCGCTCGCGGGGGCAACCGTCGCCGAGCCCCCTCCCAGTAGGCCGCAGGAAACTGCGGGGCCCGGTCACCAGCCGTCGCACGAAGGCGTCCCGCGGGCCCGGGAACCGGTACCGGCGGCGATTGCCGGCTCACCGCCGCCCGCGAGCCCCCCGCCCCGGCCGCCGTCCGGACGCGGACGCGACGGCGGGCGTGGGCGGCTTGCCGGCCGGCGGTGGATTGCCGGGCTGGTCGTGCTCGTGGTCGGCGGCATCGTGGCCGTGATCGCCCTGAGTTCGGGGGGATCTTCTTCTTCGGACACGAAGGCATCCGACGCGTTCCCCGGGACGCTCACGGGCGTGCCGACCAACCACGTCACCGCTTCCGGAAAGGCGAACGTGAAGCTGAAGGGGAATTCCGCGACGGTCACGGTCGACACGAACGGACTGCTCGACTCGGCTCCGCACGCGATGCACATCCACGCCGGTGGCCAGGCCAAGTGCCCGCCGGCCGATGCGGCACACAGGCACAACAACTTCCTGTCGATCAGCACTGTCAACGGCGAGCCCTACTACGGCCCGCCGGTGACCTCGATCACGACCAAGGGCGACATCAGCAAGAAGAGCATCCTCGCGTTCCCCAGGTACCCGCACGAAGGCAACATCCGCTACAGGAGGACGATCACGCTCCCGGCCAAGGTTGCGGCGGATGTTCGCAACCGGAAGGCCTCGATCATCGTCCACGGCATCGACTACAACAACAATGGTCTCTACGACTCGGTGCTCGATCGCAGCGAGCTGGACCGCCACCTGCCCGGCGAGGCGACCGCCCCCGGTCTCTGCGGCCCGCTCCTCGCCGCCAAGAGCGAGAAGGCCTCGGCCGGTGGAACGCGGACCTACACCGCGTCGCTCGGCGCCGAGCCCACCGACGTGACCTGGCTCTGCCACGTGCCGAGCAACCCGCCACCCGTCCGCAAGCCCCCGGCCGGCGTGTAGCTCAGGCGCGCGCGCGGCGTCTCAGAACCCATGCGGTTCCGAGGAACACGACGATCGTGAATCCCGCCAGGATCAGGTAGGTCGAGGCACGCGAGAGCGTGAAGTAGTCGTGGTCGAAACGGGCCACCTTGCCGTACTTGGGGTCATCCGCGATCCGCCCGTTCATGTCGATCGCGGCGCCAAGCCCCGCGTAGGACCACTGCGTCACCACGACCTTCGTGGCCTCCCTCATCGGGGCGCTCATCTCGGCCGTCGCCACGATCGACCCGCCGAAGAAGAGCTGCGGGATCAGCAGGAGTGGAATGAAGCTCGTCGCCTGGTCCTGGTTTCGCACGGCAGCCGAGATGAACAGGCCCATGCTGACCGCGGCGCACGCCGTGAGCACCACGATCACGATCACGGCGAGGTAGACGCCCGGAGGCTGGTGGAGCGGCTGAAAGAGCAGCACGATGCCGGTCAGCACGACTGCCTGGACCGCCGCCAGGGTGAAGAGCACGATCGCCTTCGAGAGCAGGTAGGCAGTGAGGCTGACGCCGACGGCGTTCTCCCGGACGAACACGCCCTTCTCCTTGATGATCTCGCGCGCCGAGTCGATCGCGCCGATCCAGACAGTCGTGACGAGCAGGAGGAAGGTCAGCTTGACCGCCTGCCCCGCGTCGATCGGCGGTCGCTCGAAAACGCCGGACTTGAACAACGCGGCGACGGCGAGGCCGAGGATCGGAATTTGGCCCAGGAGGATGAAGACGTTGCGGCGGTCGCGCAGGAAGAGGCGCAGGTAGCGCCCGGTGAGGATGCGCGTCTGCTGGAAGGTGCGACCACGGGTACGGCGGCGTTCCCGCTCGGGGGGTCCTTCGTCGGGGGCGCGCACCGGCATCGCCCGGCCCTGGGCGATGTACCGCTGCTGCCACTCACGCGAGTCGCGGCTTGCCAGCGAGGGGTAGATGTCGTCGTAGTTGCTTACGCCGAAGAACTCGAGCGCCTCGTCCGGTGAGCCCTGGAAGCAGAGGATCCCGCCCGCACCCATCACCACCAGCTTGTTGCAGAGGCCCAGGCTCTTCGTCGCATGCGTGACGACCGTGACCGCGCGCGAGTTGTCCGAAAGCTCGCGCAGCAGCGACATCATCTTCGACTCGAGGCCCGGGTCGAGCCCCGTCGTCGGCTCGTCGAGGAACAGCAGACTGGGCCTGCTGAGAAGCTCGGTCGCGACGCCGACGCGCTTGCGCTGTCCACCCGACAGGGAGCCGATGCGGGTGTCGGCGTGCGCCTCGAGCCCCAGCTCCTCGAGGGCGCGTAGCACCGCCGCCTCGATCTCGTCCTCCCCAGTGTCGGTGGGGAGCCTCAGCCGCGCGGAGTATTCGAGCGACTCTCTGACGCTCAGGTCGGGATGGACGATCTCGTCCTGGGGCAGGTACCCGATGTCCGTGAGCCGCGAGCTGACGGGCTCGCCGTTCACGGTGACCGCGCCGCCCGACGGCGTCGTCACGCCCGCGAGCGCCTTCAGCAGCGTGGTCTTGCCGGAGCCGCTCTCGCCGATGAAGGCGACCAGCTGGCCGGGCTCGATGCTGAGCGTCGTCTCGGCGAGGATCTGCTTCTCCCCCACCTGCATCGCGACCCGCTCGGCGTCGAGTCGCAGCGCGCCCTGCTCGTCGCGGGCGACAAAGGCGGCGCCGTCGAAGATGAGGCTGTAGGGCCCGATCCCGACCTCCGAGCCGGGCTCCAGGAGGGCCTGGCGCACGAGTTCTCCGTTGACCCGGGTGCCATTGCGCGAGGACAGGTCCCGCACGGCAACGCGGTCGCCGGCGCGCTCGACCTCGGCGTGGAAGCGTGAGACGTTGGGGTCCTCGAGCACCACGTCGTTCGCCCTGTCGCGCCCCAGCGTCAGGCGGTCGCCCGAGAGCTGGACCACCTGGGTCCCGATCACCGGCTGCTGGGGACCGGCGCCGATCCGCGTCTCCTCGCCCGCAAGGAAGCGCAGCGCCTCCCCGCCGATCTCGATCGTGTCGCCGTTGGAGAGCCAGCGCGACTCGCCGCTGAAGCGCTCCCCGTTCAGCTTGCTTCCGTTGCGCGAGCCGAGGTCGGCGATCCAGTAGCCGCCCTGCGCGGCCTCGATGCGCGCGTGGTGGCGGGACACGGACTCCTTCGGGATCGTGAGGTCGTTGTCCGGAAGCCGGCCGATCGTCAACGAGCCCTTCATCAGGGTGAGGCGCTCCCCGGCGTGCAGGATCGTCGCCGGTGCCGCGGGAGGTCCGGAGCGCGGCGGCCCCGTGGTACGGGAGCCCGATTCCATCAGCGTGCGGGAATCGGGATCGGCGCGCACGGGCGAACGCCGCTCTCACGCACCAGCTGGCCATTCTGATCGAGCGGCGAGACCTTCAGGAGCCGCCTCGTGACCTTCACCTGGACGTAGCTGTCGACGTCCAGGGCGGCGCACCGCATGCCCAGGCCGAATGGCCGTGGCGCCTTGAACAGCGTCGCGACCGCCTGATCGGCGTTGGGGTTGCCGAGCTTCGCGTTGGCATCGGTCCCGAACGTGTTCTTGGCGACCGGGCCGGTCACGAAGTCGAGCATGCCGGTGTCCTTGGAGGCCCCTTCCTCGGGAAAGTGCGTGTAGCGGACGTCGTTGATCAACGTCGCGTGCAGGTCGGTCGTGATCCACACGACGTTGCGGACCTTCTTCTGGAGGAACTGAAGCAGGCTCTCACGCTCGACGTTGTAGCCCTCCCAGCGGTCATAGGGAACGAAGTACATCTTCTGGATCGGGACCTCGTTCATGATCACCTTGAAGGTCGCCCTCGAGCGTTTGATCGCATCCTCGAAGTGCGCGAGCTGGTCCTTGCCGAGCATCGTGCGCGTCGGGTCGTTGAGCACCGCCTGGCACTGCGCCGCAGTCGGGAAGTTGGCGACGGCGGGGTTCGGGATCAGCCCCGATCGCAGGCGGGCCGGCAGTTGCGGCAGCGGGTCGGGCTGGCCCGTCGCCGGGTTCCGGCAGGCGGGGTTGCTCTCCGCGTCGGCGCTTCGGAAGGAGCGCTCGTCGAGGAAGAAAATCTCGAGGTTCTTGCCCCAGCGGAAGCTGCGGTAGAGCCCGTACCTGGACGTGAACCTGACCGGCGAGTAGTCGAGGAAGGCCTTCTTGCCGGACGCGTAAAGGGCTGCGCCGTACTGCGGGATCGAGAAGTCGTCGATGAACTCGTGGTCGTCCCAGTGGCTGTAGAGACCAGCCCTTGCACGGATCAACCGGAGAAACGGATACGAGAGGTTGAGCCGGTACTTGGCCCACTTGTCCTGCGGGGCGAGCGCGACGGGAACTCCCGGCACCGCGCTGTCGGAGTAGATCACGTCGCCGAGGTTCACGTTGAAGTCGTTTCGCTCGCTCGCGATCTGGCGATAGACGTCGAAGAAGTTGTATGCGGGCTGCCCCGTGGCAGGGTTCAGGGCCCCGTCCGCGTCGCCGGTCACGGCGAATCTCACGGACCTGGTCGACTTTCGCGCCGGCGCGGTCTGGAACTGGCCGACCTCGCTCCCGGAGGTGCCCTGACAGAACCGGTAGCGATAGCGCGTGCGGGACTGCAGCCCTCTGATGCGCGACTGCACCGTGAGGTCGTTCAGGGGACTGGCGGCGAGGACCTTGCGCCGCACGCGCGACCCACGTCGCTTGCGCGCGGCGCTTGCCGCGGTGCAGCGAACCGCGCGCTTGCGCTTGGAGACCAGCAGCACGACCGCGCCCGGCGCCGGTGCCCGGGTCCAAAGCCTCGCCGAATGAGCGGCCATCTCACCGGCCGAGACACCCTGCGCGAACTGACCTGCGGCCCCTGCGCTCGCGGGCGCCACGAGGCCGATTACGAGCAGCGCGACAAGTGGGGCCAGAAGGCCCATGGGACGAGGCACAGCGATTCCGTCCGCGGCGATGCTGGACCCTATCCGACCAGATTCGAGCACGCAAGCTCGCCTACTCGAGCCGAGCCCGCGCCGAGATCAGGTATTGGTCGCCCTGGAGCTTGGCGCCCAGGCTCTCCACATAGACGCGAGGATCGCTGAACACGTGAATACTCGCGAGCGAGCCGAAAGGCAGCCCATCCGGCTGCACCACCACCTTGCCGCCGTCGGCCAGCAAGCGAAGCCGAACCGTGGCCGTGCGTCCCACGGCGGACGCCCTCGCGCGCACGACGATCCCGTTCTGCGAAGCCGAGATCGGCCGGATGTCGACGAACGTCGGCAGTGCGGCGCTCAGCTCCTTCTGGGTCAGTCGCGCCTCGCCCACGAGGGCGTCGCCATCCTTGTGCAGCCGAACGTCGTGCAGGGTCACGAGCTGGGCCTCCACGAGACCGACGCGCGCATCCAGCTTCCCCGCGGATCTCGTGCGGCTGAGGAAATCGGCAAGCGAGCCGTGGCCGCCGGGCTCGGAGCGGTAGCTGTCCATCGACACGTTCACGCGGTCCGCCCTGTGCCACAGCAGCTTGATTGCCGGCAGCGAGCTGATGCTGACGTGCCGCACCGGACCGTACGCCGCGAGATCGGAGCGCAAGCTGTGCTCCCCCACGCCCGGCAGCACGAGCTGGGCGACCGCGATCACGACCACGGCCACCGCCGCGGCCACGCCCGAGAGCACGGCGCGCCGATTTCGCAGCCGCGCGGGGAGAACTGCGTTGGGAGGCGGCGCCGCGCCCTGGTCAGAAACGCTTTCGGCCTCGACCCGAAGCTGCGCACCGCCCACTCGCAGCTGCTCCCCGCCGGTCAGCACGCGCGACCCCGCCAGCCTGACGCCGTCGACGTAGGTGCCGTTGCGCGAGTTCAGGTCGCGCAGAACCACGCGTCCGCCATCTTCCTGTTCGATCACCGCGTGGTGACGCGACACCTGCTCGTCGGGCAGCTGGAGGTCGTTGTCCTCGACCCTGCCGATCATCACCGGGGCGCCGTCGAGATCGACGCTCTGGCCCTCCCGTGACCCTGAGGTGAAGATCAGCCGCATCGCTCGCTCGCCCGGGCGAGCCTAACGGGCCGCCCATGCGCAGTCCAGGCTTCCGCGCGGAGCCCGGAGTGGAACACTCTGCCCATGGCCGAGGGTGACGCCGAGCGGCTCCGCGCCGCCTACGAGGCTTTCAACGAGGGCGGCGTCGAGGCGATCCTCGAGAGGCTCGATCCCGAGATCCACGTGCGCGAGCGCGCCACGTTGCCGGACCGGGCCACCTACCGGGGCCGGGATGGCGTTCGAAGGATGTTCGAGGTCATCCTGGAGGCCTTCGACGACTTCCAGTTCGAGGTCGAGGACGTGATCGACCGAGGGGCGTACGTGGTCGTGGTGCTGAGGCAGGTGGTGCGGGGACGAGCCAGCGGGATCCGGCTCGGCGGCGACACCGTGCACGTCTGGCAGATGCGGGGTGGCCGCCCGGTGGCGCTGACCGTCTTTGGCACGCGCGCACAGGCCCTCGCGGCGCTCGACGAGACGCGCTGATACCGCCGGGTCCGACCGAGGGATTGCGGATAAGGTCGTCCGGTCATCCAACCCCATCAGCCCAAGGAGCCCCAATGGCCGAATTGGAAGCAAAGAATCTCGACTCCCCCGACGAGGTCCGAGAGTTCGTCGACAAGGGCCGGGTCAAGGTCGTCAACCTCAGCGGGGGCAGTGTCGGGAGAGGCACATTCGAGCCGGGATGGAAATGGTCCGAGAACGTCAAGCCGCTCGCGGGCACGGAGAGCTGCCAGGTCAACCACGTCGGCTACGTGCTCAGCGGGCGTATGAAGGTCGTCATGGAGGACGGCTCCGAGCTCGAGGTCGAGGCCGGCGACGCGTTCATCATGCCGCCGGGCCACGACGCTTGGACCGTCGGCAGCGAGCCTTGCGAGCTGCTCGACTTCGGCGGTCTGAAGGGATACGCCAAGCCAAGCGCCTGATTTTCTGTGCCGGGCAGGCCGCCGCGGCGACAGCGTCGCGGCGGTCCACCCGGTCCTGTTCAGCTTCGCTCGATGATGAAAAACCTGTTGCCGTCCGGGTCGCGGAAGAAGAACATCGGCGGCACGGGGTCTCCCATGCGCATGACCGCCTCGTCCGCGTCGACGCCCCGGGCACGTAGCTGCGCGTGGTCGGCCTCGATGTCCTCGCTCGCCAAGGCCATGCGCGTTTCGATCCCGGTGGGGTCTCCCTCCCGCGGGGGAACGAGCGCGATCGTGGTCGCCGCGCCCGGCGGCGCCACCTCCACCCAGCGCTCGCCCTCGCCGAAGGGGGTGTCCGTGCGCTTCTCAAATCCGAGCTTGTCGAGGTAGAACTCGAGTGCCCGGTCCTGGTCGCTGACGGGGACCATCACCGTCCCCACCTGGGTGATGCGAGTTCTGGTTTCGGTCTCGGTCATTCCATCCTCCTGTTCGTGGGGTTCTCAGACTAGAGACCGCCGGGCGGGGCGAGACTCATCGGTCACGGATAGGGTGGGGACGTGCCGCAGCTCGAGGTCAAGCGTGCTGGCCGGGTTGCATACCGGGAGGCGGGACCCTCGCAGGTGTCGGTACGTTCGCCGGTGCTGTGCATACACGGGTGGCCACAGAGCTCCTACATGTGGCGTCACCTGCTTCCGGCGCTCGGGTCAGCGGGGCACAAAGCGCTGGCGCCGGATCTCCCGGGCTTCGGCGACTCGCCGCCCGATTCGCCCGGGACCTTCGAACGCCACGTCGACGCAGTCGAACGCTTCCGCCGCCATGCCGGGCTCGACCGGGTCGTGCTCGTTGTGCACGACACCGGCGGTTTGATCGGCCTGCGCTGGGCATGCGATCACCCAGACGCCGTGGGCGGCCTGGTGATCACCAACACGGGATTCTTTCCCGACCACGAGTGGATCGAGATCGCCAAGACGATGCGAACCCCGATCCAGGGCGAGGCGCTCGTGGACAGCCTCTCTCGCGAAGGGTTCGCACGTTGCTCCAGGAGGCCTCCAGCGAGTTCGACGAGCGCGCGCTGGACGAGTACTGGAAGGCGTTCTCCACCGCTGGAGGCCGCCGCGGCATGCTCGAGCTCTATCGCTCCTTCGGCCTGGACGAGCTCGAGCCCTACCAGAGAAAGCTCGCGGCACTCGAGGTCCCCACGCTGATCCTGTGGGGCCAGCAGGACGAGTACGTCCCGGTCGACTACGCCTCGCGTTTCGCGAGGGAGATGCCCGGCTCCAAGCTCGTGTTGCTCGAGGGCGTTCGCCATTTCCTCTTCGAGGACGAGCCAAAGCGCTGCGGCCACGAGGTGATCGACTTCCTCCAGCAAGCGGGTATCTGAGCCGGGCTCAGATCGGGAACTGCCGCGGCTCGCGCTGGACGCTCACCCAATGGTCGGTGGTGAACTCGTCGATCGCCCACCGCCCACCGAAGCGTCCGATGCCGGATGCTTTCTCCCCACCGAAGGCCGTGTTCGCGTCATCGTTGACGGGCGCGTCGTTGACATGTGTCATGCCTGCCTCGACCTGGAGCGCAAAGCGCACGCCGCGGTCCAGGTCCCGGGTGAAGACTGCGCTCGAGAGTCCGTACTCGGTCTCGTTTGCGATTGCCAGGGCATCATCCTCGCCTTCGGCCCTGATCACGGTTATCACCGGGCCGAAGACCTCCTCGCGGGCTGTCGCCACCCCGTTGTCGGCGAGCAGCACGTGGGGCGGGAGAACCAGTCCTGCGGGACCCCCTGGCTGGCCGCCGAGAATCTGATTCGCTCCCTCGTCACGGGCGCGCCGGAGCTTGTCCTCGATCGCCCTGAGCTGGCTCTCGTTGATCACCGGGCCGATGTCGGTCTCGGGATCTGACGGATCTCCAACCTCGAGACCCCGTACTCGCTCCACGAACCGCTCGACGAACTCGTCGTGGACGGAGGAGTCGACGATCACGCGGTTGGCGATCATGCAGATCTGGCCCTGATGGAAGAACGAGCCGAACACCGCGGCGTCCACCGCGTACCGCAGGTCGGCGTCATCGAGCACCACGAGTGGGCCGTTACCGCCAAGCTCGAGCGCAAGCTTCTTGATCCCCGCCTTGCGCGTAATCCCCTCACCGACCTGAGTCGAGCCGGTGAAGGACACCACGCGCGGCACGGGGTGCGCCACGATCGCGTCCCCGATCTCGGCGCCCGAGCCGACCACGACGCTGAGCAGGCCGTCCGGAAGCCCGGCTTCCTCGAAGATCTTCGCGAGCAGTAGACCCCCGGTGACGGGCGTGTCGCTCGCCGGTTTCAGCACCACCGCGTTCCCGACCGCCAGCGCCGGCGCGATCGAGCGGTTGGACAGTTGCAGCGGGAAGTTCCACGGGCTGATCACCGCGACGACTCCCACGGGCTCGCGGTAGACCAGGCTCTCCTTGCCGGGGATGTCGGAAGGCATGATGCGGCCCTCCACGTGGTGAGGCATCGAGGCGGCCTCCCACATCCCCGAACGGACGAGGCTCCACTCGAGCTCCGCCTTCGTGACGGTGCCGCCCGACTCGTGCACGAGCCAATCCACGACCTCTTCCCTGCGGGCCTCGAGCACCTCCGCCGCTGCGCGCATCACCGCCGCCCGCGCCGCGGGAGGCTGCGCCGCCCAGTCGCGCTGGGCCTCGCGCGCCGAGGTGTAGGCCTCGTCCAGGTCGGCCCAGTCGGCAAGCGGGATCTCTACGAGCGTCTCGCCGCTCCATGGGTCCGTGTCGGCGCGCGTGTCACCGCTTCGCCCGGTGCGCCACTCGCCGCCGAGCGGCATGAGGTCGAAGCCGTCGTACCGTGGAGGAGCGGAGGTCATCACACGCAGATGTTCACGCACGAGGACTTGCTCGTCAAAGATGCGGTCGGCCCGGGGGCGATTCGCGCCACCCCGCTGAGCGCCAGCCCCGGGCATAACCTGTAGCGGCGATGAGCGGGCAAACCGGCGTCGAGCCCCCGGCTAGCAGCGGATCGGAAGGATCGGCGTCGGCGCAGGTTGCGCCGTCCACGGGCCGGACGGCGTGGGCGCGAAACCTCGCCGCACCGGTTCGCGACTTTCTCAACACCGAGACCGGCGGCGCCGTCGTATTGCTGTGCGCGGCGGTCGCCGCCCTGCTTTGGGCCAACTCGCCGTGGTCGAGCTCGTACGAGTCGTTCTGGACGACGAAGCTCTCGATCCGCTTCGGGGACGCGGGAATCTCCGAAGACCTGCGGCAGTGGGTGAACGATGGCCTGATGACCTTCTTCTTCCTGGTCATCGGGCTCGAGGCCAAGCGCGAGCTCGACATGGGACAGCTGCGCGAGCGGCGGCGCATCACGATCCCGCTCGTCGCAGCAGTCGGGGGCATGGCGCTGCCGATCATGATCTACCTGGCGTTCAATGCCGGCGGCTCCGGGGCGAACGGCTGGGGAGCCGCCATGTCGACTGACACCGCCTTCGCGCTAGGCGTACTCGCCCTGGTGGCGCCCAGCGGCACGCGATTGCGGGTCCGCCTCCTCACGCTCGCGATCGTCGACGACCTCGTAGCGCTGCTGTTATCGCGACTGCGTATGCGGACCACGTCTCGCTCGTTCCACTTGCGATCGCCGTTGGCCTCTTCGGCACGTTGGTCGCGCTCCGGTTCGCGCCGATCGCCGGGCGAGGGCAGGCCGCCGTGATCCTCGGCGTGGCGATCTGGGTCGCGCTGTTCGAGTCCGGTATCGATCCGATCATCACCGGACTCGCGGTCGGCCTCGTCACGAGTGCGTATTCCCCGGCACGCACCGATCTCGAGCGCGTGACGGAGACGACGCGCTCTTTCCGCGAGCAGCCCACGCCCGAGCTCGGACGCTCGGCGCAGTTGAGCGTCGCGTCTGCGATCTCGGTGAACGAGCGGCTTCAGTTCAGGCTCCACCCCTGGACCAGCTTCGTGATCGTGCCGCTGTTTGCGCTCGCGAACGCGGGCATCCATTTGGATGGGCACCTGCTCGGCGACGCCGTCACGTCTCCAGTGACGCTCGGAATCCTGTTCGGCTACGTGTTGGGCAAGCCGCTCGGGATCCTCGGCGCGGCGTGGCTCGCGTCGCGGGTCGGCGGCCTGCGCCGGTTGCTGAGCTGGCCGGAGATCGCTGGGGGCGGGACCGTCGCCGGAATCGGGTTCACGGTCTCGCTGCTGATCTCCAGCCTCGCCTTCGACGGGCAGCAGCTCGAAGAGGCGAAGCTCGGCGTGCTCGGGGCAGCGGTGTTTGCGTCGCTCTTGGCCTGGATCGTGTTCCGGGCGGCCGCGCGGCTGCCCGCTCCGGTACGGGCGCGTCAGCTCGCCGCCACGGCCGAGGATCTCGTCGACCTCTCCGACGACGTCGATCCCGGCCGCGACCACATCCGCGGCTCGGCAACCGCGCCGGTCACGCTTGTCGAGTACGGGGACTACGAATGCCCGTACTGCGGGCAGGCCGAGGTCGTGATCCGCGAGCTGCTCGAGTCGTTTGGCGACGAGCTGCACTACGTCTGGCGGCACCTCCCCCTGAACGACGTCCACCCGAGCGCGCAGATCGCGGCCGAGGCGGCCGAGGCGGCGGCCGCGCAGGGCGCCTTCTGGGAGTTTCACGACAGGCTGCTCAACCACCAAGACGAGTTGACCGCGCCCGACCTCGGACGCTACGCGGAGGAGCTCGGCCTCGACGTCGAGCGCTTCTGGGACGGGGTCCGCCGCCGCGAGTATGCCCCGCGCGTGGCGGAGGACGTCGCCAGCGCGGACGCGAGCGGGGTCGCAGGCACGCCGACCTTCTTCATCAACGGAAGACGCCACCAGGGGGCCTACGACATCCAAACCCTGACTGACGCGGTGCACAAGGCGGCGCATCGCGCGCGACTCAGGGACAGGGCCGAGCGCTCGCCGGAGCCGCAGAAGGTGGGCTGAGGATCGCAGAGCCGCGGTGTGCGCGCCTCAGGCCCGCTCGCCGAGGTACTCCGATTCGAGCACCAGATCCTTGATCAGCGACTGATACTCGACGTGGGTGTCGTGCTCGATCGTGTGCCAGGTCTTGCCCTCCTGCGCCTCCAGGTAGGCCCGGTACTCCGGGGCCCCGGGGAACTTCACGTTGTCGGCCACCACGATCGACCCGGGATGCAGCCAACGTTCCCCGAGGATGCGCTCGAGGTCCGGGAGGTAGGCGGCTTTGTCGTGATCGACGAAAGCGAGGTCCACCGTTCCCTCGGCGAAACCGTGCTCGGTCCGCAGCCGGTCGATTGTCGATCCGCCGTCGCCGAGCGTCCCCACGACCACGGTCAGCTGGTCGCCGACTCCGGCGTGGTCCCAGATGCGGCGGGCGATTGCCGCGTTGGCAGGGCTGAACTCGATGGAGCACACTCGCGCGCCGGCGGGCATCGCGCGGGCCATGCGCAGCGCGCTGTACCCGCAGTAGGTACCCAGCTCGAGCAGCAGCTGGGGCGAGCTACGGCGGACCGCGCGATCGAGAATCTCGCCCTTCTCGTCGCCCACGTTGATCATCACGCTGCGGTTCATGCAGAATTCGTCGATCACCCGGATGACGTCCTCGGGGTCGCCCTGCCGGGCGTTGGCTACCACGTAGTCGGCCAGGGCCTCCTCGCGCCCGTCGCCGACCTGCCAGTTCCGGGTCAGGGCCCGAGCCCCCAGGGCCATGCGCAACACCGACCAGCGCAGGAACGGGAACCGCTTGCCGCCGATCTCGAGGATTTTTCTCATTGGACTGGCTTCATGCACGAGGCGACCCTACGCGTGCGTGCCCGCGATCGACAACGTGCGCGAGCCGTGCACGGTAGCTTGAGTCCCACACCCCCTACCCGACAGGAGCGCGAGATGGCAACACGCAACGGAAGCGCGGAGTGGCGCGGCGACCTCAGGAGCGGCGAGGGTGACCTCACCGTGGGCGACGGCGTCTTCAAGGGCGCCTACTCGTTCTCCTCCCGTTTCGAGGAGGGAGAGGGAACCAACCCGGAAGAGTTGATTGCGGCCGCACACGCGGCCTGTTTCTCCATGGCACTCGCCAACATGATGGCCGAGCACGGGCACCCCGCCGACTCGGTGCGGACGCACGCAAGGGTTCACCTGCGTCAGACAGACGCAGGGCCGACGATTCAACGCATCGACCTGGAGACGGAGGGTCGGGTGCCCGGGATCGACCAGGAGCACTTTGCAGAGCATGCGGAGGAGGCCAAGCAGGCCTGTCCGGTCTCTCGCGCGCTCGCAGGAGTGGAGGAAGTCAACCTGACAGCTCGCATCGTGACCTGAGCGGCGAATAGCGCGAGCGCTACTTACGTTCCTCAACGGGCTCGAGCACGACCACGGGAATTTCGCGGTCCGTCTTCTCCTGGTAGCTGTCGTAGGCGGGCCACTGCTCGGTCATGATCGACCACAGCTCAGGCTTCTCGTCAGGTGCCGCCGTCCGCGCATGAGCGCGCATCTTGTCGCCCTTCATTTGAATGTCGACTTCCGGGTTCGCCTCGAGGTTCAGGTACCACGCAGGATGCTGCGGCGCCCCGCCCTTGGAAGCCACGACCAGGTAGTCGTCGCCGTGGCGGCCGTAGATCAGAGGGTGCTGCCTGTCCTCGCCCGAGCGCCGGCCCTTTGTGGTCAGGATCAGGGTCTGCGTCCCCTGCCAGTCGTGACCCTCCTCGCCGTCGGTCGCGAGATAGCGGTCGACATGCTCCTGTCCGAAAAGCGTCATGTGAGTTCTCCTTTCATCTGTCGGGGAGGTCAACTACGGAACGAATATGCCCTGTCGAGCGAACAGCGTGTTGCCCGCCGTCGTCGAGGCAACGCCGTCCGGGCCGCCGTCGAACACGCTGACCTCTCCGAGCTCCCAAATCGCGCGATTGCCTTCGACCACGAGGCCGGGCACGATCGCGTTGAAGCTCGACGAAAGCAGGCAGATGCTGCCTACTGCCGTGTCGCTCGTCCCTGAGCACGGGACCGGGAAGCGGAACGGACTCGCCTGGGCCGTGGCCTGCTCGTTCTGCGACGGACCGTTGAAGCGGTCTGTGATCTGGACCAGCTGCTCGACGTCCAGCTCACCGCTGTAGTCCGCAAGCGTGTCCTGCGTGCGGATGTCGCGCATGGAGAAGCCCACGTTCACATCGGCCTCACTTGCCGGTGTGTTCGGGTCCCCTGCCGCCACGCTGTAACGGAGCGAGCCGATCGAGTTCGCCGCCTGGCCGTTCGCGTCGGGTGTGCCGATCGTGAGCTGGACCGAGGTCGGCTGCGGCGGGTTGCAGGAGCCGAACGCGAGCGGTGCTCCGTGCTCACGATTGGGCACCGCGCACTGGCCGTACGCGGGCGTCAGCGAGACGCGGACGGGTGTCGCGCCCTTCGGGCGCGCGTAGGCGAGGCGCGTATTCGTAATCGTGCAAACGACGACGTGGTTTGGGACAATCGCAATGCCGGCGAGGCTGGTCCCCGACCCCGACTCGGCCGGGTCTCCGTTCCGGGTACATGAAATCGAGCTCGAGTAGTCCGAGAGGCTTGCCCCCGCCCCGGCGAGCTCGCCGACCGAGTGGTTCGGCCCGGACGCGCCCGGGACGGGGTCCGTGGTCTGCCCGTCGGAGGCGTCGGTCTTCTCCGTCACGCCATCGACCTGGAGATCGAATCTTCCCGGGTCGTCGTTCGGGACGATGACCTTGCGAACCTCGATTGTGCCGAGCGGCGGCGGGGCGGCGGTGGTGAACGTGAAGTCCGGCGATATGGCCAGGTTGCCCGCCGCGTCCCTGCTCTTCACCCGGTAGTGGTAAAGGGTGTTTGCCGCGAGCCCTCCCAGCGCTTGAGCGTGGCTGACGGTCATCGAGGCGTCCAGGGTCGTGGCCGACCCATATGCCATCGCGGTCCCGTACTCGACCTGCGTATCGGAGGCCTCGTCGGTCGACCAGGAGATCGTGGCGCCGGACGAGGTGATCGAGCTCGCACCCACTGCGCTGATCACCGGTGGAGTGGTATCGGGAGGAGCGGGCAACGTGTCCAACAACGCTTCGATCGCAGAATCGAGGGACGTGGCATTTGCGAGACTCAGGTAGTACTGGTTGCCCGAGCCCATCGTGAAGGTGTTCGCGCCCGTGCTGCTGATCGAGTTGGTCCCAGGCCCCACCTCGGTGAGCAGCGAGTCCGCCGGCCGGATCGCGTGATACACGGCAGTCAGGTCGTAGGAGTAGATCCAGTTGTTCGGGCCGACAAATGCCTCATACGCGACACGCACTGGAGAACCGGTGGGGTGGATGGCGGAAATCGTGTTTCCAGTGTGGATTGCATCCCCGACCTCGTACCCGGACCACACGATCTTGGTCGGCCAATTGGCCGAGACGTACTGAGCGGCGCCCGGGTTACCGATCAGGTTGTTCTCGCCGTTGCGGCTCGGATACCCGCCGCCCATGATCACCAGCGTCTTCACCTTCTGCGCGATCAAGTCACGTCCGTTGAGAGAGCTGATGGAATCCGGGGAAGAGTTGAGCAGGGCGGCGAGGTTCTCCGAGTAACCGGTCCCGACCATGACCACGCTGCCGTCAGCCTGTCCGGCCAATGCCCGGCGAAAGACGTTGACGGCCGTGTCGGGCGTCGGGGTCGATGGGGACGCGCGCGTCGCGCATGGGCCGACGAAATCAACCGTGTTCGTCTCGGTCCCGTTGTTGGGCATATCGGTTCCGATCGGGACGCTCCCGGAGTTGTAGAACTGGGCCACCGCGGCAGCGCACTTCCAGGAGCTCGTGGCGACCGCGGGCCTGCTCAAACGCGTGTCAACTCCGATTGCGATGACGTTTGCTTCGCCTCTGACCTGGAGGCCAAACGCCGTCGCCAGCGCGCCGACGTCGTCTGCGTCGCTGAAGATGTCCGTATCGACGATCAGCGGAACGGGGCCAGTGGCGGCCTGGGAGGTGAAGCCGCCGCTGGTGGTGAGCAGCGTCGAGTCGGACGCGTACGCACCGGAAGCCGCGACGGCCAAGACGGGCACCAGCACGAAGAACAACGCGATCGAGATCCCGGTGCGTAAGTCTGTGACCTTACGACGCACCGACAGGGCCATCAGTGGCGAGTCCACTCCGCGACTCTAGTGACCTCGCACGGTGTGGCGCAAGGGCCGGCCTGGCCCGCGCTACGGGAGGCGCCCTACGGGATAAAGGCGCCTTGGACCGCAAAGACCGAATTGTCCTGCGTGGAGGCAATGTCGACTCAAAATCGCTCGATCGAATCGGCAGCAAAGCGAACTCAGGCAAAATCGACGCCCACTGACGCGCTTTCGGGAGGCTCGCGGGCGGCACCGAGACCGCCGCGATGCGCGACCTACTAGAGTTGCCGCGCGATGGCCCATGTGGCGCTTGATTGGCGGCGCGCTGCTGTGATCGGCGGCAAGCTGACCGTTCCCCTCCTGGAACTCCCAGGGTCCTTCTGGGTCCGAGCGTTTCAGGACCAGCTTTCCTCGATGACCAAAGAGGGAGCAGGTGTCTCGGCCACCGTGGAGCTCGACCGGGACACGATCTTGGTGGAACGTGTCGAGAAGGGCTCCGAGCCGGCGCTGCGCGAATTCCTCGATGCCGTCGTGGCTGCGAGCAACCGGGAAGCCGAGCGGATGCTGTCCCAGGCGTCCACCGAGCACGCCCACAAGAAGGAAGAGCGCCTGCACCGGGAGGGCGAAGACGAAGAGATGACCCGGCGCTTCCGCGGCGCATAGCTCTGTCGCCTTCGTTGCTCTACTGACGAAGTCGTCGCGGTGATGCTCGAGTCGGGACTCAGGGCACGAACAAACCCTGGATCTCGAACAGCGTGTTGTCGCCGGTCGCGGCTACTCCGTCTGCGCCCCCGTCGGATACTTTGATCTGGTCCATCTGCCAGATCGTCCGCCGCGATTCGGTCACGACACCGGCGAGCACGGCGTTGGCGGTGGTGGCCACGGTGCAGCCGCTGCCGACCGTCGCAGAAGCCGTCGCGGCGCAGGGGACCGTGACCGGAAATGACAGGTCGACCGTGGTGGCAGGATCGCTGAAAGGTCGCGTGGACGGGTCTGGCGAGTTGTACTTGTCGGTTATCCGAAGCGTCGATATGTCGGTTATCCGAAGCGTCGATTCGAGCTCGAGCTCGCCTGTGTAGTCCGACAGGTCGCTCTCGTTTCGCACGTCCGTGAGGCTGGTGGCGATGTGAACGTCGGCCTCGTTCGCGGTCGTCGTAGGATCGCCTGGCGCCACGTCGAGCCGGACGTAGCCAACCGCATTCGAGGCCTATCCGTTCGCGTCGAAGGTCCCCACGGTGAGGTAGCTCGACGCCGGGACCGGGTGGGTGCAGGAGGGCCCGGCGAGCGGAGCACCGTGCACGGAGTTCGGCGAGGAGCAGCTCTTGTAGGCCGGCGTGAGCGACACCCGAAGCGGCGAGGCGCCCCGTGGCCGGGGATAGCCGGCGGGTGAAAAATCGAGCTTGGTCACAAAGGCGTCATAGCCGCCGTTTGAGGTCGTGTCGAACGCCCCCGCGCTGGTCGGGAAATCCGAGGAGGTTGTGTATCCCGCGACGTACGCGCCGCCCGAGCCGTCAAGCGCGATGCCTCCGTCACCCACGTCGGTGCCCGTTCCACCAAGGAAGGTGGAGTAGGCGAGCGCCGAGCCGGCGTCGTCCAGCTTGGTTAGCGGCCCCCTACCATCCCGTTCCGTGGCGGTCGCGATCGCATCCGGGCTGGGAAAGGACGTGGGAGGCAAGCCCCTGCTGCGAAACGTCTCCTTCAAGGTCGAGCGAAGGGAACGCCTTGCGCTGTCGGGACGCAACGGCTCTGGCAAGACCACGCTGCTCCGGATGCTCACCGGTGAGACGTCCATCGACGCAGGCGAGCTGTCGCTCGAGAAAGGAGCCAGGGTCGCTCTCCACGACCAGCGCCCACCGCGCGAGCAGGATCTGAGCCTGCGCGACTACGTGCTGTCCGGATGCGCAGACCTGATCGAGTTCGAGAAGCGGCTTGGACGGCTGGAGCAGGAGATGGCGTCGGGGTCGACGGGACAGGCGACGCTCGACGATTATGGCGCCGCTCAGGCTCGGCTCGAGCACGCCGGCGGTTATGACTGGCGCCGCCGTGCGACTGCGGTGGTGAGGGGACTCGGCTTCACGGACGATGACCTGGCCCGGCCTCTGAGCACCTTCTCGGGCGGCGAGCTGACGCGCGGCGCACTCGCGCGCACGCTCGCCGGAGATCCGGACCTGCTGCTGCTCGACGAGCCCACCAACCACCTCGACGTCGCGTCGCTCGAATGGCTGGAGGAGCAGCTCACCACGGCTGATGCGGCGATCGTCCTGGTCGCACACGACCGCTGGTTCCTGGAGGCGGTGGGCACCTCGGTCCTCGAGTTGGAGGGGGGACGGTCGCGCTTCTTCGCCGGCCCGTGGCACGCCTGGCGCAAGGAGAAGGCGGCACGCGAGCTGGCACTGCAACGGACCGTGGACCGCCAGCAGGCGGAAATCGAGCGCCTGGAACGGTTCGTGGCGCGCTTCCGTTCGGGCACACGGGCCCGCCAGGCCCAGGCGCGTGTGAAGAAGCTGGCGAAGATCGACCGCCTGGAGCGTGACCGCCGCGCGGACGGCGCGCCGGGGTTCAAGTTCAAGGAAGCCACGCGCAGCGGGCGCGTCGCTCTAGAGCTGGAGGGAGCGACGATCGTGGCGGGCGAGCGCAAGCTGCTCGAAGGTGCCGAGCTGTGGCTGGAGCGTGGTGAGCACGTGACCCTGGTCGGCCCCAACGGCGCCGGCAAGACCACGTTGATCGAGACGCTGGCCGGCCGGCTCCCGTTGGGTGACGGGAAGCTGCGACGCGGCCACAACGTCGAGCTCGGCTTCCTCTCCCAGCACGCCGAGGAGATCGGCGGCGAGGGCACGGTGCTCGAAACCGCTCAACGTCAGACCGCGCTCGCCCCGAACAAGGCCCGTGCGCTGCTGGGACGATTCCTCTTCTCGGGCGCGGACGCAGAGAAGCAGGTGTCGGTCCTGTCGGGTGGGGAGCGGAGGCGACTCTCGCTGGCGACGCTCGTCGCCTCGGGCGCGAACCTCCTCATCCTCGACGAGCCCACCAACCACTTGGACCTCGAGAGCCGGGAGGCGCTGGAGGATGCGCTGCGCGCATTCGACGGCGCGCTTCTACTCGTGTCCCACGACCGGGCGCTGCTCGACGCCGTCGGAGCCCGCACGATCGCGATCGAGGACGGCGGGCTGC
>JBBQKG010000023.1:0-53528 GCA_038326655.1 Solirubrobacterales bacterium
CTCGTCATCGCCGTCGAACGTCACGCCATCCTCGCCGCCCCGAAAGACCACGTCCGTCAGGAGATCGCCGAGCCCGTTACCGTCTGACCATCAACCCCGAGGATCGCCGCCGAAGTTCCACGACGACCCGGACAACCTCGCCCACGGGTCGACGGAGCGAGCGTCAAAATTGCGTCGGCGTACCCGGACGAATCGCGAGGCGGCCCTCCCACAGGCAGTCCAGTGTGTCAATGGCGAGCACGGACCTGACGGCTGAATCTCGGGCATGCAGGGAGCAAGCCGCTCGCGCAGGTTCGGCGCTATTCAGGCAGTGGGATTGAGCGGCAGGGGGGCGCAAGCGGCGCAGGAGCAGCTCTCTCCCCGCATTGCCTTCCGGCCCTCCCAAACAGCCACCGCCGCAATCGCGAGCGCGACCGCGGAGTCCACCCACCAGACTCCGAAAAGCGTGTTCGCAAGCAGCCCCGTCAGCACCCCCACGGCGAGATAGCCGCACAGCAAGTTCTGCGTGCCCTCGCCGACCGTGGCCGACGAGTCGAGCCGCTCGCCGAGTCTGCGCTTCGCATAGCCGAGCGGCTGACAGATGCCCAGCGTTGCGATCGTCAGGCCGACGCCGAGCCAGGTCGTCTCCGGCCCGCTGCCCGACAACAAATGCGCGAGCGCCTCGTAGGCGACGAAGGGCGCAAGGACGAAGAACTGCGCGGCCACGAGCACCTGCGCGCGCCGCTCCGCGCGCTCGGAGAGCATCCGAGCGCCGGTGAACCGCCAGATGATCACGAGGCTCGCGACGCCTTCGATCGCGCTGTCCAGCCCGAAGGCCACGAGGGCGATCGAGTTCGCCGTGACGCCCGCGACGATCGCGACGGTGCCCTCGATCCCGAGCCACCCGAGGCTCAGCCAGGAGAGGGTCCTCGTGCGGCGAGCGAGCCGCAGCCACTCGGCGGTCGGTCCGGCGGGCGCGGCTGCTGCGATTGGAAGCTGGACACCCATCGTGTCGAGGCTACTGACACAAGAATTGTCGCAAGCCCAGCGCTCCTGCGAGTACGGTCTTTTTGGGAGGCGATAGCTCATGAAGACAGCCAAGGAACGGCACGAAGCACAGCGCAAGACGAAGCTCGGCCTGATCGACAAGCAGTTGAGAAGTGGGTCGCTTGTGATCAGGAAGATGACCAACGCCGAGCGGGCGCAGTTCCCGCCGCGCGCAGCGAAGACCAAGCGCGCATAGGGCAGCACGACGCGGCCGCCGTTTGTGCGGCCGCGTCGTCGGTACCCCTCGCAGGCGAGGCTGTGAGCCGCCACAATGAGCGGCCATGACCGCGTCGCCAAGCATCGATCCCGGCACGTCGATGGGCCGTGTCAAGCTCACCGTCGCGGACGGCGATCGCGCCCGAAGCTTCTACGAGCGCGCGATCGGCCTTCGCACATTGGATTCGAACGGCGGCGGGAACGGCGAGGGGGTCCTCCTCGGGGCGGAGGGTGGGCCGGCAGCGGTTGAGCTTGCCACTCGTCCCGCCGCGCCGCCCCGGCCACCGGGCACGACCGGCCTGTTCCATCTCGCGATCCTCGTACCCGCGCGGCTCGACCTGGCACGAGCGCTGCGGCGGGTGGTGGAGGCGGGCTGGCGGCTCACCGGCGCGTCGGATCATCTCGTGAGCGAGGCGCTCTACCTGAACGACCCCGAGGGCAACGGCATCGAGATCTACCGCGACCGCCCACGTGAAGAGTGGCGCTATGACGGCGGCCAGCTTCAAATGGCGACGCTTCCGCTGGACGTCGACAGCCTGCTCGCCGAGCTGGAGGGATCCGACTCCTCCGATGCCGGCATGCCTGCCGGCACGCGGATCGGCCATACCCATCTGAACGTCGCGGACATCGCCGCGTCCGAGGACTTCTACGTCCGCGGACTCGGCTTCGACCCCACGGTCCGCGGCTATCCCGGCGCCCTGTTCGTGTCGGCCGGTGGCTACCACCATCATCTCGGGCTGAACACGTGGGCCGGCGCGGGTGCGCCTCCGCCGCCGCCCGGCACGCGCGGGCTCGACCTGTTCGAGGTCGTGCTTCCGGACGCCGACGCGCTGGCGCGAACCGAGAAGCGGATCGGCTCGCGCGATGTGGTCGCCGAGCGCCGCGAGGAAGGGCTGGTCGCGATCGACCCCTCCGGCAACCGGGTACTCCTGAGCGCGCCGGTCGCCTCGTGATCGAGGTCACGTACTTCTCCGATCCGGGCTGCCCCTGGGCTTATTCGGTCAGTCCCGCCCTCGCCGTGCTGCGCTGGCGCTACGGGGCACAGCTCGCCTGGCGCCTCGTGACGGTCGGCCTCACCGAGCGCCCGGAGCAATATTTGGAGCGTGGCTACACACCGGCACGCTCAGCACGCACGTACCTGTGGTTTCGCCGATTCGGCATGCCGTTTGCAACCGAGCCGCGCCCGCGAGTTGTCGCGACCGCACGCGCCTGTCGTGCGATCGTCGCCACCCGCCTGAGCTTCCCGGAGCTCGAGCTGCAGGCGCTGCGCGCCCTCCAGTTCGCATGGTTCACGACGCCGCTCGTGCTCGACGAGGACGACCAGCTCACGATCGCGCTCACGCGCGTGGACGGCCTCGATGTCGATGCGGTGATCGCGCGGCTCGACGATCCCGAGGTGACGGAGGCCTACGAGGCCGACAAGGCGGAAGCGCGCACCGCAAAGGGCAGCGCCACCGAGCTGCAGGGGAAGGCGGCGGCGACAGACGGCCCGGTCCGCTACACGGCGCCGTCGCTGATCTTCAACCATGCCGGGAACAGGCTCGAGGCGGGCGGGTTCCAGTCGATCGAGGCATACGACGTGCTCGTGGCCAACCTCGACCCCGGACTCGTCCGGGGCGCCATGCCCGACGACGCGCACGAGGTGCTCGAGGCCTTCCCGGAGGGGCTGACGACCGCCGAGGTGGCGGCCGTGATGGCACCCGCGAACCTTGGGCCGGACGCGGCGGCCGCCGAGGTGGCGCTGATCGAGCTCGTCGCGAGCGGCAAGGGGACGCGCACCCCGCTTGCTAACGATGCGCTCTGGGCTGCAAGGCCATGATCGACCCCCGCACTCCCGCGACAAACGACGAGGAGCTCCTCAACGCCGAGTCGGGCTCGGTCCTCACCACGCGCACCGAGCACGAGCGGCTCGAGCGAATCGAGCACGAGCTTGCCCACGGCTTCAGCGTGCTGGCGCAGGTCGGCCCGGCGGTGTCGGTATTCGGCTCGGCTCGCGTGCCGGCGGACGACCCCATCTACGAGCAGGCTCGGCTGGCCGCGCGCCTGATCGGCCAGGCAGGCTTCTCGATCATCACGGGTGGCGGTCCGGGCGTGATGGAAGCGGCCAACCGCGGGGCGCGGGAGGCGGGCGTGAGATCAGTTGGGCTGAACATCGAGCTGCCGTTTGAGCAGGCCCAGAACCCGTACGTGGACGTGGGCCTGAACTTCCATTACTTCTTCACCCGCAAGGTGATGTTCGTCAGGTACGCGTGCGCGTTCGTGTTCTTCCCCGGCGGGTACGGCACGCTCGACGAGATGTTCGAGGCCCTCACCCTGATCCAGACGCGGAAGATCTGCGACTTCCCGGTCGTGCTGTTCGGCTCCGGCCACTGGGCCGGGCTGATCGAGTGGGCGCAGGAGCAGCTCGTGGGCCGGAGGATGATCGCTCCCGAGGATCTGGGGCTGATGCGGATCTGCGACGACCCGGCCGAGGTCGTCGAAATCGTGAAAACGGGCGCATTGCTTCAGGCGGTCGCGACCTGATCGAGATTCGCACCCTTTCCGACGGCGGCCAGCGCGCGGTCGAGGTCGCCGAAGAGCTTGCGGCGTTCGTGCGCGCGGCGGAGCGGACGCTCGACATCGCGATCTACGACTTTCAGCTCGGCCCGGATGCGGAGGCGATCGTGATCGGGGCGATCAAGGACGCCGCAGCCCGCGGCGTCTCGGTGCGCCTCGCCTACAACGTCGATTACCCCGGCCCGATCCCGGTCCCGCCCCCGCCGAGCACCGACGTGGGCGCGGTCGAGGCGCTGCGGGTCCCCTGCGCCGCGATCCCGGGAGTGCCGGACCTGATGCACCACAAGTACGTGGTGCGCGACGCCGCGGTCGTCTGGAGCGGATCAGCGAACTGGACCGATGACGCGTGGCACCGCGAGGAGAACGTGCTCGTGCGCGTTCCATCGCCCGAGATCGCGGCCGATTTCGCGCTCGACTTCGAGTCGCTCTGGGGATCCCGGCGGGTGGCCAGCGGGAGCAGGCCGGCCCCACGCCCAGTCGACGTCGAAGGCACGTCGGTCCGCGCCTGGTTCTGTCCCGCGTATGGCCGCGAGCTCTCCCATCGGATCGCAAAGGCGATCGGAAGCGCGCGCCGGCGCGTGCGGATCGCCTCGCCGGTGCTCACATCAGGACCGATCCTCGGCACGCTCGCGGAGGTCGTCGCGGACGGCGACGTAAGCGTCGCGGGCGTCGTCGACGCGACGCAGATCGAGCAGGTGTACGGCCAGTGGCGCGCCAAGCCGGCCACGCATTGGAAGCTGACCTCGCTCGGGGAGGTGCTGGCGCGCGGGGACTTCACGGGGAAGCGCTCGACGCCGTACGCGCCCGGCAGCGTTCACGACTATATGCACGCGAAGGTCACGGTCGCCGACGACGTGACCTTCGTCGGCAGCTTCAACCTCTCGCATTCAGGAGAGCTGAACGCCGAGAACGTGCTCGAGATCGCCGACGGGGCGATCAGCGATCGCGTCGCCGCGTTTGTCGACGAGATCCGGGCTCGCTACCCGCGTGCGCCACTTCCGCAGGCGCATCAGCGCTCGTAGCCGAACAGCGCGAGCGCCATCAGTGCGAGCGGTATTTGGCTTGCGCGTGCAGAGACGCGGTCACACTCGTGATCGACTCGCTCCGGCCGGGGCTGGAGGTCCAGGCGATCTCGCTGGACGAGTTCGTCCTAACGCGCCAACCAGCTCAGCTTTCCCCGCCGAGCGGCCGATGCTCGGCCTGGACGGCCGCCTCCACCGCTGCATCGGCATCCTTGTAGAACCGCAGACGGGCGATCAGCCCGTCGCGCAGGTCGCACAGCCAGACGGCCGGGCCCTCCATCTCCACCCCCGACGCTCGAGCCCGCGCGCGCAGCCGGGCCTCGACCAGGAGGCGATCCTCGCCGAGCGGCCGAATCTGGCCCAGCTCGATCGTGAAGTCCTCCCAGTCCTCCGCCATGTCGCCAAGCCAGCGCCGAAAGCCCTCGTGACCTTCGTAGACGGTCCCGTCGAGCACCGCGCGCAGCGGCTCGAACCTGATCTCCGGGTGAATCGGCGCAAGCATGCCGTCGAGGTCACCGCGGTTGAAGGCGGCGAGGCCATCGGTGATCCTCTCCAGTGTCTGCTGCTGCGTCGGCGTGATGATGCCTCCGGCGCCCAGTATCCCGCTTCCGAGGCGAATCGGGGCAGGCTGAATCCGCCCTCCTGGAGGGTGGCGCACTGTGCCAAACGTCGCTACGATGAACCCTGCGGCAGATTTCCGGAAAGCCGCATCCGAAACAGCAGGGGACGCGGGATTGAAAAGGATCCTCGATTTCGCGTCGGATAGCTCGAAATTGCTACCCTAGAGAGTGCCCTCCGAATGCCGATTCCGGGGCGTTTTTGCGAGGGTTGCGGGAGGGAAGCAGGGATTTTCAGCCTCGATAGGCATCGAGTTGGCAAGGCGAGCCGGAAGCCCGCGAGCGCAGCGGCCAGGGACGAAGCAATTTCGGTGCGCGCGCGGCCGCGCGCGCATGGCAAGTCCCTCTTCATCGGCGAGCAGAAGCTCTACGTCCGCGGGGTCACCTACGGCACCTTCCAGCCGAACGACGAGACCCAGGACTTCCCGCCTGCGGAGGCGGTCGCCGAGGACTTCGCGGCGATGGCCGCGAACGGCATAAACTCGGTTCGCACCTACACCGTCCCGCCGCGCTGGCTGCTCGACCTCGCGTTCGAGAACGGCCTCTACGTGATGATCGGGCTGCCCTGGGAGCAGCACGTCACGTTCCTCGAGGATTCCGCACGGTGCCGTTCGATCGCAGAGCGCATCGCCGCCGGCGTGCGCGCGTGCGCGGGGCACCCGGCGATCCTCTGCTACGCGATCGGGAACGAGATCCCCTCCTCGATCGTGCGCTGGCACGGGCGTCACCACATCGAGCGGTTCCTCGAGAGGCTCTACGAGGCAGCCAAGGAGGAAGACCCCGAGGCGCTCGTCACGTACGTCAACTACCCCGGCACCGAATACCTCCAGTTGCCGTTCGTCGACCTCGTCTGCTTCAACGTCTTCCTCGAGACCGGCCCCGCGTTCGAGTCCTACCTCGCCCGCCTCCAGAACATCGCCGGCGACCGCCCGCTGCTTGTCACCGAGACCGGCCTCGACTCGCTCCGGAACAGCGAGGCCGCCCAGGCACGGGCGCTCGACTGGCAGGTCCGGACCGCGTTCGCGGCCGGCTGCGTGGGCACCTTCGTGTTCGCCTGGACCGACGAGTGGTACCGGGGCGGGTTCGAGATCGACGACTGGGCGTTCGGGCTCGTCGACCGCGAGCGCCAGCCCAAGCAGGCGCTCGAGGCCGTCGGTCGCGCCTTTGCCGAGACACCGTTTTCGCCCAGCCCTTCCTGGCCCAGGGTCTCGGTGGTCGTCTGCACATACAACAACGAGGACACCCTGCAAGACTGCTTCGACGGGCTACAGGCGCTCGAGTATCCCGACTACGAGGTGATCGTCGTCAACGACGGCTCCACGGACCGGACGGACGAGATCACGCTGGGGTACGGGTTCAGGCTGATCAGCACCGAGAACCGCGGGCTGGGGTCCGCGCGCAACTCAGGGCTGCACGCCGCGACCGGCGAGATCATCGCCTACATCGACGCAGACGCGCGCCCGGATGCCTACTGGCTCGCGCATTTGGCGGTCGCCTTCCAGAAGGGCGCACACGTGGGCATCGGCGGCCCCAACATCCCGCCGCCCGGCAGCACGCCGATCGAGCAGTGCGTCGCCAACGCGCCCGGCGGTCCGATCCACGTGCTGCTCTCGGACGACATCGCGGAGCACATCCCAGGGTGCAACATGGCGTTCCGGAAGTGGAGCCTCGAGGCAATCGGCGGCTTCGACCCCCAGTTCCAGATCGCCGGCGACGACGTCGACATCTGCTGGCGCCTTCAGGAGCGGGGCTGGACGGTCGGGTTCAGCGCCGGCGCCGTAGTCTGGCACCACCGGCGCGGGCGGGTGCGCAAGTACCTCAAGCAGCAGTTCGAGTACGGCAAGGCCGAGGCGCTGCTCGAGCGCAAGTGGCCCGAGCGCTACAACCGCGCGGGACACCTGGCGTGGGCGGGTCGCGTCTACAGCAACGGCGCCACCAAGGCACGGGGCCTCCGCCGGTGGAAGATCTACTACGGAACCTGGGGACAGGGGCTCTTCCAATCTGTCTACCAGCGCGCTCCCGGCATCCTCGGATCGCTGCCGCTGATGCCCGAGTGGTACCTCATGATTGCCGCGCTCGCGGTGATCGTGGCGGTGGGCATCCTCTGGACGCCGCTGCTGCTGCTGGCGGCGCCGCTACTCGCCGTCGCGGTAGGCGCGCTCGTGTACGAGTCGGCCCTCGGAGGGCTCCGGGCGTCGTTCGAGCGACGCAAGAACGGCCGCCTGGCGCGGGCCCGAATGCACACCGTGACCGCGATCCTCTACCTGTTCCAGCCCGGCGCCCGCCTCAGCGGCCGCCTGCGGCACGGCCTCGCACCCTGGCGCAGGCGTGGCGTCCGGCGGCTCGGGCGCCCATTTCCCTGCACGAGCAGCGTCTGGAGCGAGTGGTGGCAGTCGCCGGATGCCCGCCTCAGGCGAATCGAGGGCGAGCTTCAGGAGGCCAAGTCGGTGGTCGAGCGCGGCGGCGACTTCGAGCGCTGGGACCTCCAGGTGCGCGGTGGTGGCCTCGGTACGGCGCGCATGCGCATGGCCGTGGAAGAGCACGGCGGCGGCAGGCAGCTTCTCCGTTTCCGGATCTGGCCACGCTGCTCGCGGGCCGGCCTCGCGCTGGTCGCAACCTTCGCGGCGCTGGCGATCGGCGCGACGGTCGACGGCAACGGCCTCGGAGCGCTGCTGCTCGGCGTCGCGGCTGCGCTCCTCGCCTTGTCGATCGCGCGTGACTGTTCGGCGGCGATGGGCATCCTGCTTCCGGCGGTGCGACACCATGCAGACGAGCCTCGCCCAGTTCCGGCTCCCGGCCACACGGCGAACGGAGCAGTCGCCACGAGTCTGCTGTCACGCACGCCGGTCAACGGCAGTCATGGCGGCCGCGAGGAGCTCGAAAGCGCAGATCCGTTGATCGAGATCACGCACGGGAACGGGTCCAACGGCGTGCCGCCGATCCCCGTGCACGAGCCGGGCCTCAACCTGATCAAGCGCGAGGACCACTCGTGAGCCGGTTCAGCGATTACCGCCAGCGGCGGCGCGAGAAGAAAGCCAGCCGCGAGGGCGCGTGGGACCAGTGGAAGACAGCGCCCAAGATCCTGCCCTACCTGCGGCCGTGGCGCGGGCTCGTGATCGTCTCCTTCAGCCTCACCGTGGTCGGTGCCGTGGTTGCCCTGGCCGAGCCGTGGCCGCTCGCGATCGTGATCGACAGCGTGATCGGGAGCAATGCGCCCGGTGGTCCGCTGCGCGGCTGGTTCGGCACGAACCCCGATCCGTACCGGCTCCTGATCTTCGTCGTCGGTGGCGGCTTCCTGATCGCGATCATCAGCCACGGCGTGCGCGTGATCAACGACTACGTGAACGCGCGCGTCGAGCAGAACATGGTCCTGAAGCTGCGCAGCGACCTCTTCCGCCACTGCGAGCGCCTCTCACTCACGTTCCACGACGCCCGCCAGACCGGCCAGCTGATGAGCCTGATCAACATCCAGGCCTCGGCGGTCGGTGCGATCGTGATGTCGTTCCCCCCGCTTCTCGAGAGCTTCCTGATGCTGATCGGCATGCTGATCATCGCGCTGCTGATCGACTGGCAGGTGACGCTCGTGTCGCTCGTGGCAGTGCCTTTCATCTACTGGGCGATCGGTGTCTACGGCACACGCATCGTGCCGCGGATCCAGCGTGTGCAGGGACTCGAGTGGCGCTCGCTCTCGATCGTCTACGAGGCCATGTCGATGCTTCGCGTGATCGTGTCGTTCGGCCGCGAGCGGCACGAGCACCAGCGCTTCTTCACGCAGGGCAAGACCGCCGTCGACGCGCGCGTGCGGCTGACGGTCTGGCAGACGCTCTTCTCGCTCGGCGTCACGACCGCGACCGCGGCCGGCACGGCGCTCGTGCTCGGGTTCGGCGCATGGCACGTCCTGCAGGACAAGATCACGCTGGGTGAGCTGACCGTCCTCATCTCCTACATCGCCGCGGTCTACCAGCCGCTCGAGTCGATCAGCCACACGATCGGAAACCTGCACCAGCAGTTCGTGTTCCTCAACTCGGCGATCTCGCTGCTCGACATGCGGCCGGAGGTGACCGAGGCCCGGGACGCGGTCGACATCGGGCGCTCGCATGGCGACATCGAGTTCGACAACGTCTCGTTCTCCTACCAGGGCCGCGTCGACACGCTGCGGAACATTTCGTTCAAGATCGATGCCGGCCAGCGCGTTGCGATCGTCGGCCCCACGGGCGCCGGCAAGACCACGCTCGTGAGCCTGATGGTGCGCTTCTACGACCCCGCGAGCGGCTCGATCACGATCGACGGCGTCGACATCAAGAAGCTGAAGCTGCAATGCCTGCGAAACCAGCTCAGCCTGGTGCTCCAGGAGCCGCTCCTGTTCTCGGGGTCGATCGCCGACAACATCCGCTACGGGCGGTTGGACGCCTCGATGGACGACATCATCGAGGCCGCCAGGGCAGCCAACGCGCACGACTTCATCGACGGCCTTCCCGACGGGTACGACACCGAGCTCGGCGAGCGCGGGGCGCAGCTCTCCGGCGGCGAGCGCCAGCGCATCTGCGTGGCGCGGGCCTTCATCCGGAACGCGCCGATCCTGATCCTCGACGAGCCGACCTCCTCGATCGACTCGCGAACCGAGCTGGTGATCCTCGACGCGCTCGACCGGCTGATGATGGGCCGCACGTCGCTCATGATCGCCCACCGCCTTTCGACGGTCCGCAAGGCGGACCTGATCATCGTGGTCAACCGAGGCCGTGTGGCCGAGGTCGGCAGCCACGAGGAGCTGCTCACCACGGGAGGCCTCTACTTCCAGCTCTACGAGGCACAGAACGGCGAGGTCGCGCAGATCGAAGCCGATCACCTCATGGCCCAGAAGGCCAACGGCGCGGCGGTCGTCAACAGCGACGGCACGCCACCCGTGGACGGCAACGGGGTCGCCCTCGCGGACGGCCACGGCGTCGAGCCGAACGGCCACGGAATCAAGCCCGAGGTGATCGAGACCCTCGCGCAGGCAGTCCGCCGACGCATGCGCGCGTCGCTGGAGAACGGCGCCGCAAACGGCGCGGCAACAGGGCAGCAGGCGGCCAACGGAGGGCAGCACACGCCGGTGAACGGCGTCGTGCCCGCGACTGACGGCGATGTCGCGGCGCCGGACGGCGAGCAGGCGGCGGGCGACACGCCCCCCGCTCCCCCCGAGGCCGACCATGAGCAGACTTAGAAGCACCCGCTTCACCGCTCACCGGAGGTGACCTTGCTGACACCTGGCAAGGCAGGGCAGAGCAAGAAGGTCGTCCTGCTCGGCATGATGACCCGGATACCCGTCGCCGGGGTCGTCTGGCAGACGGCGCATTACCTCGTGGGACTGGAGCGGCTCGGCTACGAGGCCTACTACGTCGAGACGCACGCGCGCACTCCCTCGATGCTGATGGAGCACGAGGAGGACGACAGCTCCGCGATGGCGGCGGCGTTCATCGACCGGGTCCTGCGCCCGTTCGGCTTCGGTGACCGCTGGGCCTTCTACGGCCTGCATCAGGACAACCGCTGCTTCGGCATGACCCGCCGGGAGCTGGAGCGACTCTACGACTCGGCCCACATCCTCATCAACCTGCACGGTGGGACCGAGCCGCTTCCCGAGCTCTACGCGAACGACCGCCTCGTGTACCTCGAGACCGACCCCGTCCAGCTGCAGGTCGAGCTCGAGCAGGAGGTACCGGAGACGATCGACTTCCTCGAGCCGCACTGCGCCTTCTTCAGCTTCGCCGAGAACTACGGCAACCCGGACTGCGGCCTGCCGGTCCAGGACCGCTTCCCGCTGCTGCCCACGCGCCAGCCGGTGGTCACAGACTTCTGGAGCGGCATGGACGGCGCGCGTGACGTGTTCACGACCGTCGGGAACTGGCGCCAGCCCTGGCGCGAGGTGGCCTTCCAGGGAGAGCGCTACAGCTGGAGCAAGCACTTCGAGTTCCTCAAGTTCCTGGAGCTTCCCTCGCGTGTCTCGCAGCCGTTCGAGCTGGCGCTCTCGAGCTACGAGCCCGAGGACCGCGAGATGCTGACCGAGCACGGCTGGCGCGTTCGTCACGCGCTCGACATCTCGACGGAGCGCGATCCGTATCGCAACTACATCGGCGCCTCGCGGGGGGAGTTCACGGTCGCAAAGGACCAGAACGTGCGCCTGCGCACCGGCTGGTTCAGCGACCGCAGCGCTACCTATCTCGCCGCCGGGCGACCCGTGATCAGCCAGGAGACCGGCTTCAGCAACATCTTCCCGACCGGCGAGGGCCTGTTCGCGTTCTCGACGATGGACGAGGTCATGGCCGCGGTCGAGGCGATCAACTCCGACTACGAGCGGCACTGCCGCGCGGCGGAGGAGATCGGCCGCGCCTACTTCGGCCACGACGTGGTGCTCGGATCGCTGCTCGACCGGGTCGGCGTCGAGCGGCCGAAGACGCGTGTGCGCCGCGCCCGCCGTGCCGGCACCGAGCCCTACCCGCCCGCACTGTCGCTCGCCCCCGTGTCGCGCCGCCCCACCGTGCTCCCCGATGCGACACTCGAGACCGTGCTCGAGCAACCGCTTCCCGACCGCGACCCACGTGCGGAGGAGCTCGATGTCGTCCCCGGCGCACCCGTCGAGGCGAGCGTCGTGATCGTCACCTTCAACAAGCTGCCCTTCACCCGGATGTGCCTCGAAGCGCTGCTCGCCGGCAGCCGCGGAGAGGCGATCGAGGCGATCGTCGTGGACAACGGCTCGACGGACGGGACGCAGCCCTACCTGCGCGCGCTCGCCGAGGAACAGCCCGCGGTGCGGCTTGTGTTGAACCCCGGCAACGCCGGCTTCGCGAGGGCCTGCAACCAGGGACTTGCGATTGCCCGCGGTGCGATCCTGGTGCTGCTGAACAACGACGCCCTGGTCCCGCACGGGTGGCTCCCGCCGCTCCGCACGGCGCTCGGCGACGCGACCGTCGGGCCGGCCGGCCCGGTCACCAACAGGATCGGCAACGAGGCGGAGGTCGAGGTCGCATACGAGACGTGGGGCGAGTTCCTGCTCGATGCCCAGGGACGTGCCGCCGCGCAGGCCGGTCAGGTCACCGAGATCGGCACCGTCACGATGTTCTGCATGGCGATGCGTCGCGACGCCTACGAGCGGATCGGCCCGCTCGACCAGCGCTTCGAGATCGGCCTGCTCGAGGACGACGACTACTCCCTGCGCGCGCAAAAGCTCGGCTTCCGGACCGTCTGCGTCCAGGGCCTGCTCGTTCACCACTTCGGCGAGACCTCGTTCGGCGAGCTCGTTGCGACCGGGGACTACGGCCGCATCCTGGCCGCAAACAAGCAGCGCTTCGCGGAGAAGTGGGGAAGGCCGTGGGAGCCCTACGAGCGCGCCACCAAGCCGGAATACGAGCGCATGACGCGCCGGATCCGGGAGCGCGTCGCGGATGCGTTGCCGGCGGAGGCCGTCGTGCTCGTGGTGAGCAAGGGAGACGACGAGCTGCTGAGGCTCGACCAGCGCCGCGGCATCCACTTCCCGGCATCGGAGGCAGGCGGCTGGGCCGGGCATCACCCCGCCTCCAGCGAAGAGGCCGTCTCGCAGCTGGAGGCGATGCGTGAGGCGGGCGGCCAGTTCCTGCTGCTGCCCAGCACCGGGCTCTGGTGGCTGGAGCACTACCGGTCGTTCGGCGAGCACCTCGAGCGCAACTACCCGACGGTCGTGAACGATCCGGAGACGTGCGTGATCTACTCCCTGAACGGGAGCGGCGTTTGAGCGTGCGCTGCTCGATCGTGATTCCGGTTCACGGACGCGCGGGGCTCACGCGGCAATGCCTCGACGCGATCCTCGCTACGCCTCCCGGCGCGGGCTTCGAGGTGATCGTCGTCGACGACGCATCGCCCGACGATACGCCCGCGATGCTCGTGCGCTACGGCGACGCGATCCGTGTGATCACGCGCGCGCAGAACGGCGGCTTTGCGACGGCGTGCAACGATGGGGCGGCGGTCGCCGAAGGCGAGCTGCTCGGCTTCGTCAACAACGACACGGTCCCGACCGCCGGTTGGCTCGACGCGCTCGTCGCGGCCGTCGACGCGAGCCCGCGGATCGGCGTGGTTGGAAGCAAGCTTCTCTTCCCCAACGAGACCGTTCAGCACGCGGGCGTTGTGATCTGCCAGGACGGCAACCCGCGGCACCTCTATGCCGGCTTTCCGGCAGCCCATCCAGCCGTCAACAAGGCACGCCGCTTCCAGGCCGTGACGGCCGCCTCGATGCTCGTCCGGCGGGACGCGTTCGAGCGCGCCGGGGGCTTCGATCCCGCGTTTCGCAACTGTCTCGAGGACACCGACCTCTGCCTGCGGCTCGGCGAGGGCGGCTACGAGGTCCACTACTGCCCCGACAGCGTGCTCTACCACCTCGAGTCGGTGTCGCGGGGACGGCGCTCCAGCGAGATCGCGGTGAACACGCGGCTGTTCAAGGAGCGCTGGGGAGAGCGCGCCGAGCGCGACGATCTGCGCTACTACGTCGAGGACGGCCTGCTGCGGATCCGCTACCGGGAGATGTATCCCGTTCGGATCGAGCTGGCGCCGGAGCTCGCCGTGGCTGCTGGCGTCGAGGCCGGGCGGTTCGTCGAGCTCCAATCCCAGCAGGTCGCCGATCTGCTGCGCGAGACGGTGCGGCTGACCGCGCACGTCGCCGACCTCGACCTCGGCGCTGCCGACACGGATCCCGGGGCGCCCGGCGCGCCGTCGCCTCGCGGTGGAGTCGAGGGGCTGGTGGCGGAGGCCGAACGGCTCCAGCTCGACATCCACACGTTCCAGGCGCGCATCGCCGAGGCGCTCCGGCACGACGGCGCCGGGAATGGGCAGCCGCCCTTCGCTCCCGGCGAGCGCCTCGCCTACCTGGAGCTGAAGCAGCGCATCCGCCCGGTGCTCGAGGCGACGATCCCGCCGGGCTCTACCGTGATCGTCGTGAGCCGCGGTGACGACAGCCTGCTCGAGCTGCCCGAACGCGAGGCGTGGCACTTCCCCCAGGAGCAGGACGGAACCTATGCCGGCCGCCATCCGGCCGACAGCGAGGAGGCGATCGCCGGCCTCGAGGAGCTGCGGGCGCGCGGCGCCGGCTACCTCGTGATCCCGGCTGACGACGCTTGGTGGCTCGACCACTACGAGGGGTTCGGCCGCCACCTCGCGGAGCGCTACGACTCGCTCACGCACGCCGGCGCGCCGTGTCGGGTGTTCCGGCTCGAGGCGAGGCCGACTTGAGCAGCGCACCCGACCTCACGACGGCTGACGAGCTGCGGGACGAGATCGTCCGGCTGGGCCCATGGCACATCGACATCGAAGTCACGCCGGAGGTCTCGACGAGCGCATTCCTCGACGCGCCGGCCGGCGCGTATCCCGATGCGCTCGGCAAGGTCAACTTCCACGACCCGCGCGAGGGGTTCCTGCGGCGCCTCGGGCGCCTCTTCCCGCGGGGGCTGGAAGGGCTAAGCGTGCTCGACTGCGCGTGCAACTGCGGCGCATATCTCTTCTATGCGAAGGAGGCGGGCGCCGGGCGCTGTGTCGGCTTCGACCTGCGCGACCATTGGATCGACCAGGCGCGCTTCCTCGCCCGGCATCGGCAGGCGCCGACGGACGACATGCGCTTCGAGGTCGCCGATCTCTACGACCTGCCCAACCTCGGCCTGGGCAGCTTCGACGTCACCTTCTTCCTCGGGATCTTCTACCACCTGCCCGACGTGGTCACCGGCCTGAAAGCCGCCGCCGACGTGACCGGCGAGGCGCTCGTCATCAACACCGCCACGTACGCGGGGCGGCCGGACGGGCTGCTCGTCGCCGAGCAGGAGTCTCCGAGCAAGCTGATGTCCGGTGGCTACGGGCTGTGCTGGTTCCCGACCGGCCCCGAGGTGCTGGCCGCGATCCTCGGCTGGCTCGGGTTCCCGGAGGTGCGCTGCTCGGTGTGGCGCCACGCCCCGCGCCAGCGCGCCGCGCTCGACCGGCTCGAGGTGATCGGTGCGCGCACCCCCCGCTTCTTCGACGATTGGGACGCCGCTACGCCGGAAGGCGCCAGGGGAGTCCGCGCGACGATCGACACCGCTACGCGACCGGGCGCGACCGTGCTCGTGCTGGCGAGCGAGCTGGGTGACGCGCTCGAAGGCGGGGGGAGGACCTGCCTGCCGCTTGCAGCGCCGGTCGTCGAGGAGCTCGAGCGCCGGCGCGGCGAGGGCGCGGCGTACCTCGCGCTCGACCAGCGCGCACGTGCCGCGCTCGATCAGGACGAGGCGCTCGCCGCGCATCTCTCCCGTCACGCGCGCGTGATCGCCGACAACGCTGCCTGCCGGGTCTACTCGCTCGAACATGCGGGGCGGCCATGAAGAAGCGGGTCCTGTTCGTCGTGCACAACCACCCGTCCGCTTCGCCGGGCGGCACGGAGGCGTACACGATGGAGGTCTACAACGCGCTGAGGGCATCGCGGGAGTTCGAGCCGTTCCTGCTCGCGCGCGCCGACCCTGTCGTTCCCGGCGCGCTCGTGGCCCACGCGCAGACCCCGTTCACGGCGCTCGAGGACGACCCGCACCAGATCATGGCGCTCGTCCCCGAGGACCGTTACGACAAGTTCTTCATGCGCATGTCCGACCACGGAGCGTTCGCGGGCAGATTCATGGACCTGCTCCGCCAGCTGCAGCCCGACGTGGTGCACTTCCAACACACGCTGTTCCTGGGCGCAGAGTTGATCTCCGCGGCGCGGCGGGCGCTTCCGGAGGCGGCGATCGTCTTCACGCTGCACGAGTATCTGCCGATCTGCAACCATTACGGGCAGCTCGTGCGAACCAGCGGCGAGCTCTGCACGCACGAGTCGCCGCGCCGCTGCAACGGCTGCTTTCCCCAGCACCGGCCCCAGGAGTTCTTCCTCCGCAAACGGCTGATCAAGGCGCATTTCGAGCAGGTCGACGTGTTCGTCGCGCCGAGCCGGTTTCTGCTGGAGCGATACGTCGACTGGGGGATCCCGCGAACGCGCATCCGCTACAAGGAGCACGGGCTTGCGCCGATCAGGCGCTTCGAGAGCCCGCCGCGCGAGCAGCCCAACCGCTTCGCTTTCTTCGGCGTGCTGACGCCGTTCAAGGGCATCGAGGTGCTCCTCCGCGCGATGCAGCTGCTCGGACCCGGCTTCGACGGCAGCCTCGCCGTCCACGGCGCCAACTACGCCGAGCAACCGGAGGAGATGCGGCTGCGCCTCGACGAGCTGTTCAAGGCGACCCGCGACACGGTCTCCTACGCGGGCCCGTATCGTCATGCGACGCTCCCGCGCTTGATGGCGGAGACCGACTGGGTCGTGGTGCCGTCTGTGTGGTGGGAGAACTCCCCGCTCGTGATCCAGGAGGCCTTCATGCACGGGCGCCCGGTGATCTGCAGCGACATCGGCGGCATGGCCGAGAAGGTCACACACCAGCAGAACGGCCTCCTGTTCAACGTCGGCAGCGCGGAGTCGCTTGCGGCCACGATCGAAGCTGCCGCACAGCGCCCCGAGCTCTGGGAGCGGCTCGCCGCGGGCGTGCCTCACGTCCGCACGATCGACGAGCACGTCGCGGGCCTCGAGTCGCTCTACCGCAGCGTGATCTCGCAGCGTGACGCACCCGAGACAGAGCGGGCGAGAGCTGCATGGTGATCGGCGCGAGATTTGCCTGGGCGCACCTGCCCAAGACGGGCGGCAGCGCGACGCTCGAGCTGTTCAAGCTGTTCCCGGAGCTGATCGAGTTCGGCGACTTCGACGCGTCGAACGCCAAGCACACCGCCTTCAGGGACCGCGCCGATCAGGTCACGGGCAAGGCGCTCGCGATGAACATTCGCCGGCTTCCCTTCTGGGTCCTGAGCCGGGCGCAGCACGTCGCGCGCTGGGGGATCCACCCGGAGTATGTGCCGATCCCGATGGCGACGCCGCAGGAGCTCTCGGAGAGCGACTTCCCGGACACCCGTTTGGCGGTCTACACCCAAGACGGGCGGTTCGAGATCTCCCACTGGATCCGGATGGAGCACCTCGCCGGGGACTTCCTCGACTTCGTCGCGCGCTTTGCCGACGTGAGCGACGAACGCCGCGAGGCCGTCACGGCGCTCCCGATGGTGAACGCACACGAGTACGACCACGAGCTCGGAAGCTGGTTCACACCGGAGCAGGTCGAGCTGATGTACGAGCGCAACCCGGCCTGGGCGTGGCTCGAGCGCGAGCTCTACGGCGAGCTGTTCCGGATCCCGGTTGGCGCCAGGGGTGGGGGCTAGACTTGAACGAGCGCCGGAGGATCGGCTGCCGCAAGGGCTGCCGTCGGGGTCGAGAGCTATGAGACGCAAGGTTCTATACGTCGCCCACAACCACCCGATCGTGCGGCCGGGTGGCGCGGAGGCGTACGCCCTAGAGCTCTACGAGGCGATGCGCGCGGATGCCGAGTTCGAGCCCGTCTTCGTGGCACGGGTCGGCTCGAGCCCCTCCGTCGAGCCGTCCGCGCACGCGGGCGCGCCATTCACGGTGATCGGCCGCGACCCGAACCAGTACTTCATCCAGACGGACTGGGACGGGATCGACTTCTTCCTCGAGACGTATCGCGACAAGCGTCTCTACACGACCTACATCGCAGACTTCCTGAACACCTACAAGCCGGATGTGGTCCACTTCCAGCACACCCACTTCATCGGCTACGACTTCGTCACGCTGGTGCGCCGGATGCTGCCGGAGACGCCGATCGTCTACACGCTGCACGAGTATCTCCCGATCTGCCATCGCGACGGCCAGATGGTGCGAACCGGGTCGGAGGCCCTCTGCACGGAGGCGTCGCCCCGCCGCTGCAACGAGTGCTTCCCGGAATGGACCCCGCAGTGGTTCTTCCTGCGCGAGCGCCTGATCAAGGCCCATCTGTCGAACGTCGACCTCTTCCTATGCCCGAGCAACTACCTGCTCGAGCGCTACGTCGACTGGGGGATTCCCCGGGAGAAGCTCCAGTTCGAGGACTACGGCCGCTTCACCCAGACCGCGATCGAGCCGCAGCCGGCCGAGCGGCGCCGCACCCGGCTCGGGTTCTTCGGCCAGCTCAATCCGTACAAGGGCGTCGAGTCCCTGCTCGACGCGATGCGGATCCTGGCCGTCGAGGAGCCCGACGTGCACCTCTACATACATGGAGCGAACGTCGAGCTGCTGCCGTCGACCGAGCGCGAGCGGATCATTGCCGCCCTCGATGCGGCCGGAAACAACGTCACCTATGCCGGGGCCTACGCTCCCGGCCAGGTCGCGAGGCTGATGGCGGACGTCGACTGGGTCGTGGTCCCGTCCCGCTGGTGGGAGAACTCCCCGCTCGTGATCCAGGAGGCCTTCATGCACGGGCGCCCCGTGATCTGCAGCGACATCGGCGGCATGGCCGAGAAGGTCACACACGGGGTCAACGGGCTTCACTTCCAGGTCAGCAACGCCGCCGCGCTCGCGGCCACAGTGCGCTCGGCGCTCAACACGCCCGGGCTCTGGGAGCGGCTCGCCGCCGGAATCCCCACGATCTACGGGATGGACGAGCACGTCTCGAATCTCAAGCGCACCTACGACCACCTGATCCAGCAGCGCGCCGGCACGGGACACGAGCCCGCTTTGGCGGCGCGGACCGTGGCGTGATCGCTGCAATCCGGCGGCTGCTCGGGCGAGGCGGTCCGCGTGGGCCGATCGTGGCGCCGCTGAGCGACTTCCTGATGCTCGTGGTGTCGCGGCGCCGCCGGGTCGATGTCGGCCCCGTGCAGGGGTCCGGCAGGGCCGGCCGCTACCGCGTCTGGATCCAAAGGCCCGACGCGGAACGGCCGGCGGCGGGCGTGCCGGTGTCGAAGCTCGAGGACCTTCTGGACGAGCTCGTCCCGCACCTCTCGCAGGGCGACCGCGAGCGCATGTTCGAGATCGTCTTCGAGTCGGTCAAGAGCAACTTGGGCGAGCCCGGCGGGTCCTCCCTGTCGCACGGCATGCGGCTCCTGCGCGACCGGCTGCACGAGGATCTCCCGGAGCTGCCGGCGGAGCCCAGCGAGCCTCACCTGATGGTGCTCGACGTGCTCGCCGCGGTCGGCGGGCGTGCCTTCTGGGCGTTCGGGTGGGCGAGCGACCCGGAGGGCTCGCCGTCACGCGTGGAGGCGGTCTCCCCCGAGGGCCAGCGCACGGAGCTGCTGCCGGGCGCGCCCCGCTTCGACCGTGAGGACGTCACCCAGTCCCTGGCCGCGGCCGGCGTGGCGTCTCCGCGCCGGAACGGCTTCGCAAAGTACTTCGAGCTGGAGGCCACGAGCCCCGCCAGTGAGGGCTGGGTCACCGAGCTCCGGGCGCCGAGCGGCGCCACGTTCAGAACCGCCGGGCCCACCGTCAAGCGCGATCCGCAGCAGGTGCGCGAGACGATGTTGTGGCCCTTCACGGTCGACCGCGCCGAGCTCGAGCCGGTTCGGCGCGACCATGCGTTTCCCGCCCTCCTGCAGCTTCAGGAGCACGCCGCAGGCCAGGTCGAGGTGGTCGCGGCGGTCGACTACGGCACGGTTCCCGACACGCCTGACGTCTCGATCGTGATCCCGCTGTACAGGCGCATCGACCTGATCGAGCATCAGATCGCGCAGTTCTGGCAGGACCCCGAGCTCGGGCAGGCAGAGCTGATCTACGTGCTCGACTCGCCGGAGCTTGCGGAGCAGCTGAGCCACCTTGCCGGTCCGCTGCACGAGCTCTACGGCCTGCCCTTCAGAATCCTCACGTTGAGCCGTAACGGCGGCTATGCGGTGGCCAACAACCTCGGTGTCGCGCATGCACACGGCCGTCTACTGCTGCTCCTGAACTCGGACGTGCTGCCGGCGCGGGCCGGCTGGCTGGGGCGGATGCGCGCGTTCTACGACGCGACGCCCGAGATCGGCGCGCTCGGCCCCAAGCTGCTCTTCGAGGACGAGTCGATCCAGCACGCCGGCATGTACTTCAAGCGCGACCCCTCCACCCGGTGGTGGGAGAACCAGCACTACTTCAAGGGCTTCACGCGCTCGCTGGCGCCCGCCAACGTGAGCCGTTCCGTGCCCGCCACAACCGGGGCATGCCTGATGGTCGAGCGCGCGCTGTTCGAGGGCCTCGGCGGGTTCTCCACCGTCTACGTGCAAGGCGGGTACGAGGACTCCGACTTCTGCCTCCGCCTGATCGAGGCGGGGCGCCGGAACTGGTACGTCGCCGACATCGAGCTCTATCACCTCGAGGCGCAGTCGTTCTTCATCGAGACTCGGCACGCCAACCCGTGCAATGCCTGGATCCAGACGCATCTGTGGAACGAGCAGATCGAGGCGCTGATGCAGGCCCAGCCGGACCCCGCGAACACCCCTCTCCTGGCCGTGGGCTGATCGGCTTTGGCCGTCTTCCAGGTCCTCGACGTGACCCTGCGGCCCGAGCGCCACGAGCGGCTGCTCGGGTTCGAGCTCGATGCGCCCAGGATCGGCCACAAGGGCAACGTCTACGTCGTTCATCTGATCGGGTGGACGGTCGGCCGCGACGTCCCGGTGCGCGCGCTCGAGATCGTTCAGCACGCACGTGTCCTGCGGGTCGTCCCGATCAGGGGTCCGCGTGCGGAGGTGGCGGAGGCGCTTGCGATTCCTCCGGAGACGGACTGTGTGTTCCACGGGCTCGTGAACCTGGTCGGCCTGAAGCTCGACACGACGCTCACGCTGCAAGCGGAGCTTGCGGACGGCACGCGGGTCCTAGCCGGCTCGATCACGATCCGGCGAGAGCCGCTCCAGACCGACTATGAGCCGAGCCTCTCGCCGCTGATGGTCACGACGCTCGGGCGCAGCGGAAGCACCTGGCTGATGCAGCTGCTCGCGGCTCATCCACAGATCGTGGTGTTCCGCCGGTTCCCGTACGAGTCGGCGCCCGCGAAGTACTGGCTGCACATGCTGCGCGTGCTCTCGGAGCCGGCAAACCTTCTCCAGTCCGCTCATCCGGACAGCTTCCACAACGACCTCCGGTGGGTCGGCGCGAACCCGTTCCACGACGAGCGCGTCTACGAGCAACCTCCACTCGAGAATTGGTTCGGGCGTTCATACGTCGAGCGCCTGGCCAGCTTCAGCAAACGCAGCATCGAGGACTGGTACCTCACGCTCGCACGCGTCCAGGAGCAGCCGGGAGCGGTCTACTTCGCAGAGAAGCACCTCTGGCCGAACTACCTGCCGGTGTTGACATGGGAGCTCTACCCGCGCGCAAAGGAGCTCTTCCTCGTGCGCGACTTCCGGGACATGGCTCGCTCGATCATGGCCTTCGACCAGAAGCGCGGGTTCACGGGCTTCGGCCGCCCAGACGGCGCAAGCGACGAGGACTACCTGCGGGGTGAGCTCCACCGGATGGCCCGGGACCTCCAGCAGAGCTGGCAGACCCGGCGCGACCGGGCGCACCTCGTTCGCTACGAGGATCTGGTGCTCGAGCCCGCCAGGGCGCTGACGTCGATGCTCGAGTACCTGGGCCTGGACGCGTCGCCGGAGACCGTCGAGGCGGTCCTCGCCCACGGCCGTGAGGACGTGCTGCACCTGCCGGGCTCGAGCCACGAGCCCACCGAGGTCGCGGCCCATCGAACCGTCCCCGACCCCCGGGCGACGATCGGCCGCTGGCGGCGTGAGGACGGGTCCGTCACAGCGCTTGCAGACGAGGTGTTCGGAGAGGCGCTTGCCGAATTCGGCTACTCATAGCGCGGCGACCAAGGTCGGGCCGGGCCAAAGTTAGAATGCCCGCCGGCATGCCTCAGCAAGAGCTCACAGCGGACCAGCTGAGCGAGTTCCTCGACGGGACGTTGCTCGATGTCGTCAAGGACGTGATTCCCGGCGACCCGATGTACGTTTACGACCCGGACCTGTACTTCCAGGCCGGGCGGCAGGCGTTGCGCTGCATCCGCCTCGCTCAGCTCGCCGCCCGGAAGGAAGGTGCACCGGTCACGAGCATCCTCGACTTCGCCTCCGGCGGCGGCCGCGTGATGCGCTACCTGCGAGCGGCCTACCCGGAGGCCTCCCTGACCGCCTGCGACCTCTACCACGCGGGGCTGGACCTCTGCGCCGAGGCGTTCGGGGCACGACCCGTGCTGAGCGACCTCGACCCGGCCAAGATCGAGTTCGACGAGACCTACGACCTGATCTGGTGCGGCTCGCTCTTCACGCATGTCGGAAGCGACATGTGGAACACGCTGCTGACCCTGTTCGACAGCGTCCTGCGGCCGGGAGGACTACTCGTTTTCACCGCCTACGGGCGCGACACGGTGGCGCTCGTACGCAACCGCGAGAACCTGCTCGACCTGAATCCCGAGCACGCCGGCTCGGTGCTCCGCGACTACGACGACAAGGGTTTCGGCTTCGCGGCCGATTTCCAGCCCGAGACCGACCACGGCGACGCCCTTGCGGCGCGCCACTGGGTGACCCGCACGCTCGACCGCTTCCCCGACCTGCGGCTGCTGCTCTACACGGAGAGGGCGTGGATCGGCCAGGACGTGATCGCCTGCGAGAAGCGCTAGCTTCGAGCTTGTCTCGAAATTCGAGAAGCGCTAGCTTCGAGCCTTAGCTGTTCGAGAAGCGGTTGGTTCGCGCCGTGACCCAGGCCGGGTCGCGCCAGTGCGTCTCGGAGTCGGTCGTGAGCATCGGCGTGTAGTACTCGCAGTCCTCGAAGAAGTAGTGCGTGACCTGGCTGTGGCGGGTGCGCGTCATGTCTTTCTGGAGCGCTCCGCCGTGCAGGAGGTTCGAGGACCACACCAGGGCCTGGCCCTTGCGGATCGTGCCGTACTCGGGCTGGAGGCCCTCGCGCGCGATCAGCTCCTGCACGTAGCTCTCGTACTTGTGGTAGTCCTCGCCGCGCGCCTCCGCGCCGATGTCCTTCATCCGGATCTCCGGAAGCTTGTGGCTGCCGGAGTAGTAGACCAGCGGCCCGTTGTTTATGTCGATGTCCTCGAGCGCGAGCCAGACGCCGCACATGAAGCCGGCCGGCATCGAGTTGAAGTGGAGTGCGTCCGCATGCGCCGGCTGCTGCGTGCCGATGTGGAAGTTGAGCGTCTGGAACGGGAGCGGCGCGCGGCCGTAGAGCTCCTGTAGGAGGGTCATCACCTTTGGGCTGCGCGCGACCGAGCGCACGTTGTCGTTGAACCGCCAGGCGTCCTGGATCCGGGTCGGCTCGTAGACCACGCCGTCGTGGATCACGCGCTCCCCGTCGCTGTACTCACCGGCCAGGTCCGCCACGATGCTGTCCACCACATCGGCGGAGACCTTGACGTCGTCCAGGATGAAGAAACCGTCCCGGTCGTACTTCTCCGCGATCTCGGACGTCACGTTGCTGGCTGGCGATGACATCGAACTCCCCCGCCGGATACTCTCGGACAACGCCGCGATTCTAACCTGGTGGTCAGGTAGCGTCTAGTCTGCGGGCTGCGGGGAGGCCTCGGAGTCCATGCGCCGGCGCTCGCGCATGATCTCCTCGATGCGGTCGCGCCAGATGTGGCTGTGGACCCACATGTTGTACCGATTCGCCAGGGAGCGGTCGCTCGACTGCTCCGGCGTCGCCGAGTACGACTGCCCCTCGAGGTGGTAGAGCTCGACGTCCGACAGGTACCAGTTCTCCCGACCGCTCTCCGTGAGCTGGAGGCAGAGGTCGGAGTCCTCGTAGTCGCCCCGCACGAAGATCTTTCGCAGGCCGCCGAGATGCTGGTAGAGGGTACGGTCGATCATCATGCAGGCGCCCGACACGAGCGGCACCGAGCGTGCGACGTTGGCGGCGGGCAGGCTCCGATGCATGCCCTTGAAGTAGTGGGCGTCCTGCCATACCGACGAGCCGGGCGGCTGGTAGAAGTACATCCCGGCGTGCTGGATCGAATCGTCCTCGAACAGCAGCTTCACGCCCAGCGCGCCGATGTGCGGGACGGAGTCGTAGAACTCCCGCATGCGGGAGAGCCAGCCGGGCCGGTCCGGGAGGATGTCGGAGTTGAGGAGCAGCAGCAGACGACCTTCGGCGATCGAGGCGCCCGCGTTGTTGGCGCCGGCGAAGCCGACGTTGCGCTCGAGCACCGCGACCCTGAAGGGCACCTGGTACAGCGGCGTGAGCTGCGCTGCACGATCGAGGAACTCGTCCTCCTGCTCGGGAGAGTCCAGCACGTAGATGAGGTCCGCCTGTGAGATCTCAGGGTCGCTGACGAACTCCGAAAGCTGCATCTCGAGATGGTCGAGGCGCTTGTAGACCGGCACGACGATCGAGACGTCGGCCCTCGTGGGCGGCGTGCCGAACTGCACGAGCCGTTCCACCTTGCCTTCTCCGACCTGCCTCTGGATGCGGCTGATCGCCGGATAGACGTGGTCGGCCATCAGCTCCTCGTCCGGCAGCCGATCGTGGTGCGGGTCGCGCAGGATCGTGTCGCGCACCGCGATCGTGTCGCGCGTCACCGGCGGCCCGCTGACCTCGACGGCGTCGCCATCGACGGTCTCCATCTCGAGCAGCCAGCCTTCGCCGGCGAGGCTCGGCGCGCCGAGCTCGATGAAGCAGTGGAAGCCGTGCTTGGTGCGCGGCGCGTCGGTGTGCGAGGAGAAGAAGGTCGCCACGTCCGGGCGCGCGGTCCGGTACATGCGCTCGAGCAGCTCTGCACGCGAGCCCTCCGGCGAGACCGCGGTGACGCGCGTGACCGACATGTCCTCGTCGTGCAGCCAGCCCTCCAGGTAGAACGAGCGATCGTCCACGGCGAGCACCTGGTCGAGGTGCAGCCCGCGCGGCTGGTTTTCAGAGATCACGCACGCCGGCAGGCGCTCACGCAGGGCTTCGCGGGCAGCGTTCAGGCGCGGCGAGAGCGCCGCGCGTTCGCGGCGCGGGACCGAGTCCAGCGTTGCTGCCAGGAACTCGGTGACGCGATTGCGCTCGGGCGGGTCGTACGAGGCGAGACTCCTCCGCACCAGCGTCTGAAGGTCCGTCACTGCCGCGCTGAGGTCCTTGGCGCTCAGATCGACCGCAGCGTCGCCCACGTTCAGCTCCAGCACGCCCTCGCCGCCGAGCAGTTGCTCGAGGCCGGGTAGCGTGAAGATCAGCAGCTCGGTGCCGTCCACCTCGAGCAGACGGGCGTCGGGATGCCGTCGCTCGTCGCCCGCACGCACGATCGGTGTCGAGCCCTGCAGCGACCCGGCGAGCACCAGCGCACTCGGCCCGAGCCAGGCGGCGTGCTCGATCGTGACCTGCGGCCGGCCGTTCGCCATGCCGCCGGCTTCCGCTCCGTGCTGCTCAAGCACTCTCTACCGCCTCCAGTCGCCGGTCGCCGTCGACCCCGTCGCGCCGCTCGAGCAGCTCTCTGTAGATCGTGGTCGTCATCGCGAGGTCCTCTTCTACGCTGTGGGCGGGCCGTCGCGGAACCCGGGCGTGCAGCTGCTCCCAGAGCCCCGGTGTCCCGGCCGCACGTTCGATCGTCTTCGCGAGGTCATGTGGATCGCCGGTGCGGAAGTGCAGCCCGTTGACGCCGTGAACGACCTTCTCGGACATGCCGCCGATGTCGCTCGAGATCACCGGCCGGCCGTTCTGAAACGCCTCCCACACCGTGATCGGCCCGGTCTCCCACCAGATCGAGGGCACCACGACCCAGTCGATCCGGGCCATCAGCTTGGGGATCGCGCCCCGCTCGTAGGGCCCGAGGAACTTCACGTTGCCACGGTCGGCGCCGAGCAGCGCCTCGAAGCGCTCGCGGAAGACAGGGTTCTGGATCTCGAGGTTCCCGCCGAAGATCCACAGCTCGCCGTCGAAGCCGCTGCCGAGCAGGTCCATCGCCTCCAGCAGGACGTCCGCCCCCTTGTAGGGGCTGAGCTGGCCGAAGTAGGCGAAGCGGTTGCGCGAGCGGATGTCGTCCTCCAGCTCGAAGTCGTCGGCCGTGGTCTCCATCGGCGGGCGGCTGTGGGGCTGCACGACGATCTTCGCACTAGGGATGCCCCAGTCGACGTAGCGCTCGGCCACGTACTCACTCGGTGCCACGAACCGGTCCACCAGCTCGAGCTGGGACTGGATGAAGCGCTTGCGCATGTAGAACGTCTGTGGCGAGATGTTGGGGAAGCACTCGTGACATCGCCGTGGCGACTCCTCGTCGCAGAGCTCGTTGTGCATGGTCCGCACCATCTGCCCGTCCCGGTGGCAGATCGGGATGTAGTCGTGCAGGGAGTAGACGATTGGCGCATCCGGAAGCGCGTTGCGGGTGGCGCGCAGCATGTCGTAGCCCAGGAAGAGGGTGTGGTGGAAATGCACGATGTCGGGCCGGTGACCCATGAGGAACTCGGCATAGGCCCGCGTGAGGTCGTCCTTGTCCGCCGACCGCCCGAACAGCGCGTCGTAGTTCGAGAGGTCGCGCGCGACGTGGTTGTAGAAGAGGTACTGGTTCGGGTCGGCGCCGACCAGCGCGAAGGGCGAGCTGGTGTCCGCGCGCGTGACCTGCGCGTAGGGCGGGCCAGTGCGCGCGAGCAGGACCGGCTCGAACTCACCGCGCTGCTTCGCTGCCTCGTAGAGGTCCTGGACGCAGAACTCCAGGCCTCCCGGCCGCACCGCCGCATGGTTGTGGCTGACGTATAGGACCTTGAAAGCGGCCATCAGGGAGCCGCCGCGACGGCGGCCTGCGCCGGTGCGCGTTCGGCCAGCAGCCGCGTGTAGAGGTCCGACAGGATCGTGACGTGGTCGTCCATCAGGCGGGGGGGCTTGATGCCGGCCCGGAGCCTCTCCCACAGGCCCGGCGTGATCGCGGCCCGGTGCAGCACGTCGGCGAGATGCTCGTCGTCGGCCCGGGTGAAATGGAGGCCGTTCACGCCGTCTGCGACCTTCTCCGCCATGCCGCCGATGTCGCTGCAGATCACCGGACGGCCACTCAAGCAGGCCTCGCTGATCACAAGCGGTGCGTTCTCCCACCAGATCGAGGGCACCACCACCCAGTCGATCTCGCCCATCAGCCGAGGCACGTCGTCGTTCTCGTAGGGGCCCGCGAAGTTGACCGTCGCGCGCGTCGCCTCCAGCAGACGGTCGAGCTCGACCTGGAGCTCTCTCGGAGCGTGCTTGTAATTCGCGCCGTTGACCGTCAGCGTGCCGTCGAACTCTGGGCCGAGCAGCTCCATCGCCCGCAGCAGCACGTCGACGCCCTTGTACGGGTTCAGCTGGCCGAAGAAGCCGAAGCGGTTGCGGGCGCCCTCCCCCGTTGGCGCCGGCGCCACCGGCCGGAAGCCGTAGTCCTCGTGCAGGATGCGCTCACGAGGAATTCCCCAGTCCACGTATCGCTCGAGCAGGAAGGCGCTGGGCGCGACGAAATGGTCGACGAGCGCCAACTGCGACTGGATGAAGCGCTTTCGCATGTAGAAGGTTTCGGTTCCGGTCTCCGGGAAGCATTCGTTGCAGCGGCGGGGGGACTCCTCCGTGCACAGCTCGTTGTTGCCGGTCCGGACCATCTGCCCGGCACGGTTGCAGATCGGCCAGTACTCCTGGAACGTGTAGACGATCGGCACGTCCGGCAACGTGTTTCTCACGACGCGCACCATGTCGTAGCCGAGATATGCGCTGTGCTGGAAATGCACGACGTCAGGGCGTTGCGCCTCCAGGAACTCCTGCAAGGCCCGCGCGATGCGGTCCTTGGTCCCGGCGAGGCGGCCGAAGAGCTGCTCGAAGTCGTCGAACTCGGTATAGAGCAAATACTGGTTGGGGTCCTCGTTCACGAGCGCCAGCGGCGTGTCCTCGTGGGGCGCGTCCGTCGGCGAGAAGGGGCGTCCGGCACGGGCCAGCAGCAGCGGCTCGAATTCCTCCGAGCCGGTGAAGGCGTCGTACAGGTTCTTGACGTACATCTCGACCCCCCCGACGAGCAGCTCGGGATGGTTGTGCACGACCAAGAGCACCGTTTTTCTAGGCATCCGTTTTACGATCCCCCCCGCGTTTCCACGATAGAGGAAAGATGCCAAGGAACCGGCGGGCGCCCGCGTCGTGTGGACGCTCGGCGTACTTGCCGGTCCGCCGCGGCTCGGAATGCCGCTCGAGCATGTCGGCGGCCGGCATCGCCTCCAGCTCCCACAGCTCGCCGGCCTGCTCCTGCCGGGTGATGAAACGGTGATGAGACCTGAGGTGCTCGACCACCTCGAAGGCGTCCTCGTGCCATGCGAACGACGAGCGCGGGATCACGAGGAACTCGACGCCCTCGCCCGCAAGCCGTTCGAGCTCGTCGATCGCCTCGCCCGGCGTCGCGGCCGACAGCTGTAGCGCGTCGTAGCCGGTGAGGCCGGCGAGGTCTGCGCGGTGCTGGCTCAGTACCGCGACTCGGCTTCCAGCCGGCAGCAGGCTCCCCACGATGCTCGGGAGCAGCGGCTGCTCGAGCTCGAACACGAGCCCCGTGTCGTGGTCGTAGCCGGCCGTGACGGCACGGCTGCGGAGGTGCGCGGCAAAGCCCGCGTAGTGGTCCAGCCACCACTTGCCCACGCTCGGAATCACGAGGTACTGCGCGCCGCTCGAGCGGAGCTGCTCGAGCTGCTCGATTGCATCGTCGTCGTCGGCGGGGTAATAGCCGCGGTAGCGGCCGTCGTCGGCGCGGGGGAAATGCCAAGCGCGACGGTCCCCCAACTCGAGCAGGGCGTCGTCTCCACGACTCACGACGAGCACCGTGGCGCCGGCCGGTACCGAAGCTTCGACAAGCGCGTGCACCCGCTCGACGAGCGCGGCGTACTGCGCGCTCGTCAGCCCGGGGCGCGCGGGGGTCGCATCTGTGTCGTCGTCGGGGAGGGGGGCCGCGGGCACGGCGGGCGCGGGCGCATCGATCGCCGTGCGCAGGTCGAAGATCATGCAGCTGTCCAGGGACGTGGCCGCCCCGTAGCGATCGTTCAGGTGGCGCGCAAAGCCCGGATAGTGCTCGATCCACCAGAACGCCGGCCTGGGGAGGACGAGGTACTCGGCGCCGCTCGCGCGTAGCTCCTCGAAGTGGGCGATCGCGTCGTCGTCGCCGGCGGGGTAGTAGCCCCTGTAGCGGCCGTCCTCGGCACGCGGAAAATGCCAGCCTTCGCGAGCGCCGATGTCGAGCAACTGGTCGTCGCCCTTGCTGACCACCAGCACGGTCGAGCCCTCCGGAATCTTCTTTCTGACGGCGTCGACCACGTCGACGACCACGCCCGCGTATCCCGGCGGGCGCGTGTGCGACGATGGTGGGGTCGGCGAAGCAGGCGTCGCAGGCCGAGCCTGATGGTGCGGGAGCGCATCGGCCAGCTGGGCCCGAAGGGCTTCGGCGACCTCGTCCGCACGCTGGTTCGTCCGGCCCCTGCGGGCCGCCGCTCCCACCACGATCCGAGGGCGGCTCGAACCGCCTCCTCCCCGTCGCGGCCTGGCGCTGCCGTTTGCATGCTCTCTGCCTGAGGACCTGATCACCTCCCGGAGCAGCTCCAGCATCTGGCGCGAACGGATCTGGAGCACCTCGGCCTCTTTGCGCCTGCCTCCGTCGCCCTTTACGAGCTCGGGCGAGAACCGCAGCAGGTCGAGCAGGCCGTCTTCGAGGTAATAGGCGAGCTCGTCGGACCGCACGCGCGCGCCCCACCGCTCGCGGTAGAGCTTCGCCGAGCGCCCTTCGTGGAAGTGGGCGGCGCGCGACGCCGACTCGAGGTGGTACAGCACGCTCGCGGGGCAATAGTGAACCTCGTGTCCCTGCTCGCCCAGGCGCAGGCAGAGATCGACGTCCTCGAGGTCGTTGTGGTAATCGGTGTCGAAGCCCCCGAACTCGTCGAACACCCCGGCGCGGATCAGCATGCAGGCCGCGGTCACGGCCTGGAAGCGACGTGGCTTCATCACCGCCGGGTGCTCGGGGGGAAATCCGACGTAGACGTGCAGGGGATCTCCGGAGACGCTGAACGCGACTCCCGCGTGCTGGATCGTCCGGTCCGGATACAGGAGCCGGCTGCCCACGACCGCTGCCTCCGGATGGTCGTCCGCGTACCGGGCCAGTGCGTCGAGCCACCCGTCCTCGGTGATCGTGTCGTTGTTCAGGAGCACCAGATACCGGCCCTCGGCGGCGGCGGCGCCGGCATTGCAGGCGGTCGCGAAGCCGGAGTTCTGCTCGAGCCTGACGGACCGCACGCGGTCTCCGTAGGATTCGAGCATCGCCGGCGTGGTGTCGCTCGAAGAATCGTCCACGACGACCACCTCGAAGCCCACCTCGGGCGGCGCCGCGAAGATCGATTCGAGGCATTGCCGCGTCAGCGCAGCCTTGTTGTGCACTGGGATGATGATCGAGCAGGTGTTCTCTGTCGCCATCAGACGATGCTCTCGAAGTCGATTGGCTCTCTCTCGGTGCCGGCAGGGTGGCCTGCCGCGCTTGCGCACGGACCAGCGCGCCCGTCTTCGCGAGCCGCTGGACGGCGATCCCCCTGCGATCCCGCCTCGGAAAGCCTCGACGCAACGGCGGTCCTACCGGTCAATAGTACCGGGGTAACCAGGCTCTTCGCCCGCTCGATCTGGGCTGGAATCGACGAGGCGAATGCGCAGTTCTGTGCTACGGTCGATTGACGGGTCCCGCTCTCGCCAGGGACGGAGAAATACCGTTGTCGAAGCACAGGCTTCTCTTCGTAACCTCGAATCACCACGCGATCCGGCCCGGCGGCCTGGAGTCCTATGTACGCGATCTGTACGAGCAGTTTCGCGACTCGGACGAGTTCGAGCCGATCCTGCTCGCACGTGCCGGCGAGCCGTTCACGGAGCCGACTCCGAGCCATGGCTGGTCTCCCTGGGCGATGGCGGGCGGCGACCCGAACCAGTACCTGTTCTACACGGACATGTTCCGGTCGGTCTGGGACCCGCTGCACGGTCGCTGGGCCTTCAAGGACATCACGACGCGGTTCTACCGCGACTTCCTGCTCGCACAGAAGCCCGACATTGTCAACTTCCAGCACCTCAACCACCTGGGCTACGAAATGGTGCGGGTCACGCGCGACACCTTTCCGGACGTCCCGCTCGTCTACACCCTCCACGAGTACCTCTCGATCTGCTTCCGCGACGGCCAGATGGTCCGGACCGGCACCAACGAGCTGTGCCAGAAGATGTCGCCGCGGCGCTGCAACGAGTGCTTCCCCGAGGTGAGCCCGCAGAGCTTCTTCGCGCGCAAGCGGTTCATCCAGTCCCATCTCGCGCTGATCGACCGCTTCATCGCGCCGTCGGACTACGTGAAGGCCCGGTACGTCGACTGGGGGCTGCCGGCCGAGAAGATCCAGGTCGAGCCGCAGGGCATGTTGCCCGTGACCGGCCGCGTGCCGGACATGCACGAGAGCCGGCCGCGGAACCGGTTTGCGTTCTTCGGGCAGCTGAACCCCTACAAGGGCGCCGACGTCCTGCTGGAGGCGATGGAGCGCCTCCACGGCTTCGACGGGCATTTGTGGATCTTCGGCGCGAACCTCGAGATCCAGCCGATCGAGTTCCAGGAGCGGATGCGCGCGTTGCTCGACCGCGAGCGCGGCAGCGTCACGTTCGCCGGCCCATACAAGCACTCCGAGCTGGGACGGCTGATGGCCGGCATCGACTGGGTGGTCGTGCCCTCGGTGTGGTGGGAGACCGGCCCGATCGTCGTGCTCGAGGCGTTCCAGCACGGCCGGCCGGTGATCTGCAGCGACATCGGCGGGATGTCGGAGAAGGTCACCGACGGCGTCAGCGGCCTTCACTTCAGGACACGCAACGCACGACATCTTGCGGAGGTGATGGCGCGCGCCGCCGAGACTCCTGAGCTCTGGGAAGAGCTCCGCGCCGGGATCCCGTCCGAGCCGCCGCGCTGGATGAGCGACCACGTCGAGATCCTGAGCGACCTGTACAGGCGGCTGCTCGCCGAGCGCTCGAGTGCCGGCGCCGCGGACCGCACGCTGATCGCGGGCGCGTAGCCCGCACCGCTCACTCCGGACGCGCCTGGCCGGAAGCGGCCACGCGCGCGCGGACACGCCTGATCTGCTGCGGCACCGGTATGGGCGCGCCGGCGTTTGCATAGAAGAAAAAGGTGCCGTACTCGGCTGTGATGGGGTCGACGGCAGTGCCAATCGCTCTGGCGACCTCCTTCGGTGAGGCGCCGGCGTTGATCAGCAGCATCGCCATCGCGTGCCTGCACGCGTTCGGAGTCAGGTTCACGAGGCCGGATGCTCTGGCGAGCGGCTCGTACACCTGCTCGCGCCAGGCGCGCCACTCTCCGCGCCTCCAATATCCACGGTCGGCCCCGGGAAACACGAAGCCACCCGTCCCGGCGCGGCCGTCGAACGAGGCCCGCCATTGCTCGAGATCGGCGGCGAGGTGCTCCATCAAGGGAGCGGTGCGCACATGCGCGCCGCGCAGCCGCCGGCGTCTGAGCAGCGGGCCGATTGCCCGGACCCGCTCAGCACGACCGGGCGTGGTGGGGCGCAGCACGTCGATGTGGTCGCCGTCGATGTCACGCCACCGCAGCGCGACCAGCTCTTCCGGTTGCAGTCCGGCGTACGCGAGCACGGACAGGATCGTCGCGTCGCGCAACCGGCCTTCCGCAAGCAGTGTCGCCCGCATGCGCTCCACCGTGTCCACTGAGAGCGGGGTGGTGATCTCCCAGTACGGCGCCTTGGACCTCGAGCGCCCGATGCTCCGCTTCCATTCCGCCCGTGCCTCGACACTTTGGCCCCGCTCGTCGTCCGGCACGTGGACCAGATAGCGCTCGGCTAGCAGGTTGACCACCACATCAGGCTTGCGCGACGCCACGAAGTCCCAGTCGAGCGTAGCCATGTGGACGAACGTGAAGTGGCGGAACCCCTCCGCGAGCAGCTTCACCAGCCCCCAGGCATACGAGTCGCCGACCAGCACGCATGACCCCGTCGCGTCACGACACTCCGTCGTAAGGACGGCTCCGGATCCCTCGACAAGGTTGTCCTCGACGAGCACGGCGGATGCATTTCGCACGAATGACACCGTCGTGACGTCCTTCTCATCCGCCTTGAGCTTGTAGCTGAGGTCGCCGACCATCGTCATCCCGATGAAGATCAGGTCCTCCTCCTGCAACCGTCGCATGGGCACCACGCGTTCGATCTCGTCCGCGATCCGGCTGTAGGCGACGAACGCGCCGTACTCGTTCCAATGCGTGTCGGACGGGAAGCAGACCAGGCGCTGCTGCCGCGCGCGCCGGAGGTCATCCAGGAGGTAGATCGGCTTCACCGGCGACTCGTGACGCGCAAGGTAGTCGCACAGCTGGATGACGGGTCGCTGCGCGACCGGCCGGACGTGGTCCGGGAGCTTGTCCGGATAGATCGCGTGGGTGTCCGGTGGAATCGCGAAGAGGTAGTGAGCCCCCATCCCGGCGACCGTCTCGCGCCGGGCTTCCAGCACCGCCCGCCAGCGCGCGAGCTGATCCTCGTCGAGGCGCACGTCGCCGGTGTGCTGTCCGAGCACGTCGTTGGAGTCGCCGGCGAGGAACAACCAACCGTCCTTGCCGCGCAGCACCTTGCCGTCGGCGACCGGGCTCGCCGGGAGAAATTCCTCCTGGCGCGCCCGCTCTTCTCTGGTCTCCCGGACTTGCTCCTCCCCTTGCTCACCGGGGAGCTTCATCTAACCATCCTAGTGAGCGCGCGAACCGTGCGCGCGGGCTCCCGCGGCCGGTGGCGCGGGGACACCCGAAAGTCAAGCGGCCCTACGGGACGAACAGGCCCTGCGTGGCGAACAGGGTGTTGTCCGCCGTCGCGACGTTGCCGTCGGGACCGCCGTCGTAGACCTGTGCCCGGCCCAATTGCCAGATCGCCCGCTTGCCCTCGACCACCGCGCCGGGCATCAATGCGTCCATGGTCGTGGTCGCGGAGCATGTGCTGCCGCCCACATCGATGGTCGGCAGGCACGGGAGCGTGACGTCGAGCGGAACGTCGCCCGTGGCGGGGTCGCTCTGTGACGCGCCGTTCAGCTTGTCCGTGATGCGGAGGTCCACCTCCGCGCGCAGATTGCCGGCGTAGTCCGTGTACCCGGTGGTCGGGTTGCGCACGTCGGAGATCGAGGTGACGATCCGCACGTCGGCCTCGTCCTCGGGTGTGGAGGGGTCGCCCGCGACCGTGACGAGCTTCATGAACCCGACCGAGCGAACCGCGTCCGCGCCGTTTGCGTCCGGCGTGCCCACGGTCGCGTAGTCGGAGGTCTGGCGCGGCGGCGAGCACGACCCGAACGCAAACGGGGCGCCGTGTGAGCTGTTTGCACTGGTGCACTGGCGATAGGCCGGCACAAGCGCGAGCCGGATCGGCGTGGCGCCCTTTGGGCGCGCGTAGTTGCGCGTGAACGTGGCGGTGTACGAGGCGTCGCTCGCCGGTGTGTGGATGACGTGCGACTGTGCGCCGCCGTCGGACCACGACACGAACGTCTCCCCCTGCCCACCGGAATCGGTCTGGTCGGGAGCGTTGACCGCCAGGTTCCAGCCCTCCCACGCGGGGATCGAGCCGGGCAGCGGCTGGCCGCCCAGCTGGAGCCCGAGGCCCGCGGGCTCGGTGTTGAAGTTCAGCGTGACGACATGTGGCCTGATGTCACGGCTGATCGTCGTGCTGAGGCCGTTCGAGTCCGTCGCCGTGAGCATCACCTCGAGATAGGTGTTCGTCACTCCGGCGGGATCCTCGGGGATCGGGCCGCTGATCTGGATGCCGTTGCCGGTGGTCGGCGAGAGGAAGGGATGTGTGTGACTGGCGTGGTGCTTGACGACCTGCCAGGTGAGGGCCGAGTCCGGCATGCTCTCGTCCTCGGAATCGAACGCGCTGCCGGTGAGCGTGATCCGTCTGGCCGACGCTGAAGAGCTGGTTTCTGGTGGGTGTGGCGATGTTCGGGCTCGGGGCCTCGTTGCCCGAGTCGATCCTGGTCGTCGCGGTGTCGGAGCCACCATTGCCGTCGGTCACCGTGAGCTTGGCCGTATAGGTCCCCGACGTGACGTAGTTGTGGACGGCCTGCGCGGTCAACTCGTGGGCGGAGCCGTCGCCGAAGTCCCAGTCGTAGTGGAGCGTGTCGCCGTCGGCGTCGGTGCTCTGCGAGCCGTCGAAGCTGACCTCGAGCGGGATCGAGCCGTTGGTCGGGTCCGCGCTGAGAACCGCCTTCGGCGAGCGGTTCTCCCCGCCGGTGTACGTGATCCGGAAGAGGCCCGGCGAGGACGAGGTGGCCCACGACAGGTAGTAGAGAGCCTGCCCGCCGTTGTACGGCGCGAACTTGGCCGACACGACTCCCCCGAGGCCGGAACCGAACTCGCTCACGGCGTAGCCCCCGCTGCCGTCGTCCACGAGCTGGAACAGCTTTCCGCACACGAAGTCGCCGAAGAGATAGCTGGCGTCGTAGGAGGCGGGCCAGCTGTCATCGGGCACGAACGCCCCCGCCGTGATGGAGGTGCACCCGTCGGCGTGGCCGTAGTCGTAGATCGGGTTCGTCATGCCGGTCGGCTGCGGTCCGCAGTCCGTTGCGGAGTTCACCGCACAGTGGCCCTCGCGCACGTTCCATCCGTAGTCGGCGCCGGGCTGCGCGGCGTCGATCTCCTCCCAGTTCTCCTGCCCGACGTCGTTCACGAAGAAGCGAGTGCCCGCGGCGTTGGGATCGAACGCGAACCGGAACGGGTTGCGGAAGCCCGACAGGTAGGTCTCCTGGCACCAGAGCCCCGGCGAAGTGCGGCCGGTCGTGCTGCAGCGCGCGGTGTTGGCTCCCTGGAACGGGTTGTCAGAGGGAATGTTGCCCTCGGAGGTGATCCTGAGGACCTTGCCGAGCAGCACGTTGTGGTCGCGCGAGGCCCCGTTGTAGGGGCCGCATCCGGTGTCGTCGTCGTAGTCGCAATAGCCGTCCCCGACCGTCACGTACAGGTAGCCGTCCTTCCCGAAGTTCAGGTCGCCCGCGATGTGATTCCCGGCGGGGGACGGAATGTTGTCGATCAGGACCGTCTCGCTGGCCGGGTCGAGGACACCTGCGCCGTTCATCAGGAAGCGCGATACCCGGTTGACCGGCTGGGTCGACGGGGCGGACGGATCGGTGCCGCAGGCGCCGTTCTTCTTGAACGTGTAATACAGGTAGATGTAGCGCTGGTCGCTGAAGCCGGGGTCGACCGCGACACCCGACAACCCGCGCTCGACGTTGCTGCAGACACGGTTGGTCAGGTCGATCGCCGGAGTCGCCGCGAGACTCCCGTTCGTGAACAGGAGAAGCTTCCCGGTCTGCTGGGCGACCAGCACGTCCCCACTCGGCAGCACCGCCAGCCCGGTCGGGAACGAGAAGCTCGCGACCTGCTGGCTGTCGAAGTCCGGGGGCAGCGTGATCACCGCATGTGCCGGCGCGCCCGGCAGCAGGGTCCACGCAAGCACGGCGAGCAGCGCGACGCCGGCTCGTGGGCCCATCACATCCGTGCGCTTGCGCCTCACATCCACAACCTCGCCCCTGACTATATTGACTGATCTTGGCCCAATCTGCCCCAAAAAAGCCCAGCCGCGCGCAGTGGCCGGATAGATGACCGGCATCGAAATCACGGGCGTGGCGCTGCACGAGGCGGGCGACGAGTTGCTTGCGTCCGCGCTCGACATGCCGGCCGCCGGGCTGCGCAGCGCGTCCTACGGGCTGGACATCCGGGGGTGGGCGGTCGGCAGACGGGGCCCGGCACGATCGGTCAGCGTGAGCTTTGCGGCCGGTGAGCTCCGTGCCGGAGACGTGGACGGCGACCGGCCCGACGTGGCAGAGCGGTTTCCGGAGCCCGCCTGGGCGTCCTCGAGCGGCTTCTTCGTGCCGATCGGCGTGTTGCCGCTGGAGCCGGATTTCGAGGTGGCCGTGACGGCCTCGCTCGAGCAGGGGGGGCGCGCGCCGATCGCGACGATCAAGGGCCGCCGCGCGAAGCTGCGGACGAGCTTCGAGCCCCGGATCGAGCCGGTCGGCCTCACGGGCCTGGGCCGCACCGGGTCGACCGCGGTCACGCGCCTGCTCGCCGCGCATCCACGGATCGCGGCCTACCGGCCGCTCGAATACGAGCCGCGGGTGGTGACGTACTGGGTCGACCTGCTGACCGACCTCTCCGATCCCGTCGCGGCCCGGCGCCAGGTCACGCCGAACGGGCTACTCGCGGACCGCTGGTGGGCGGGCTCGCGCAAGAACCCTCCCCGGCGGGTCAAGGATGACGCGGTCCAAGCCCTGATCGGCGGCGAGCAGGTCGACGTCCTCGCCGAGGTGTGCCAGGGGCGCATCGACGCCTTCTACGGGCGGGTGGCGGAGCTGCTCGGGCGGCCCGATGCCGGCTACTTCGTCGAGAAGCTCGGGCCGGCGACGGGCATGCTGATGCGCGAGCTGTACCCGCGTGCACGCGAGATCTTCCTGGTCCGCGATTTCCGCGACATGGTCGCCTCGATCTTCGCGTTCAACGAGAAGCGTGGCTTCGAGGGCTTCGGGCGCCACCACTCCACCAGCGACGTGGACTACGTCACCGACCGTGTCGCCGACTCGGCCGAAGGGCTCGTCCGGGCATGGCGGGCCCGCCGGGATGGGGCCTACCTGCTTCGCTACGAGGACCTGATTACCCGCCCGGCCGAGACGATCGCGGCCGTGCTCGAGTTCCTGGGACTCGAGTCCGGCCCGGCCATCGTCGGGGCGATGGCCGAGACACTGCGCGCGCCGGAGTCGGACGTCCACCGCACGACCACGCCGGAGCAGTCGATCGGCCGCTGGCAGCGCGACCTCGCCGCCGACGTGCAGGAGGCCTGCAACGTGGCGCTGGCCGGCGCGCTGCGCGAATTCGGATACGAATGAACACGCGCGGGACGGTCGTCGTGGCGGGCTCGGTCGCGCAGAGGCCCGGCAACGGAGGGCATGTCTGGGTCTTCCTCCAGTACCTGCTCGGCTTTCGCCGGCTCGGGTTCGACGTGCTCTTCCTGGACCGCCTCGAGCCTGCGATGTGCGTCGACGCCGAGGGCCGACCGAGCCCGCCCGACGCCTCCGCGAACATGTCCTACCTGGCGCGCGTGTTCGAGGCCTTCGGACTCGGCGACCGATACGCGGTCTTCTGGGACGCCGGCGCGCAGGCGCTCGGCCTGCCCCGTGAGCGCGTGCTCGAGGAGGTTGGGCGCTCGGCGCTGGTGCTGAACGTCAACGGCTTCTTCGACGACGAGGACGTGCTGTCGCGCTCGGCGCTGCGCGTCTTTCTCGACATCGACCCCGGCTTCATGCACATGTGGCGGGCGCTCGGCCTCCACGACGCCTTCACGGGCCACGACGCGTACGTGACGATCGGCGAGAGCGTGGGCAGCGCGGAGTGCAGGATCCCCACGGGCGGGATCGACTGGATCACGACGCCGCAACCGGTGGTGCTGGAGCACTGGCCCCGCGCCGCCGGAAGCGGCCACGCGTTCACGAGCGTCGGCAGCTGGCGGGGGCCGTTTGCGCCGATCGAGTACGAGGGCGAGACCTACGGCCTGCGGGTCCACGAGTTCCGAAACTTCGCCGAGCTGCCGCGGCTGGTCGCCGACCCGTTCGAGATCGCGCTCGACATCGACGAGGCCGACGAGCGTGACATCGAGCTGCTGCGCTCGGGCGGCTGGGCGCTGCGCGAACCGCGCGAGGTGGCCGCGGATCCCTGGTGCTATCGCGACTACGTGCAGTCCTCAAGCGCGGAGCTGATGGTGGCGAAGAACATGTACGTGCGAAGCCGGAGCGGTTGGTTCAGCGATCGAAGCATCTGCTATCTCGCGAGCGGGCGCCCAGTGCTTGCAGAGGACACGGGTTTCAGCCGCCACCATCCGGTCGGCAAGGGTCTGCTCCAGTTCTCGACCCTCGAGGAGGCGGCCGAGGGGGCCCGCCGCATCACCGCCGACTACGACTCACACGCGCGCGCCGCGCGCGCCCTCGCGGAGGAGCGCTTCGACTCCGACAAGGTGCTGGGAAATCTGCTCGCAAAGCTTGGGGTAGCCTGAATCCGATGACCGAGTCGCTTGCACATGCGCACATCCCGGCCGCTGCCGAGGTTCGCCGCCTCAACTGGGGCTGCGGCGAGCATCCCCAGGCGGGATGGATCAACTCCGACATCAAGAGCACGCCCGGCATCGACATCTCCTGCGACATCCGCGCGGGGCTGCCCCTCCCGGCCGACAGCATCGACTACGCCGCCAGCATCCACGCGCTGCCCGAGATTCCTCTTGGCGGCCTGGTGGCGGTGATCTCGGAGCTGCGCCGGGTGCTGAAGCCGGGCGGCGTGCTGCGCCTCGCCCTGCCCGATCTGGACCGCGGGATCAGGGCGTATCTCGCGAACGACCGCGACTACTTCCTGGTGCCGGACCAGGACGCGGCGACGGTCGGCGGGAAGCTCGTCACCCAGCTGCTCTGGTACGGCTGGTCGCAAAGCCTCTTCACGCACGACTTCACGGAGGAGATCCTGCGAAAGGCCGGCTTCAGCGAGGTGCGCGAATGCTCTTTCCGTGAGACCAGGAGCCGGTTTCCGGAGATCGTGGAGCTCGACAGCCGCGAGCGGGAGAGCCTTTTCGTCGAAGCGACCAAGTAGCGGCGATCCGTGCAGAAGACCGTCCTCTTCTACCGTGACTTCAGGCGGTTCACAGGCGGCGACCTGAAGGTCTGGGACTACTTCAACCACGTTCGGTCCTCTCCCCGCCACGAGGCCCTGATCCGGTTCACGGAAGACTCGGCCTGGGGGCCCGACAACCCGTGGAATGCAGCCCGCGAGCATGTCGTGCGGTTTGGTCAGGAGGTCAAGCCGGACGTGCTGTTCGTCTCGGGCGTCGACTGGCGGCTGGTCGAGCGCGCCGACCGGCCGGAGTCGCCGATCCCGGTCGTCAACCTCGTTCAGCACGTCCTCCATGCTGCACCGGACGACAAGCTCGGCCGCCACCGCTTTCTCTCGCACAAGGCGATCCGGATCTGCGTGAGCCCCGAGATCACGGATGCGCTCGAGCGGACCGAGCGCGTTCGGGGGCCGATGTTCACGATTCCCGACGCGGTCGACCTGCAGGTGCTCGCGCGCTTCGCCCGGACCGGCCTTCCCGACCTCGACCTGCTGGTGCTCTCCAACAAGCAACCGGAGCTGGGGCGCGCGGTGCTCGCACGGCTGGGCGACGCCGGGCGCACGCACATCGTCGACGTCCGCTCCCCCTACCCCGAGGTGCTCGAGCTGATCGGTCGCGCGGCCGTCACCGTCTTCATTCCCAACCCCAAGGAGGGCTTCTACCTTCCGGCGCTCGAGGGCATGGCCCTGCGCACGATCGTCGTCTGCCCCGACTGCGTGGGCAACCGGTCCTTCTGCCTGGATGGCGTGAACTGCTTTCGGCCCCCCTACGACGAGGACGCGATCGTCGATGCCGCGCGCGCTGCCCTGGCACGCCGCGACCAGGCCGGACAGCTGCTCGACAACGCGACCGAGACCGCGCGGGCGCACGATCTGCCGTCCGAGCGCCGCGCCTTCCTGGAGATTCTCGACCGCGTGGACGACCTCTGGGCGAGGGCTTGACCGTGATGTCACGGTGGTCGCGTGGCGCGCTGCGATAATCAGGGCGTGGCGCCGGCCCGTCTCACCTGAATGCCGACAGTCGTCGTAGGCGGCGCGGTCGCCAACAAGCACCTGAACGGGGGCGAGGCATGGGTCCGGCTGAGCTGGATCCTCGGTCTCCGGCGGCTCGGCTGCCGTGTCCTCTTCGTGGAGCAGATCGATCCGGCCGCGTGTGTCGACGAGCATGGTCGGCAGACCGCCTTCGCGGGCTCTGCGAACCGGCGCTACTTCGACGACGTGATGACGCAGTTCGGCCTCACCGGGTCGGCGACGCTCGTGCTGGGCAGCGGGGAGGCGACCAGCGGCACGGACTTCGGCGATCTCCTCGACGCCGTCTCGGACGCCGACCTGCTGGTCAACATCAGCGGCAACCTGCACTCCCCCGACCTCATGAGGCGCATTCGCCGCAAGGCCTACGTGGACCTCGACCCGGGTTTCACCCAGTTCTGGGAGGTGGCCGGCAACAGGGGGGCTCGCCTCGCGGGGCACGACGTCTACTTCACGGTCGGGGAGAGCATCGGGACCGACGGCTGCACGATCCCGACGGCCGGCCTCGACTGGCGCCCCGTGCCGCCGCCAGTGGTGCTCGACGAGTGGCCGGTGGTGACCGGAGGCGATGCCTTCACGACCGTGGGCGCGTGGCGGGGGGCCTTCGGGCCCGTCGTGCACGAGGGCCACACGTACGGGCTTAAGGTCCACGAGTTCCGGAAGGTGATCGAGCTGCCGAAGATCGTGCGAGCGGCGCCGTTCGAGATCGCGCTCGCGATCCACCCGGGCGACGACCAGGACCGCGACGCGCTCGTCGCCAACGGGTGGCGGCTCACCGACCCCCGGGCCGAGACCCCCGGGCCGCTCGAGTTTCGCGACTTCGTCCAGCGCTCGCGGGCCGAGTTCTCGGTCGCGCAGGGCATCTATGTGGAGACCCGTAGCGGCTGGTTCAGCGACCGCACCGTCCGCTACCTGGCATCGGGCAAGCCGGCACTCGTCCAGGACACGGGCTTCAGCCGCTTCTATCCGGTGGGCGAGGGACTCGTGCCGTTCCGGACGCTCGACGAGGCCGCCACGGGAGCAGCGAGCATCCTCGCCGATCCGGCGGGTCACTCGGCCGCCGCCCGCGCACTCGCCGAGGAGCGGTTCGACTCGGACAAGGTGCTGGCGAGATTCCTCGAAGAGGCGCTCGGCTGACGTGACCAGCGCCCAGCCCCCCGGGCGCCCGAGTATGTCCCGCCTCGCGATCGCGGCTTCGCTCGCGGCGCTGACGGCGGTCATCGCCGGGTTCTCGTGGATCGCCGTCAAGTCCTTCGAGTTCATCCACCACGAGCCGGTGACCGCCTCGACGCTCAAGCCGGTCAAGTTCACCGGCGCGCAGCAGGTCGTCTTCTCCTGGAAGCGCGACGCGTGCGAGTCGCTTGACCTGCCGGACGCCCCCGCGCGTGCGTTCCGCGACCCCGCCGGCCGCGTGCACCTGATCGCCTCGCACTACGTGACTCGGCAGATGACGGGGCCCGACCTCGACCACCTGAAGCACCCGTGCGCCGTGAGCCTGCGGTCCACGAACAACCCCGACCCCGCGACCTTCGCGGACCGCGAATGGATGTTCGCCGTGTACACGCTCGGCAGGCAGGTCTTTGCGCTGATCCACGACGAGTACGAGGCAAACACTCATCCCGGCCGATGTCCCTCCGGGGTGTACCTCCACTGCTGGTACAACTCGGTCACGCTGGCGCGCTCGGACGACGGGGGGCAGACCTTCGCGCACGCACGCCGCCCTCCGGCGCACCTGGTCGCCGCGGTCCCGTACCAGTACGTGCCGGACTCGGGTCGCGTGGGAATCTTTCAGCCGAGCAGCATCGTCAAGAAGGGCGAGTACTACTACTCGCTCGTGGCGACGACGAAATACCAGCTGCAGGAGGGCGGCGCCTGCCTGATGAGGACGAACAACCTTGCGGACCCGCTTTCCTGGCGTGCCTGGGGCGGAGACGAGTTCAGCGTCTCCTTCGTCGACCCGTACCGGACGACCGCGTCCAATGTCGCCGAGCATCTCTGTCAGCCGGTGTCCCCGGACCAGATCGCGGACATGACCGCGTCGCTCACGTACAACAGCTACTTCGGCAAGTACATGCTGGTCGGTAACGCGGGGCTCGAGAGCGGGCCCGCCCGGCGCCTCGTGAACGGCTTCTACTACTCCCTCTCGGACGACCTGATCCACTGGAGCGCCCGCAAGCTGGTCAAGGAGGTGATCCTGCCCCAGACCTACCGCTGCGGCGACCAGGATCCTGTGTACTACCCCTCTGTGCTGGATCCGACAAGCAGCTCCCAGAACTTCGAGACCGTCGGCAGGCATGCCTACATCTATTTCACCCGATTCCACTACAAGGCGTGTGCGCAGACGCTGGACCGGGACCTGATTCGCGTCCCGGTCGAGTTCTCCAAATGAGCGGGGCCGGAGATGGACGGCTCGGGATCGTCCTGAGCGGCATGATCGGGGGCGATCCCTTCCAGGGCGGCGCGAGCTGGGCGGTGCTGCAGTATGCGCTCGGCCTGCGGCAGCTCGGCCACGACGTGCTGGTCGTCGAGGAGTGGGAGCCCCCGGCCGAGCTCGCCTCGGCGAGCCTCTCGGAGACTCCGAGCGCGGCCTACTTCCAGCAGGTCATGGCCCGCTTCGGGTTGACGGAGTCCGCGGCGCTGCTGCGCGCCGGGACGACCGAGACCGTGGGGCTTGCCCATGCTCACCTTCGTGCGTTCACCGCGCGAGCCGACCTCTTGCTGAACGTATCCGGCCTCCTCACCGACCCCGACCTGCTCGCCGCCGTGCCGGTGCGCGCCTACCTCGACCTCGATCCGGCCTTCAACCAGCTCTGGCACGAGAGCGGCATCGACATGCGCTTCACGCCGCACAACCGCTTCGTCACGGTCGGGCAGGCGCTCGGCACGCCGGAGTGTCCGGTGCCCACCTGCGGCCTCGAGTGGATCACGACCTTGCCGCCCGTGTTGCTCGATCGCTGGCCGGCGGCCGGCGGGCCCGGGGACGGCAGCTTCACGTCCGTGGGCAACTGGCGCGGCTATGGCTCGGTCGAGCAGGACGAAGTCCACTACGGCCAGCGCGTGCACTCGATGCGGCCCTTGATGGAGCTGCCCCGCCGCACCGACGCGCGCTTCCGCCTCGCGCTCGCGATCCACCCCGCCGAGCGACGGGACCTGCAGGCGCTCGACGAGCAGGGGTGGGAGCTGATCGACCCCGTGGAGGCGGCGGGAACACCGGACCGCTATGAGCGCTTCATCCAGCGCTCGACCGCCGAGCTCGGGATCGCCAAGAGCGGCTACGTGCTCTCGCGCTCGGGTTGGTTCAGCGACAGGAGCGCCTGCTACCTCGCCTCGGGCCGCCCGGTGCTGGCCCAGGACACCGGCTTCAGCCGGTTCCTGCCCGCGGGCGAAGGCCTGCTCGCGTTCGCCTCGCTCGGCGACGCCGTCGCCGGCGTGGAGGCGATCCGTGCCGACTATCCACGCCATGCGCGGCGCGCCCGGGAGCTGGCGGAAGACCTACTCGACTCGGATCTGGTGCTGGGCCACCTGCTCGAGCGCCTCGGGGCAAGCTCGTGAGCGCGGTCTCCCCCGCCGAGCTCCGGAGCGCGCTCGAGCGGCTGCTCGGCGGCACGATCGCGCGGCTCGAGCGGCGTCCCTGTTCCTATCGGACGAGCTATGAGCTCGACGAGCTCGACGTCCAGCTCGAGGACGGCACGGCGCTGCGGCTGATGCTCAAGAACCTGAGCCGTGGGGCGCTCGACCCCGCCGCGCGGCAAGCGAAGCCCGAGTTCCTCCACGACCCGCTGCGCGAGATCGAGGTGTACCGCTCGCTGCTCGCTGCCGCCGGGCTTGGCACGCCCCGGTTCCACGGGGCCGTGGTCGACCCGGGTCGCGACCGCTATTGGCTGGTGATCGAGCACGTCGCCGGCGAGGTGCTCTGGCAGGTCGGCGAGCTGGAGGTGTGGCAGGATGCCGCCCGGTGGCTGGCCGTCCTTCACCACCGCTACGCGGGGCAGGACCTCGGTGCCACCGGCAGCCATCTCCTCGACTTCGACGCCGAGTTCTACCGCTCCTGGATGCGACGCGCGCTCGACTTCGCCGATCAAGCGAGCCGCGCGCAGCTCGAATCGCTGTCCACTCGTTACGACGGCGTCGCGGAGCGGCTGGCGGCACAGCCCGTCACCTTCGCGCACGGAGAGTTCTATGCCTCCAACGTGTTGATTCAGCGCGGCGGCGCGACGGTGCGCGTGGCCCCGATCGACTGGGAGAACGCCGCCCGCGCGAGCGGCCTCGTCGACCTGGCCGCGCTCACGACCGGCGGCTGGTCCGCGCCCGAGCGCGAGGCGATCGCGCGCGGCTACCTCGACCAGCTTGCCGAGCTCGGCGACCGCCGCTCCGAGGCGGAGCTGCTCGAGTCGCTCGAGCTCTTCCGGCTCCATCTCGCGGTGCAGTGGCTCGGGTGGGACCCGGCCTGGTCACCGCCGGACGAGCACCGTCACGACTGGCTCGGCGAGGCGGCTGCGATCGCCGGTCGCCTCGGCCTCTAGAGTCAGCGCGCATGGGGGAGCGGGTCTTGATCGTGAACGCCGACGACTTCGGGCTGAGCGCGGGCATCAACGCCGGTGTCGTGAGGGCTCATGAGCAGGGGGTCCTGACGAGCGCCAGCCTGATGGTGCGGGGCGCCGCCGCGATTCAGGCAGCCGAGTACGGGCGCAGCCGTCCCGCGCTCGCGGTCGGCCTCCACGTCGACCTCGGCGAATGGATGTATCGCGACGGCGGCTGGGTCATGCGCTACGAGCTCGCGTCTCGGCACGACGAGCACGCCGCGCGGGGCGAGGCACGAGCGCAGCTCGCGCTCTTTCGGGGCCTGATGGGCCGGGACCCGACGCACGTCGACTCGCACCAGCACTTCCACTGGGGCTCCGCGGCCACCCATGCGCTGTACGAGATCGGGGAGGAGCTGGGCGTGCCCGTCCGGCATGTGACGGAGGGCATCCTCTACTCGGGCGACTTCTACGGCCAGAGCGACAAGGGTTACGCCAACCACGGGGCGATCACGGTCGACAATTTCGTGGAGCTGATCCGCTCGATGCCGCCGGGCACCATGGAGATCGGCTGTCATCCCGCCGCGGCGATGGACTTCGACTCGGTCTACGGCGACGAGCGCATCGCCGAGATGCAAACGCTCTGCGATCCCCGTATCCGCGATGCGCTCGCCGCCGAGCGAGTCGAGTTGCGCTCCTTCGCCGAGCTCGACGGCTTGCCCGCCCGAGCGGAGATTGCCGCTAAGGTTCCGGCCCGAATGGACCACCAGGGATTCACGCTTTGGCTCACCGGCCTGCCGCGGGCGGGCAAGAGCACCGTCGCCGGCATCGTCGCGGGGCGCCTGCGGGCGCTCGGCCTCGGCCGGATCGAGCTGCTCGACGGCGACGAGGTGCGCGAGGGCCTCTGCCGCGACCTGGGCTTCTCTCGCTCCGATCGGGACGAGAACATCCACCGGATCACCTTCGTCAGCAAGGTGCTCACGCGCAACGGCGTGGTCGTGATCGTGGCCGCGATCTCCCCCTACCGCGAAGGTCGTGAACGCGCACGTGAGGAGATCCAGCCCTTCGTCGAGATCTGGTGCAAGGCGTCGGTCGAGTCCTGCGCCGCGCGCGACTACAAGGGCCTCTACGAGAAGGCGATGCGGGGCGAGATCACGAACCTGACGGGCGTGAACGACCCGTACGAAGAGCCCGAGGACGCAGATCTCGTGCTCGCCACCGACAGCGAGACGCCCGAGCAGAGCGCCGAGCACGTGATGGACCTGCTCCGCGAGAAGCAGCTGATCGGCTAGCGAAGGGGTGGGGGGCCGGGGGCCCCGCCGGACCGGCCCTACTTCTTCTTCGGCACGAGCGTGACCGACCGCTTCGCGCTCTTGCCGCCGACCTTGGCGGTCGCCTTGCCCTTCACCCGGTGCTTGCGGAAGATCTTGCGGACTTCCTTCTTCGAGAACTTGAGCTTGACCGACTTGGCCTTCTTCGCGCCGATCGAGAACTTGTGGGAGGCCTTGACGCCCTTCCCGCCGACCGTCAGCTTGCCCTTGCAGGACTTGCTCGCGCGGCAGCGCACCTTGACCTTCGCGATGCCCTTCCGAGAGACCTTGATCGTCTTGCTCGCGATCGAGGCGCCGAGCGAAGACGTGGTCACGCAGCCGTCCTGCTGGAGATAGGTGGTCTTCGTCTCCTGCTTGCCGTTCTGGCCCATGAACGTGTAGTCGATCTTGCGGTGGATCTTCGCGACGCCACAGGCGTCGTAGAAGTTGTTGAGGATGCCGTTCGGGCCGCCCTTGATGTTCAGCTCGAAGTAGGCCTGCGGGACGTCGGGCAGGTTCTCGAACGTGTTGACGGTCTTGATGCCCTGGAAGCTGTTGCGCGCCCTCAGCACCACCTCGAGCCCCTCGCCGCGGAGCACGACGTAGAGCTTCGGCAGGATGCTCCCGATTTCTTGCACGACGTACACGGGGCCGGCCAGCTGGAACGGAAGCACCGGCGTGATCACCCTGGCGCTGCCGACCAGCGATAGTGGAGGGCACGCTCCCTGGGCGAACTCGGTGTCCGAGCAGAGGCCGCCGGGGAGATTGAACGGAACCGTGTTCGGCCGCAGCAGGTCCGGCAGGACCACCTTTGCGGTCTTGATGTTCGCCTCGCCGGCGCCCTGCGTCACGATCGCCTTGAGCGGCGGGTGTGAGAGCTGCGCGTTCTGGCCCCGTGCGCCCGCGATCATGCGGAGCTTCGGCGCGAAGGAGAGGTTCTCGCAGCCCTTCGCGTTGAGCATCGTGGTCGATGTCGACTGCGCGCCGGTGTAGCCGGTGAAGGTCACGGTCAGCGGCCGCGGCTCGCAGCCCGTCGGGTTGATGAAGAAGCCCGGGCGGTCGACGTTGATCTCGATCCTCCGCACGTGCAGCGGCACGCCCTCGAGGATGTTCGGGACGTCGCTGGTGATCGCATCCACACCGCTGTCGGAGGGGCGAAGCACGACGCGGTTGAGCACGACGACCTGGCCGAGGTCGATCGGCCCAACCTTGGCCGGCACGGTCAGCGCCAGTGTCGCGGCGTCGCCAGGCACGCTCGGCTCGGCAAGGTACAGCCCGCCGGAGGTGGTGAGCAGCGAGTCGCCGGTTCCGACCGTGGTGTTGACGGTGCCGATCTTGGTCCCGACCGGGCAGTTGCCCGCGCGGGCCAGGTTGATCGAGCACTGCGGGACCGCCGCGAGGCTTCCGACCGCGCCGGCCGGGAGCGAGAGCTTGATGTTCTTGATGTCGTCCTCACCGTCACCACGTGTCAGCGCGATGTGGGAGGTCGTGTTTGCACCGGCCTGCTCCGGGTTGGAGCCCGCGGATTCGACCACCGGCGCGAACGGCTTCGTGGGCGGGCAACCGGTCGTGGTGACATGCGGCGTGCTGACCTTGCTCTTGCCGTTCCAGCCGTCCAGCGTGACGGAGCCGTTGTGCGGGTTGTCGCAGTCGTCCGGGTTGGCCAGGATCGAGCGGCTGCCTCCGCGGAGGTTGATCTCGAGACGGCTGAACGGCACCTGCGGCTGGCTCTCGAAGCGGTTGTGGACCTGTCCCTCCGGCGAGACGTCGACGTTGCCGACGAGCTTCACGCGAATGCCGGCGCCCTCGATGTAGAGGAACAGCTTCCACGGGTTGGCGACCGTCGGGCGGCCGGGCGCCGTGACGGGCCCGAAGAAGACCTTGCCGGCGAGCGGGTTCGGCAGCACGGGTGTCTCCACCTTGATCGTGCCTATCTGGGCCCCCTCGGGACACGTCGGAGGCTCGTTCGTGAGCTGCTTGCCGGTCGACGGGTCGACGCCGAACTCGTCGAAGGTACAAGCCTGAAGGCCGACTCCGCCGCCGGGCGAGAGCGTCAGACCCTTTGGCAGCGTCACGTCCGCGTTCCGGAGCGCCGCCTGCCAGATCGGGTCATCGGCATAGTCGTGGCCGTTGACGCACGTGCCGGGCGAGTGGCCGAATGCGCAGTAGTCGATCGCGACCCGCTGGGCGCTCGCCTTGCCGGCTTCGCTGGTCTCCGTCGGCGCCACGTCCACCGCGGCATCGAACGGGACGTTGCCGCAGCCCGTTGGCGTGAACGTCGAGCTGGCCGTCTTGGTGGTGCCGGGCTGCGACGGGTCGCCGTGCAGCCAGGAGCGCGCTTCGAGCACGGTCGTGGCGGGCTGGCACGAGGTCGGGTTCACGAAGAACGGACGCGCACCGGCCAGCGGCACGGTCGTGGTCGGGTCGCCCCGTAGCTGCTCGTTGCAGGGTGCGCGCGAGCACAGGTAGATCTCGATTTGCCGGATCGTGCCGATGTTGCCGCCGAGGTCCTTCGGGATGTTGACCTGCGCGGCATTGATGCCGTAGTCGTCGTTCGCCGAGCGCAGCGTGATCGTGTTCGGGAACGGACCCTGCGGGTTTCCGACGAGCACCTCGGTGCCGAGCCGGGCCGGCTCAAGGCCGAGCGTGTCGATCACGTACACGTCGGTCGGGACCAGGATCTCGGGGCCCTGCGGCACGACGTCGACGACCGCGCTGCCGATCTGCGAGCTGGGCGGGCAGGCGCCGATCAGCCACAGGTTCGTCGCACACGGCGTGACCGCGGTCGGGTTGCCGAGAAAGCCCGGCGGGAAGTGAAGCGTGAAGTCCTTCAGGAACGAGGCCAGCTGAGTGGAGGTGCAGCTGAACGTGAACGGCAAGAGCACCTCGCCCCCGCCCTGGTAGGTGCCGGGAATCGCGGAGCCCCCGGTGTTGACCTGGATCTGGTTCGGCTGTCCCGCCACCGGGGTGACGTTCCAGCCGCTGGCCGCATTGAGGTTCGGAATGCCCCTGATCCCGACCAGGCGAACGCTCGACTTGGGACCGCCGATGCCAGTCGGATTTTGCGTCACCACGATCAGCGGATCCGCCGTGGTACCCGTGCCGGTGATGTTCGTGATCGGGTTGCCGGAGTTGCAGAAGCGCATCTTGATGTTGACGTTCGGGTGGCCCCCGGCCTGGGTCGTGTCCGGGGCGACCGTGAACTGCTGGATGTCGATGTCGGTCTCGGCCGCGCGGGCAGCGCCGGGCACGGCGAGCGCGAGCAGCGCGACGAGCAGCAGCCAGATGCGAGTCTGTCGGTTCAGCAGGCAGGTCAAGGCTTACTTCTTCCCCTTCTTCGGCGCCTTGATGGTCAAGGTCTTGGAGCTCTTGCTGGCCTTGGCACCGGCCTTCTTCTTGACCGACACGATCGCGCGGGCGTGCAGGCGCTTGTTGCGCTTCACGAGGCGACGGGCCTTCTTCGTCAGCTTGACGCTGATCGTCTTCGACTTGCCGGCTTTCAGCGAGAACGACTTCCGGCCCAGCCTGACCTTCTTCTTGGTCTTCTTGGCCGCCTTGTAGGCGCCCGCCGTCTGGAGCGTCAGCGTGCCCTTGGCCGCAACGGGACACGTGAGGCGAAGCTTTACGAGGCCCTTGCGAGTCATCGTGGCGGAGCCGTTCCGGACCCTGCAGCGCGTGCTCGCGGCGAACACGTCCGTCTGCTCGCAATCGCTCGCGATCACGTCGGTGGCGTCGGCGATCACGGAGTCCGTGCCGCGACCGCAGGAAACCTCGCCCTTGAGGCCGTCGCGGACGTTGATCGAGTCGTTGCCGGCGCCGGTCTTGGTGCTCTCCACGGTGATCCGGATCTGGTCCTGCTCGCCCGACTCGCCGTCGTTGTCGGCCCCGTCCATGGTCACGTCGACGTCCTTGGCACGGCTCGAGTAGACCGCGGTGTCGTCGCCGGGGCCGCCGGTGAAGATGTCGTTCCCGGGCCCGCCGTCGAGCAGGTCGTTGCCGTCGCCTCCGTTCAGGCCGTCGGCCTCGGTGCCGCCCTGGAGATTGTCGTTGCCGCCCTCGCCGGCGAGCGTGTCGGAGCCGCCACCACCAAGCTCGGTGTCGGCTCCAGCGCCGCCGAAGATCTGGTCGGCGCCGCCGCGGCCGTCGAGCGTGTCGTCGCCGGGACCGCCCATGAGGATGTTGACGGTGTCGTTGCCGGCAAGCGAGTCGTTGCCGGCGCCGCCGGTCACCTGCTCCACGTCTCCGGAGACGTTGTCGTTCTCGCCGGCCGCGCCGTCGCCGCCGGGCGTGGCAAGGTCGACCGAAACGGGCGCCGTGCGGCTTGCGTAGCTGGCGTTGTCGAAGCCGTCGCCGCCGATGATCGTGTCGGCGCCGCCACCGCCGTCGAGCGTGTCGCTGCCTCCGCGGCCGTCGATCGTGCCCGGGCCGTCGTTTCCGACGAGCGTGTCGTTGTCGGTGCCGCCGATCAAGGTCTCGACCGTGCCGGCCAGGTTGTCGCCCTCGTTCGCCTTTCCGTCGTTGGCGATGCCGTCGGGCACCGCGTACACGCTCGTGGTGGAGTCGGAGTAGTCGACCGAGTCGATCCCGTCGCCTCCATCGAGGCTGTCCGCGCCGAAGCCTCCCGTCAGAGCATCGTTTCCGGCGTCGCCGGAGAGCGTGTCGTTGCCGCTACCGGCCTCGAGCTCATCGTTGCCGTCACCCCCGCCGAGCGTGTCGTTGCCCTCGTTGCCCCGCAAGACATCGTTCCCGCCGCCGCCCTGGAGGTCGTTCGCATTGCTGTCGCCGACGAGCTTGTCGCTGCCGGAGCCGCCGATGATGTTCTCGACGTCCTGGCCGATGCTGTCCGTCTCGCCCGAGCGGGTGTTCACATCCAGTGGGCTGCCGTCGTTCGCGGCGCCGTCGATCGAGGCGTTCAGGTCCTCGGTGCGGTCGGCATAGGTGACCGTGTCACCCTTGGGGCCGTTCGGGCCGCCGTCCATCACGTCCGCCCCCAGCTTGCCGTCGAGCGTGTCGTCGCCGCCTCCGCCCCTGAGAATGTTCACGCCGTGCGGCTCCACCCGCGGGCCTTGGCCCTCGAGCGGGTCCGGGTTGTTGCCGGTGAGCGTGTCGTTGCCGGGGCCGCCGGTGATGTTCTCGATGTCCTCGCCGACGCAGTCGGTCGAGCCGAATCCGTCGGTGTCGTTGAAGACACAGTCGTTCTGGTGCGCCGACCTGTCGGTCCACTCCGGGTAGGGGAATACCGACCCCGGAATCAGCGCGCTCTCGTCCGTCGGCCGGCAGTCGGTGCGCGCGCGCCTGTACTGGTCGGTGTTCTGCGCGCTGCCGATCAGTTGCAGCGCAAGCCGCGGGTCCGTGGGCAGCGAGCCGTCGAGAGAGACGTTCACGGGACCCGGGCTGTTCGTGTAGTCGACCGTGTCGTTGCCAAGACCGCCGCAGATGATGTCGGACCCCGCGTTGCCGAGGAACTCGTCCGCGAGGATGCCTCCCACCAGGAAGTCGTCGCCCGAGCCGCCCACGATCTTCTCGAAGTTGTCGACCGACTCACCGGCCCCGAAGTCGAGCGGGTCGACCGCGAAGCTCGGCGTCGTCTTCAGGTCGACGATCACGGGCTCGGTACGCGTGTGGTAGTCGAGCGTGTCGAAGCCGCCGCCGCCGTTGATGATGTCGAAGGCCTCGAAGGCCGGGTCGCCACCGCCGGTGTCGACGGTGTCGTTGCCCCCGGCGGCATCGATCTGGTCACCGCCGTTGCCGCCGAATATGTGATCCGTCCCAGGGCCGCCCCGGATGAAGTCGTTTCCCTCACCCCCGATCAGAGTGGTCCCGAGCGGCGGCTTCGCGTTCATGATGATCGTGTCGCTCATGTCGCCCGCGTTGACCGTGACGCGGTTCGCGCTGGCGGCGGGGCAGGTTGCCGTACTCGGGTTGACCTGCGTACACCCGGCGCCCGCTGTCAACGGCGCCCCGGTGTCCGTGATCGTGTAGGTGCCACCCGCGAGGTCGACCGTGACGTTGTTGGTCTCGCCCGCAGCCGCGACGTAGCCGATCTTGGGAGTCGTGCTGCTGGCGTCGGTCGTGACCGAGACGGTGGCGCCCAGCGACGCGGCCGGCGCGGCGGCACACACGAGCCCCGCACCCAACGCAACCATCAAGACCGCCCTACGGCGGCCAACTCGCAGCGCCTCCATTGATTCTCTGACTCTCCCCAAAACCTCTACCCGCTCCCCCAAAGAACAGGTCCTCCGAAACATACCCGATTGCGGGTGTTTCACAACGACGCCGACGAGTGGCTCGTACGACCGTCCAAGCCACTATACCCAGATTGCAAAAGGGTCGCGCAACTACTTCTGTGCGGCACGATCTGTGCGGCACGATCGCGGCTCTCTCGAGGGTTGCGCGTGTCCTATACATGGTGCCGTAGCAGGTGCCCGCACGTATTCGGGAAGACGATCGAGAGGGCGTCGGGCAGGGGCTCGGCAGCCCTGAAAACGCTGCTTCCTGACCGGTCGGAAGGCGCCCTGGAAACCCGGACCAATCCCCAGGATCTGTGGTACAGTCGCCCTCGGTTCGCCCCTAGGTTGACGGCGGGCCGGACAATGGAACCAGGAGCACGGAAGCTCGACCAACCCCGTTAAGGGGAGGGAGGCGTTATATGACCATCAAAAGGAAGATGGTGCTACCGCTGGCGCTCGCACTCGGTGCGCTGGGCCTGATGTTCATGGCTCAGATGGCCAGCGCAACGCACCCACGGCCCAAGGGCGCCACGCCCTTGAGA
>JBBQKG010000024.1:0-52954 GCA_038326655.1 Solirubrobacterales bacterium
CCGCACGCCCCTGGAGGTGCGTCAGACCTGGGAAGATGGAAGCGCGCTAGTGAAAACTGCGGCCTGAGGTGTCAACTGCGGCGGGGTCCAGGCCAACGCTGACCACCGACGGCCCGTTCGTCGAGACCAAGGAGGCGCTCGGCGGCTACCTCCTCTTCGAGACCGAAGACCTCGACGCTGCGATCGAGCTGGCCTCGCAGATCCCGGCAGCCCGCATGGGCGGCGCGATCGAGGTGCGCCCGGTGGTGGAGCGCTAGCGAGTTCAGACCAGGTACCGGGCGCGCAAGCGACACCGCTCCTGAGCGGGAGCCGGAGCCGGCCCACCGGTCACTCGTCATGTCACGGCGAGCCATTGGTTGTCTCGTCACCTAAGCCGCCTTCGTTTCGTATCAACTCCCGCCTGACCACCGGACGCGGAGGAGCGCCTGCTCGAGCAGGTGACGGGTCCGGGCCAAGCCGGCTAGGCACAGGAGACGTTGGCTGTTCGCGGTAGCTTGCGCGCTGGCGTTTGCGTTCGCAAGCCGGTACGTTCCGGAGACGAACGGACAGGGCTTCAGCGAGATCGGCGTCGAGCTGCGCGAGCGCTGGGGCCGGGAGCCGAGCAGAGGGAGTGCCCCCGTACTAGATGCCGCACGAGGTGGACATCTCGTCGATGGACCCGGAGCGCTTTCGGTCGGTGCTTCCGCCCGCGCGCTTCGAGGACTTCGAGCATGGCGTCGAGGAAGCGCGCGAGCTGCTCGACGGACGCGTCGTGTGGAACGTGAATTCGACGGCGCACGGCGGTGGCGTGGTCGAGCTGCTGCGCCCGCTGATCGCCTACGCACGCGGTGCGGGGGTGGACACCCGCTGGATCGTGATCGACGGATCGCCGGAGTTCTTCGCGGTGACCAAGCGTCTCCACAACCGCCTGCACGGTGCGCTCGGCGACGGCGGCCCGCTCGACGACGAAGCTCGTCGCCTATACGAGGCGGCCCTGGCCGAGAACGTGAAGGAGCTCGCCGGGCGAGTGCGGGAAGGGGATGTCGTGATCGTTCACGACCCTCAGCCGGCGGGGATGATCGAGACGTTTCGCGCTGCGGGCGCCAGCGTGATCTGGCGCTGCCACATCGGCATCGAGCAGCCGAACGACCTAGTGCGGGAAGCGTGGGCGTTCCTGTTCCCGTACGTTGTCGAGGCCGACGCCTATGTGTTCTCACGGCAAGCGTTCGTGTGGGACGGGCTCGACCGCGACCGCACGGTCGTGATTCACCCGTCGATCGACGTGTTCGCGCCCAAGAACGTCGACCTCGACCCCGAGACGGTTCAAGCGGTTCTGCGTGCGAGCGGCATTTTCGCGGCCGGCGAGCAGCCGGCGCCGCCCACCTTCGAGCGCCAGGACGGCACACCCGGCCGGATCGAGCGACGGGCGAGGATGATCGAGGACCAGCCCCTTCGCGACGAGACGCCGGTCGTGCTCCAGGTCTCGCGCTGGGACCGGCTGAAGGACCCGATCGGCGTCATCCAGGGATTCGCCGACCACGTCCCCGAGGAGACCGGCGCCCACCTCGTCTACGCGGCCCCGGACGTCGAGGCGGTGGCCGACGACCCGGAGGGACTCGAGGTGCTGCGCGAAGCGATCGCGGTACGCAAGGGCCTGCCCGAGCCGCCGCGCCGCCGCATTCACTTCGCTTCCCTGCCGATGGAGGACGACGACGAGAATGCGATCATGGTCAACGCGCTGCAGCGCCACGCATGCGTGGTCGTGCAGAAGAGCGTGGCGGAAGGGTTTGGGTTGACCGTGGCCGAGGCGATGTGGAAGGCGCGGCCGGTGGTCGCCTCACGTGTCGGTGGCATCCAGGACCAGATCGTCGACGGGGAGACCGGCCTGTTGCTCGACGACCCCCGGGACCTCGCCGCCTACGGCGCGGCCGTGAGCGCGCTGCTGACCGAGCGGCGGCTGGCCGAGCAGATGGGCGAGCGCGCGCGCGAACGGGTTCGCGACAAGTTCATCAGCCTGCGCAGCCTGCTCGACTATCTCGCGGTGATTCGCAGGCTCGCCGCGCCGGTATCGGAGCCGACACAAGAAGTCGGCACCTGACCAGCGCCCGCTTCAAGGCGCCCGCCCGCCAGTTTCCTCGCCCCGGCGGCTTGCCACCGGGGCGCCAGTTTCTCTAGACTGCGACACGTTCAGGCCGGTGGTCTCCCTTTCGAGGGAGCGAAAGAGGGAAGTCCGGTGCAAGACCGGCGCGGTCCCGCCACTGTGACCGGGAGTGTCCGTCGCACCCGGAGCCGTCCACGAGGCGGCTTCGAAGCCACTGGGAAGCGTCGCTTCCTGGGAAGGCGCGGCGGAAGACCCGGAAGCCAGGAGTCTGCCTCCGGCCGAAGCCACGACGACCCTCGAGGAAGGGGAGGCTCTGCAATGTTGAAGAGGTCTCTGGCGCTTGCGGCGGTGCTGGTGCTGCTCGCGTGCGGCACGGCGCTCGGCGCGCCTGTCACGGTTCAGCTCCGGGTGGAAGGCTCCACGGGCACGTTGTTCGAAGGACCTGTCACGACGGACGGCAAGACGATCACGAAGGGCGGGCACACGGTCGCCTGCGACGGCACGATCAACCCAGCAAACGCGACCGCGGGGCCGACCGCCACGTCCGCGCTGGACGATGGCGCGATCGCTGCCGGGGTCACGTGGGACGCGAGCTTCTTCGCCCCCGACCTCTTTCTCACGCGATTCGCCGATCAGACCTCGGATGGCTGGGGCCTGGCGGTGAACTACGTCAGCCCGCAGGTGGGCGGCTGCCAGTTCCAGGTGCACCAGGGCGACGAGGTCCTCTGGGCCGCGGACTTCTTCGGCGGACCGCCGAATTACGCCCAGAAGAGCCTGCTGCGGCTCGATGGTCCCGCCAAGGCGGCAATCGGAGCGCCGGTCAAGGTGGCCGTCACGAACGGCGGCACGGGCGCACCCGTGCCCGGCGCCGGCGTCGGCAATGCGCTGACCGGCCCGGACGGCACGGCCACCGTCACGTTCGGCTCGGCGGGGGTCGTGCGGATCAAGGCGGAGGCACCCGACTCGATTCGCTCGAACGGGCTCACGATGTGCGTATCGCAGAGCGGCGAGGAGGACTGCGGCGTGCCTGCCGCGCCGGTCGCCAAGGACAGCCTCGCGCCGCGCGCCCGGATCGCGGGCCCGCGCGACGGCCGGCACTACCGCCGTGGGCCGCGGCTGCTCGGCGGGACCGCGACCGACGACGTCGGCGTTACGAAGGTGAAGCTCGCGCTTCGCCGCCACCAGCACGGCAGGTCATGCCGTTGGTGGAGCGCGACCAGCGAGCGCTTCGCCGGCAGAGGGTGTGCGAAGAAGGTCTTCTTCGGGATCGACGCGGGCGGGAAGTGGTCCTACCTCCTGCCGCGCCGCCTGCCGCCGGGGCGCTACGTTCTCGACGTGAAGGCGTTCGACCGTGCGCGCAATCACGACGAGCGCTTCGTGCGCGGCGCCAACCGCGTCGTGTTCTACGTCGACCGCAGGCTGCGCGCGGGTGCGAGCGCGTCGGGGCGGCCGCGGGCCGTCAAGATCCCCGTGCTGCTCGCGACGCGGTCCGCGTCCTACCAGCGCGTCACGCGAGCACGCGCGGCACGGGTGCGGGTCGGCGGCCGGTCGTGCACGGTCCCTGCCGGCACGCCGCTGGCGGCGCTCGTGCCCGTGCTGACGCAGTACCACCTGGGCTACCGGGTGCGCGACTACGGCCGCTGCGCCCGCACGAGCGGCAACGCTTCCGGCCAGCTCTTCGTGACCGGCATCGGACCCGACGCCAACGCCGGCAACGACGGCTGGTTCTACAAGGTGAACGACCGCGCCCCGGAGATCGGCGGCGCCGACGCGGCGGCAAGGCTTGGCCGTGGAGACAGGCTGCTCTGGTTCTACTGCGTCTTCGACGAGCGCGCGCGCAGCTGCCAGCGCTCGTTGCGCGTGCTGCCCGGCAAGGGCGCCCGCGTCGGCCAGCCGCTGCGCGTGCGCGTGCGCGGCTACGACAACGCGGGACACGCGGTGCCGGTCGCCGGCGCGACCGTCACGCTCGGCGGCGCGACCGCCGTGACCGGCCCCGGTGGCGCGGCCACGATCGTGCCGACAGCCGTGGGCGCTCTCACGGTGACCGCCTCCAAGCCCGGCCTGGTCCGGTCGTTTGCAGAGAAGCTGGTGACCTACTAGTGGCGCGTTCCGAGCGGGCCCAATAGATGCGAATCGTCGTCGCGGCGGCCGTGCTCGTGGTGCTCGCCGTGGGGGCGGCGTCGTGCTCGGTCGGCACGAACCCGCAGAAGGGCGCCGCGCAGATCGTCGTGACCCGTGACTTCGGGCACCAGCGGCTGCTCTCCGCGACCGAGGACCCGATCGAGGGCGGTGAGACCGCGATGCGGATGCTGATGCGAAACGCTCGCGTGAAGACGCGCTATGGCGGCCGGTTCGTGACCTCGATCAAGGGCCTCCAGTCGCGGACCGGCGGCGCCTCGCGGCTCGATTGGTTCTACTACGTCAACGGGATCGAGGCGGATGTCGGCGCGGCGGAGCGAAAGGTCGCCGGCGGCGACCGCGTCTGGTGGGACTACCACGACTGGAGCGGGGTGATGCGCGTGCCCGCGGTCGTCGGTTCTTATCCGGAGCCGTTCCTGCACGGGTCGGAGGGCAAGCGCTTCCCGATCCGGATCGACTGCGGGCAGGACGACCGCAGCGAGTGTGCCGACGTGTCGGACCGGCTCGAGGCCGCGAACATCGCACCCAGCCTGAGCGCGATCGGCGCGGTCGCGGGCAAGGACCTGCTGCGCGTGATGGTCGGGAAGTGGGACGAGGTGCGGCTGGACGGTGCCGCGCAGCGGATCGAGCAGGGACCCGATCGGAGCGGCGTCTTTGCGCGGTTCGGGCGCGGGGCCGGCGGCGGCTACGAGCTCGAGCTGCTCGACGCACAGGGACGGACCACGCAGACGCTCGGCCCGGGCGCCGGCCTCGTGGCGGCGACCCGCTTCGAGGACCAGCAGCCCACCTGGGTCGTGACCGGCACCGACGCGCTGGGTGTCCAGCGGGCGGTCGCGCTGCTCGGCGAACGCGCGTTGCGGGATCGCTTCGCGGTCGCGACGAGCATCGCGGGCGCCGTGCCGCTGCCGGCGGAGCCGACGCGGTGATCGGCACGGTGCCGAGCTACCGGCGGACGGGCTCGGCGCTGCACCGGACGCGAGCACCTGTCGCGATCGCCTACTGCCTCGTGCTCGCCCTGCCCGCCGTCCTCTTCGACAGCCCGATCGTGCTGGCGGCAACCCTCGTGGCGGTGATCGCCGCGGCGCTCCGGGCAGGCGTCGGCGGGGAGCTGGCGCGCGCCGCGCGGCTGGCGGTGCCGCTCGCCGTGCTGGTTCTGGTGGTGAACCCGCTGGTCTCGCAGCAGGGCCTCACGGTGCTGGTCGACGGCCCGATCGTGCCGGTGCTCGGCAACCTCGACGTGACGCTCGAGGCGCTCGTGTACGGAGCTGTCGCGGGCCTGCGCGTGCTCGTGCTGCTGCTCGTCTTCGCGCTCTACTCGGCTTGCGTGCATCCCGATCACGTGCTGCGCCTCGCGGGCCGCGTCGCGCCGCGATCCGCCCTGACCGCGTCACTTGCCACCCGGTCGGTGCCGCTGCTCGCCCGTGACGGGCGCCGCCTCGCCGAGGCGTACGGGCTGCGGGCGGGCGTGCGCCCAGCCGGAGGCATGCGCGAGCGCCTGGCCCGTTCGGCGACGCTCACGCGCGCGCTCGGTGCGGGGGCGCTCGAGCGCTCGGTCGACCTGGCGGCGGCGCTCGAGGTCCGCGGGTACGGAGCGATCCGCCGCTTTCCGCCCGCGCGACGGCCGTGGTCGCGCCAGGACCGCGCGTTCGCGCTGGCGGTCGCTGCGCTTGCCGCCCTGGGCCTGGGGGCGAGGCTGGCCGGAGTCGCGAGCTTCGAGCCGTATCCGCTGCTGGGCCTCGACGCGGGTTCCATCGAGCTCGTCTTCGCGGCGGCGCTGGGACTGCTCGCGATCGCGCCGTTTCGCACGGAGCGTGCGGGGCGTGGCTGAGCCGCTGCTTCGGCTCGACTCGGTCGCCTACCGGTACCCCGGCGCAGAGCACGAGGCGCTGGACGCGGTCTCGATCGAGGTCGAGGAGGGGGAGCTCGTGGTGGTCGCGGGCGTGTCCGGCAGCGGCAAGTCGACCCTGCTGCGCGCCGCGGCCGGGCTCGTGCCGCACTTCTACGGCGGTCGCCTCGCGGGACGCGTCTCGGTCGCGGCGCTGGACACGCGCGAGCACGGGCCGGCCGAGATCGCGACCGTCGCCTCGTCGGTCTTCCAGGACCCCGAGGCGCAGGTCGTGATGACCTCGGTCGGGGCGGAGCTCGCGCTGCCGCTCGAGGCACGGGGCGTTGGCGGTGCGGCCGTCACGCGCGCGGTCGAGGAGACCGCGCTGGCGCTCGGGGTGGGTGACCTGCTCGAGCGCTCGACGCACACGCTGTCGGGCGGCGAGCTGCAGCGCGTCGCGCTCGCGGCCGCGCTCGTGACGCAGCCGCGGCTGCTGCTTCTGGACGAGCCGACCTCGCAGCTGGACCCGGTCGGAGGCGACGAGCTGATCACGTCGCTTCGCCGCTTGAACGAGGAGTGGGGGACGAGCGTGTTGCTCGCGGAGCAGCGCCTGGAGCGATGCTTGGCCGCGGCCGACCGCGTATTGGCGCTCGACCGCGGGCGCCTCGCGTGGGACGGGCCGCCGCGCGAGTTTGTCGCGTGGGCCGCCGAGCTCGCGCCTGAGCTCGCACCGCCGGCAGCCCGGATGTTCTCGCTCGCGGGACTGGGCCGGCTGCCGGTGGGCGTAAAGGATGCACGCGCGGAGCTTCGCCGCCTCGGCCTGCCGCCGGCCGGAGCGGGCGCGGTGGCGCGGCCGGAAGCCGGCGCGCGCCGCCGGCCCCGCTTTCCGCGGCGGCGAGGCTCGGCCGAGGCGGCGCTTGCGGTCGACCGGCTCTGGGTCGAGTTCGAGGACGGCGAGCCGGCTCGGCAAGCCGTGCTGCGCGGCATCGACCTGCGGGTCGGGGCCGGAGAGACCGTCGCGCTGCTCGGGCGAAACGGCGCCGGCAAGAGCACTCTGCTGCGCGCCGCCGCCGGGCTCGTGGAGGCGTCGGCCGGGCGGGTCCGCGCGGCGGGCGATGTCGCCCTCTTGGTCCAGAGCCCGGCCGACTACCTCGTGCACGAGCGGGTCGAGGACGAGCTCGCGCCGGCGCTCGTCCAGCCCGTGCTCGGCGAGCTCGGCCTCGCACACGCGACCGGGCGTGACCCGCGCGACCTCTCCGGCGGCGAACGCCAGCGGCTGGCGCTGGGAATCGTGCTCGCCGGACGCGGCATCGGGGGCGGCGCGCCGCCTGCCGTGGTCGCGCTGGACGAGCCGACGCGCGGGCTCGACCGTCCGCGCAAGGCCGCCCTTGCCGAGCGCCTGGGCGCGCTCGCGGCCCGCGGCGCGGCCGTGATCACCGCGACTCACGACGTCGAGTTCGCGGCCGCGGTCGCATCGCGATGCGTGCTGCTAGGGCGCGGGATCGTGATGGCCGACGGCCCGACCGCGGAGGTGCTCTCGGGCGGGCGCTATTTCGCGACCGAGGTCGCACGGGTGCTGTGGCCGGCGACGGGCGCCGTACTCCCGGAGCAGGGCGCCGCGTTGCTGTGCGCGGACGTCGGCGAGGAGGCGGTGCCCGCGTGAGCTGGCAGGGCGGCAGCACCGTCGTGGTGGCGCTCGCGGTGTGTGCGGCGCTTGCCTGGTACGAGCGAAGCCGGCCACCGTCGCGCCTGGTCGCGCTGGTCGCTGCGCTGGCCGCGCTCGCGGTCGCGGGCCGGGTGGTCTTCGCGCCGATCCCGAACGTCCAGGCGACGACCGACGTGGTGCTGCTCTCGGGCTACGCGCTCGGGCCGTTGCCCGGCTTCGTCGCCGGCGCGATCGCCGCGCTGGTCTCGAACTTCTTCCTCGGACAGGGCCCGTGGACGCCCTGGCAGATGCTCGGGTGGGGGATGGCGGGCGTCGGCGGGGGCGCGCTGGCGGCCGTCGCCGGCAGGCGTCTCGGCCGCTGGCCGCTCGCGCTCGCATGCCTCGTCGCCGGCCTTGTGTTCGGGGCCTGGATGGACCTCTTCACGGTGATGACGTTCAGCGCCGAGCACTCGGCGGCGAGCTACCTCACGATCGCGGGGGTCTCGCTCCCATTCAACGTCGCGCACGCGGTCGGCAACGCGGCGCTGTGCCTCGCCTTCGGCCCGGCGTTTGCCCGCATGTTGGCGCGGTTCAGGCGCAGGCTGGAGGTCGAATGGGTGCCCTTCGAGCAGCCCGGAGGCGCGGGCACCGCCGCGGTGCTGGTGGCGGCGGTGCTGCTCGCCGCCGGGACCCTCGCTCAGCCGGCGCGCGCGACGCCCGCGGCGGTCCGGTACCTCGAGCGCGCCCAGAACGGCGATGGCGGGTTCGGCGGCGCGCCGGGGCAGCCGTCGAACCAACTGCTCACGGGCTGGGCGGCGATTGGCCTGGAGGCCGCCGGGCGCAGCCCGTTCGACGTGCGCCGGAACGGAGCGGACCCGATCGGCTACATCCGCGCCCACCTCGGGCAGCTGAACGACACCGGGGAGCTGGAGCGGACGATCCTGGCGCTCGAGGGAGCGGGCGTCGACACGCACGACGTGCGGGGCCGCGACCTCGTCGCCGAGCTGCTTCGCCACCGGCTCGCCGACGGGTCGTTCGAGCGCCAGTCCAACTGGACCGCCTTCGGCTTGCTCGCGCTGCGCGCCGCGGGACGCTCGCCGAAGTCCCGCGCGATCAAGGGCTCGGCGGCGTGGCTCGGGCAACAGCAGAACGCCGACGGCGGTTTTTCGTTCGCGACGCGCGGAGGGGGCAGCTTCGTCGACGAGACCGGCGCGGCGCTGCAGGGGCTGGTTGCGGCGGGCAAGCGCAGGAGCAGGCGCATTGCCCGGGCGCTCGCCTATCTGCGGACGGCGCAAAACGACGAGGGCGGCTTCGGGCAGTCGGCGGGCTACCGCTCGAACGCCCAGTCGACGGCCTGGGCGGTGCAGGGAATCGTCGCGGCGGGGGCGGACCCGGCGAGGTTCGGGCACACGAGCCGGTCACCGCTGTCGTTTCTCGCCTCGCTGCGCCAGCCCGACGGCAGCTACCGCTACTCGCGCTCCAGCGCTCAGACGCCGGTCTGGGTGACCGCTCAGGCGATTGCCGCGGCGCGCGGCAAGCCCTTGCCCGTCCGCCCGGTCAGGCGGGGGGCGAAGAGGCGGCACGTGACGCGGGCGTCCGCGCCGGCGCTCGGGCACGCCGCGCCGGAGACCGTGAAGGTCGGGCCCACCCGGCGCGCCATGCCCGGCCCGCCTGCGATTCGGCCTGCGGCCGAGGCGCTGCCGGCCGCGGGCGTTCAGGCCGCCCCCACCCACGGCCGTCGATCAAGCGGGTCGGCGGCACCGCCGGCCGCCGCGATCGCCGCCGCGATGCTGGTCGCCGCGGCGGTCGGGACCGTGTTGCGCCAGAGGCGCGTGTAGCCTCAACCCGTGCGCTCGCGTGCGGAGGCGCTCACGCGCCTGCAGGAAGATCGCTTCGACGTCGTCGTGATCGGCGGCGGCATCACGGGTGCCGGCGTCGCCTTCGATGCGGCCACGCGCGGCTATTCGGTCGCACTGGTGGAGGCCGGCGACTGGTCGTGCGGCACCTCGAGCCGGTCGTCGAAGATGATCCACGGAGGGCTTCGCTACCTGCAGAACTTCGACCTCGGACTGGTCCGCGAAGCGCTGATCGAACGGCAGCTGCTGGTCGGGCTCGCGCCGCACCTGGTGAAGCCGCTGCCGTTTCTGGTGCCGGCATTCGAGGGCAACCGCCGGGACTTCCGGATCGGCGTGGGCCTGAACATGTACGACGTGATGGCAAGCCCCGGCCCGCGCAAGCGGCGCCGGGCGCAGCGGGAGGCGGCCGAGGAGGGGGAGGAGTACTGGAGCCCAACCCGTCATCGCACGATCGAGCACGATGAGGTCCTTCAGTGGATCCCCGCGCTCTCGTCGCGCAATCCCACCTCCGCCTATCTGTTCTACGACTGCCAGACCGACGACTCTCGTCTCGTGCTCACCGTGCTCGGAGAGGCGGAGCGTTTCGGCGCGGTTTGCGTGAACGGCGCGCGCGTGGTCGAGCTGATCGAGGACCAGGGCCTCGCGGCCGGCGTCGTCTGCGAGGAACAGGAGTCCGGTGAGCGGTTCGCGATCGGCGCGGAGAACGTCGTCAACGCGACCGGCGTCTGGGCCGATCGCATCCGCCCCGAGGAGCTTCACGAGGAGGAGGAGATCCCGGTGATCCGGCCGAGCCGGGGCACGCACGTCCTGGTCGATCGCGCGCGGCTCGAGCTGAACGCGGCAACGATCGTGCCGGCGGGTGGCGAGCGCACGATCTTCGCGCTGCCCTGGCTCGGCCAGACCCTGATCGGCACGACCGACAACGACTACGAGGGCAGCCTCGAGCACCCCCCGGTCAGCCTGGACGACGTGCAGTACCTGCTCGACGCCGTCAACGGGTTCTTCGAGACGGACTTCGCGCCCGATGACGTTGCGGGTGCCTACGCGGGCGTGCGACCGCTGATCTCGACCGGCGACCCGAAGAAGAGCGTCGACATCTCGCGCAAGGCCGAGTTGTACGAGACCTCGTCGGGATTGATCACGATCACCGGCGGCAAGCTCACGACCTGGCGCCGGATGGCGAAGATGGCCGTCGACCGGATGGTCGAGCGCGAGTTTCGCGAGGCCCCGTGCCGAACGCACGAGATTCCGCTGGGACACGCGGTCGACCCCCGCACGCTGCGCTCGCGCGACGTCGTGCCCGAGCGCTCGCTCGACCACCTCGCGAGCCGGTACGGCCACTTCGCCGAGCGCGTGCTGGAGCTGTGCGTCGAGCAGCCCGGGCTCGGCGCGCCGATCGTCGAAGGCATGCCGGATCTGCTCGCGGAGGTGCTGGTGGCGGCGCGCTACGAGCAGGCGCGCTCGGTCGCCGACGTGCTGCTTCGCCGGACGCGGCTTGGCCTGCTGGCAGGGCGGAGGCTCGTCGAGGACGAGGCCGCGGTGAGGCGTGTGGCCCAGGTGATGGGCGCCGAGCTCGGGTGGAACCGGCGGCAGGTGAAGCGTGAGGCCGAGCGCTGGCGCGACGCGGTCGCCGAGGAGGCGCTCGTGGTCACGGAGCCGGTGACGGCGTCGTAGGTGGCCCTGTCCACCGGCACACCCGCCTGGTCTAGCCTTGAGGCCGGTGGTTGAACGGCACCACACCCTGTCGGTGCGCGGCCGGATGCTGGATCTCTCCGCGCCGCTCGTGATGGGCATCCTGAACGCGACGCCCGACTCGTTCTCGGACGGAGGGCTGCATCCCGATCTCGAATCCCGGGTCGCCCGCGGACTCGAGCTGATCGACGATGGTGCCGATCTGCTCGACATCGGAGGCGAGTCCGGCGTGACGAACCGGCCCCCGGTCGAGCCCCCGGAGGAGATCGCGCGGGTCGTGCCGTTGATCGAGCGGCTCGCCGGCGAGAGCCTGATCTCGGTCGACACGTACAAGCCGGCGGTCGCGCGCGCGGCGGTCGCGGCGGGCGCCTCGATCGTCAACGACCCGAGCGGGCTGATCAACCCCGAGATCGCCGAGATCTGCGCGGAAGCCCGTGCCGCGCTCGTCATCACCCACACACGCGCGCGGCCGAAGCAGAAGCTCCACCGCCCGCACTACGACGACGTGGTCGATGACGTCAAACAGTTCCTGGCGGAGAAGATGGAACAGGTGCGTGCGCTCGGCGTGCGCGACGAGCAGCTGCTGCTGTGCCCGGGCCCGGACATGGGAAAGGACCCGGCGCAGACGATCGAGCTTCTGAGGCGCCTCGACGAGCTCGCCCCGCTCGGGCGGCCGCTCCTGCTCGCGGTCTCGCGGAAGGACTTCGTCGGCGCGCTCACCGGGCGCCCGCCGCGTGACCGCCTCGCCGGCACGCTGGCCGCGGTCGCACATGGCGTTTCCCGCGGCGGCCGGGTGCTGCGGGTCCACGACGTCGGCGAGGTGCGCGACTTCCTCACCGTTCGGGCGGCGCTCGAAGGAGAGAGCGCGGTGTCCCCGGACCTGCTGCTCCGGGACGAGCTACGCCGGCAGGAGGTCGGCACAGCAGCGGCGAAGCAGGGATCCGGATGACCCCATCGACCACCCGGATCGCCCACCTGTCCGACCTTCACTGCGGCTCGCCCCACTTCCAGGCCGACCTGCTGGAGCGTGCGATCGAGGAGATCAACGAGCTCGAGCCGGCGGTCGCGGTGATCAGCGGGGACCTCACCACGGACGGCTACGAGCGCGAGTACCGCACGGCGCGCGAGTTCGTGGACCGCATCGAGTGCGACGACCTGATCGTGGTGCCCGGCAACCACGACTCGCGCAACGTGGGCTACATCCACTTCGAGGAGCTCTTCGGGCCGCGCGCCTCGACGTTCCAGAAGCACGGACTTTCGATCGTCGCCGAGGACTCCTCCGAGCCGGACCTCGATCACGGCCAGATCGGCCGCAACCGCTACCCCACGATCGAGCAGGCGTTCGCCGGCCCGGCGGATCTGCGCATCTTCGTCCTGCACCACCACCTCCTGCCGATTCCGGGCACCGGCCGCGAGCGCAACATCGTCTACGACGCGGGCGACCTGCTCGAGGTGCTCCTGCGCTCGGGCGTGAAGCTGGTGCTGGCGGGCCACAAGCACGTGCCCTATGCGTGGCACCTGGAGAACCTCTTCGTGGTGACCACGGGAACCGTCTCGACGCTTCGCCTTCGCGGTCACGGGCGTCCGTGCTACAACGTGATCGAGGTGGGCCCGGAATGGGTTCGGATCTATCGCAAGTACCCGTTCGAGGGGCAGGAGCCGATCATCGAGTTCTCGCGCGAGACGCACGAGTACGAGAAGCCCCCGCTCGGCGCTGCGAGCTGAGCGCGACGGCACGAAGCGCGGCGATTCGATGAGGGTCATAGCGCTCGTCGACGGCGAGCATCATCCGGCCGTCGTACGGGACGCGCTGAAGCGACTGGCGGCCGAGCACGAGGTCGTGAGGGTGCTCTTCGTCGGTGGCCGCGAGAAGGTGCCCGCGGCCGTCATGGAGGACCCCCGCCCACATTACGGGCACGACCTCGTGGTCGGCACGACCCTGCCGGCCGATGAGGCCGACGCGGTGTTCGACCTCTCGGGCGAGCCCGTGCTCGACACGCGCGCGCGGCGTGCCCTGGCCCTGGCCGCACTGCACCGCGGCATGCAGTACCTGGGGCCAGGCGTAGCGCTGAGACCGCCGCCGGCGGAGCGCATCGAGACCGGCGTCCCGATCGTGAGCGTGATCGGGACGGGAAAGCGCACCGGCAAGACCGCCCTCGGCGGGCATCTCGCCTCGCTGCTGAAGGAGCGAGGTGCAGATCCGGTGGTCGTCTCGATGGGCCGTGGCGGTCCGGCGGAGCCGCAGCTCGCCGGGCGCGGCGAGCGGCTCGATGTCGCGCGGCTGCTCGAAATCGCGCGCAGCGGGGCGCATGCGGCCTCGGACTACCTCGAGGATGCGGCGCTGGCGGGAGTCCCCGCGGTTGGTACCCGCCGCTGCGCGGAGGGACCGGCGGGCGAGGTGTTCGACTCGAACGTCGGCGACGGGATCCGGCTGGCGCTGTCGCTCGACCCGGGCGTGATCGTGCTCGAGGGAAGCGGCGCCGCGCTGCCGCCGGTGGCCGCGGACCGCACGATCTGCGTCACCCGTGGAGAGCAGGAGGCGTTCCACGGACTCGGGCCGCTGCGGCTGATGCGGGCCGACCTCGTGGTCCTGATCGGCGCGGAGGCCTCGACCGAGGTCGCGCAGTGGACGCGCGCCACGGTGATCGGTTGCGACCTCACGCCGGAGCCGGTCGAGCGGGTCCCCGAGGGCGCGCGCGTGGCCGCGTTCACGACCGCGCCGCCCGAGGCTGCCGAGCGCCTGCGTGCGGCGCTGTCCAGGCAGGGCTTCGAGCTGATTGTGCTGTCCACCAACCTTGCCCGCCGCGATCAGCTCGACGAAGACCTGAAGACCGCTGAGCGCGAGCGCTGCGACTGCTTCCTCACCGAGCTGAAGGCGGCTGCAATCGACACGGTCGCCGAGCGCGCGGCAGGGTGCGGGGCACACGTCGTGCTGGTGCGAAACAGGGTCGTCCCGCGCGCCGGCCAGCCCAATCTGGACGAGGAGCTGTGGCGCCTCTACGAGAGCGTCGCAGCGGGCGTGGGCCGGTGAGCCGGCGGCCGCACAGGGTCGTGGTCCGAAGCGACTACGGTCTCCCGTACTCGAAGGGCCTCATGGCCCAGTCGATCATGGCGACCGGCGTGCCGCCCGAGCGGTCGTTTGCGCTCGCCGCGGAGATCGAGCGCCGGCTGGCGGGGGCGGGCGCGGTGGAGGTGGACGTGGACGGCCTGCGGGGAATCGCCGAGCAGGTGCTCGAGGAGGAGGGCGAGCACGTCGTGACGCGCTTCCGGCAGTGGTGGCGGCTGCGGCGCCTGGAGCGGCCGTTGCTCGTGCTGATCGGCGGCGTCACGGGTGTCGGGAAGTCGACCGTCGCGACCCAGCTCGCCGGGCGCCTCGGGATCACGCGCGTGATCGCGACCGATCAGCTGCGCCAGGTGGTGCGGGCATTCTTCTCCCACGATTTCATGCCCGCCGTGCACCACTCGTCCTTCGAGGTCGCCCGAGCGCTCCCGGCCTACGCGAACGACGAGTCCGGCACGATCGCGGGATTCCTCCGGCAGGCCAACGACCTCGCACCGGGAATCGACGCGCTCGTGCAGCGCGCGGTGTCGGAGGGCACTCCGATCGTGCTGGAGGGCGTGCATCTGCTGCCGGAGATCCCCGATCGGGGGCTGCGCTCGAACGCGGTCGCCGTCCAGATGCTCCTGACGGTTCGGGACGAGCACGCTCACCGGTCTCACTTCGAGATGCGGGGGGCGCAGACGCCCCGCGCCTCCGGGCGGTATCTGGAGGCTTTCGACCGTATCCGGGTGCTGCAGGACTACCTGATCGAGCGGGCCGAGCGCGACGGGATCCCGATCATCGACGAGCGGGGGATCGAAGCGGCACTGGGGCGGGTAACAGAGGTGGTGCTGGAGGCCGTCGGCGCCGAGCATTCTGCCGCGCCGGGTAAGGTTCATCCGAAGGAGGTTCAATGAGATTCTTCATAGACACAGGCTCAGTCGCAGAGGTCGAGGAGATCGCGGCGTGGGGTGTTCTTTCGGGTGCGACCACGAATCCGTCGCTGCTTGCCAAGGAGGACGGCGATCCGGGCGACATCATCAAGCGGATCTGCGACCTCGTGGGCGGACCCGTCAGCGCCGAGGTGGTCTCGGACGACGCGGGCGGCATGATCGAAGAGGGCCGCGCGCTCGCCGCCCTGCACGAGCACGTGGTGGTCAAGGTGCCGTTCTCGAGCGAGGGCCTGCGCGCCACGCGCGCCCTCAGCGACAGCGGTATCCGGATCAACATGACGCTTGTCTTCTCGGCGAACCAGGCGCTGCTGTCCGCGCAGGCGGGGGCGACGTTCGCCTCCTGCTTCATGGGCCGGCTGGACGACATCTCGATCGACTCGACCGCGGTGGTCGCCGAGATCGTCGCGGCGCTGCGCCCGGGCGGGACCACGACCGAGGTGCTGGCCGCATCGATCAGGCATCCCGAGCACGTCGTGACCGCGGCCCGGCTCGGCTGCGAGGTCGCGACCGTGCCCTCCAAGGTTTTCCGCCAGATGCTCGACCACCCGCTCACGGAGAGCGGGCGGGAGCGGTTCAAGACCGACTGGCAGTCACGGCCGGAATTCGGCGAATGGCTTCGTGAGCTGGTTTCGAAGCAGCCGGCGTCGAGGTAGCGAGCCGCCCGGGGCGGAGGAGGCGCCGCCGCAGCCGGCGGAGAGCCCGCCGGCCGACGGCCCGACGCGCAGCGAGCTTGCGGATGCCTCGCTCGCCGAGCTGCACGAGCACGCGCGGGAGCGTGGCGTCGAGCGCTACCGCCTGCTTCGCCGCGAGGATTTGATCCAGGCGGTCGCCTCGGACGGCGCCGCGGTGGAGACGGAATCCGCAGCGGAGCCGGTTGCGTGGGCGCCGCTCGCGCCGGCGCCTGAGCCTGAGCCGGACGAGCTCGAGGAGCCCGAGGCCGAAGAGCCTGAGCGCGAGCCCGAGCCCGAGCCCGAGCCCGAGCCTGAGCCTGAGCCTGAGCCCGAGCCCGAGCCCGAGCCCGAGCCCGAGCCCGAGCCTGAGCCCGAGCCCGAGCTGGAAGCCGAGGCCGAGCAGGGCACCGAAGCGCATGCCGGAGGCATCCTCGACCTCGCCGGTGAGGGCTTTGGCTTCGTGCGCGGCGAGACCCTCGTGCGCTCGGACACCGACCCGTTCATCGCGCGCAGCCAGGTCCGGCGGCTGAGCCTGCGTGCCGGTGACGAGGTAGCCGGTCTCGTGCGCCCGCCTCGCCGCGGCGAGCGGCACCCGGCGATGGTGAGGGTCACAAGCGTGAACGGGGGTGAGATCGAGGACACGGAGGTCGGCGAGCGCTCCGTGTTCGACGAGCTTCAGATCGCCCGCTCGAACGGCGCGCTGCGGCTCGAGCGGGGAGCAGACGACCTGGCCGGCCGGATGATCGACCTCGTCGCGCCCCTCGGGCGCGGCCAGCGAGGGCTCGTGGCCGGGCCTCCGGCGGCCGGCGCAAGCCGCCTGCTGCGCGACGTCGCGAGCGCGCTTGCGGGCGAGGACGCCCATGTGATCGTGGTGCTGTGCGACGTGCGCCCGGAGGAGGTGCTCGACTGGGATCCGGCCGACGGACTCGAGTTGCACGTTGCCACCGCGGAGCGGCGGCCCGATGTCCAGCGGCGCGCCGCCGAGCTGGCGCTCGAGCGCGCGAAGCGACTTGCCGAGGGTGGCCGTGACGTCGTGTTGCTGCTCGACTCGATCACACGGCTCGCGCGGGCCTACAGCCTGGCGGCGCTCGACCGCGACGGGGACGAGGGCGATGCGCCGCTCGACGGCGCCGCGGTCCACGGGGTCAAGCGCTGGTTCGCGAGCGCCCGCAACACTCGCGACGCGGGCTCGCTGACTATCCTGGCCGCCGTGCGGACGGGCTCGGACTCGCGCCTCGACGCGGCCGTCTACGAGAGCCTCGCCGACGCGGCCAACCTCGAGCTTCGGCTCGACCCCGACCTGGCCGCGCGCGGCCACCATCCCGCGCTCGACCTGAAGCGCTCACGGGCGCTCCACGAGGAAGGGCTGATCGAGGCAGATCGCCTCCGCCGCCTGGAATTGCTGCGCGGCGTCGTCCGCTCGCTGGACGCCGAGGAGGCGTGGCGCTTCCTCGCCGGGAAGCTGCGCGAGACCGGATCGAACGAAGAGCTGCTGGCCGAGCAGGCCTGAGCCGGCGCTACCGCCGGTAGGCGGCGGGCTCCCACGATGGCTCGGGCGAGAGCTCGATCAACTCTGAGTCGCAGTCACGCTGGACGTAGCCGAAGCTCTGGGTCTCCTCGTGGAAGTAGACGTCGAGCTCACCTTCCTTGACGCGCTGGTCGAGCCATGCGCCACGGAAGACGAGCCGCCGGAGCCAGTGCACGAGCGAGCGGTCGGCGGGGCCGACGAGGTCATACCAGCGCTCGTTCACGTGGTTGCCGAGCGGGGAGGCGGGATCGCTGATCTCGCCGTTGACCGTGAGGTTCACGAGGTCCTCCAGCTCGTCCAGGCCAAGGCCGGGATCGACGAAGCGCAGCTTCACCGCCGCCTGCTCGACGCGCTGGCGGAAGTCCTCTTCGTTGAACGTGAAGCGCAGCTCGCCGTACTCGAGCACGTAGTCCTCGCCCGAGTCGTAGTTGCCGCGTTTCTTGGTGTCGTCTCTGGCCATCTCAGCGTCGAAGCCGTCCCGCGCTCGATGCGCGAGCGGCCTGCGTCTCTATGTTAAGAGGAACTCCTGCCCGGAGGCGAGTTCCTGGCACCCGGCTTGCAAAGCGCGCTTCAGCGGCGTTTGCAGTCCCGCGACTAGTTTCGGGCTGCGGGCGCCTTTACTTGAACGTGCACCGTTTCCGTCGCATGCACGCGTTGCATGTGCGTCCAGCGTCGGGCCCGGCCCTGACCGTGTTCGTCGCCGAGCGGGCCGGCGCGCGCCTGCTCGGCCTCGCGGGCCTGCCTGCGCTCGAGCCACGTTACGGGTTGCTGATCCCGGCCTGCTCCTCGGTTCACACCTTCGGGATGCGCTTTGCGATCGACGTCTGCTTCGTGGTGCTGGAGGGGCGGTCGCTGCAGGTGGTCGACCGCCATCGCGCCGTGCCTCCCGGGCGAGTCGTGCGGGCCACGCGGGCCGCGCGGCGGCGAAAGGTCGCGGCGCTCGAGACGGCAACACGCGCGTGAGCGCGTCACGCGCTGGTAGCTTTGCGCGCATGCCGCAGGGCGTGGATGTCTGGATCGTGCCGCTCGACCGCTCGGATGCCGAGGTGGAGCGCCTCTACGAGCTGCTGTCCGGCGAGGAGCGCGAGCGCGCGGGCAGACCACCGCACGCGCCCCGCAAGCGGCGGTACGTGATGCGGCAGGGCGCCACGCGCGAGATCCTTGCGCCCTACACCGGAGAAGCGCCGCAGGCGCTCGAGATCGTCCGCTCGAGTGCCGGCAAGCCGGCGATCGCGGGCGGGGGAGAGGTCCGCTTCAGCGTCTCGGACTCGGGCGATCTGGCGCTGGTCGCGGTCGCGCGCCGAGACGTCGGCGTGGACGTCGAGCAGGTCATGGATCGCGCCGCCGCCCGGCGCGCCGGCGCGCTCGGGCTGGAGCGGTTCTTCGAGCGCTGGACGCGCCTCGAGGCGGTCGGGAAGGCGCGCGGATCCGGGCTCCTGAGGCTCCGGCGGCCGGGCGCGGAGGTGACCTGCCACTCGCTGTCGGTCGCGCCCGGCTTCGCCGCCGCGGTCGCGCTCGCCGGGGATCGGCTGAGCGTGCGCCTGCGGCCATACTGAGATCCATGCAGGGGTCCAACATGGACCGGCTGCGAGCGGCCTACGAAGCGCTCGACCGGGGCGACGCCGAGGCGATTCGCAACTTCCTCGATCCCGAGGTCGAGCTGTACGACCGGCCCGAGATCCCCGATGCGGGCTCGTACATCGGGTGGGAGGGGCTGATGCTGTCGGTGCGCGCCAGCCAGGACTCCTTCGCCGACTTCCACTTCACGCCGGAGCGGTTCTTCGAGCACGGCGATCGCATCGTCGTGGTGGTCTTGATGACCGGTCGCGGCAAGGCCAGTGGCGTGCCGGTGGAGGAGCGGATCGCGCACGACTGGACGATTCGCGACGGGCGCGCCGTGAAGCTTCAGGCCTACTCGGACCCGGGTGACGCGCTTGAGGCCGCGGGCCTTGCTCGAGATTTGGCCGGGGATTAGTTCGCCCGATGCCCGGGGTCGCGTACTTGGGCGACGCGAGCGGTCCGGTGCGCCCGGGAAAACCGGCTTGTACGGGCGTACATGAGCCGAGCGGCTCGAACCCTGAGCCGGCAGTAACCGCAAGCCCTACGGCACAAATGCGCCCTGGCGGGCGAACACGGTGTTGTCGCTCGTCGACACGACGCCGTCGGGACCGCCGTCCGTCACGTCGATCTGGCCGATCTGCCAGATCGCTCGCTTGCCCTCCTTGATCACTCCCGGCGTGACCGCGTCGGCGGTCGTCGTGGCCGAGCAGTCGGACCCGGTCGAGGTGTCGCCCGTGACGGCGCACGGCACCGTGAACGCGAACGTGCCGTCCTGCGTGGTGCCGGCGCTCGAACCGCCCGAGGGCGGCGCGTTGTCGAGGTCGGTGATGCGGATCGGAATGCGGCCCTGGAGCTCACCGGCGTAGTCGGTCAGCGCGGGCCGGTTGCGCACGTCGCTGATGTGGAAGCGCAGCCGCACGTCGGCCTCGTCCGCAGGAGTCGACGGGTCGCCCGGCATCGCGTCGATCCGGATGAAGCCGACCGAGTTCGCGGCCGCCACTCCGTTCGCGTCCGGGGTGCCCACCGTGAGGAACCCGGATTGCTGCGAGGGTGGCGCACAGGACGGGAACGCAAGGGGCGCGCCGTGCGTCCGGTTCGAAGCCGAGCAGGGCGCATACGCCGGCACCAGGGCGGCCCGCAGGGGAGTTGCGCCCTGCGGCCGTGCGTAGTTCGGCGTGACCCTGCGAACCGAGCCGGCGTTGATCGCCACGTAGTAGAGATCCCCGTCGGGCCCGAACACGATGTCGACCGGTCCCTGCGCGCTGGTCACGAAGTCGGCCGGCGCGCCGATGTTGTCGTGCGCGGGCGTCGGCACCGCGCGGAAGATCTTGCTGACGCCGTTGTCGGCGAAGAAGTACTGGCCGCCGTGCAGCCCGAAGCTCGCGGGCGCGAAGGCCCCGCCGATCACGGTCGTGCCGAACGTGCGCGGGTAGTCGAAGATCGGTGCGACGTCACCGGGGTGCATGCAGCCGGCCGGCAGCGTGCCCTCGCAGTAGGGCCACGAGTAGTCGCCTCCGGATTGGACGATGTCGAGCTCCTCACGGGTGGACTGGCCGACGTCCCCGACCCAGGCCTTGCCGGTGACGGGGTCGAACCCGAAGCGGAACGGATTGCGGAAGCCGTAGGCGTAGACCTCCGCGCGCGCGCCGGGCGTCGCGGCGAACGGGTTGCCGGCCGCCGGCGCGCCGCTCAGCTCGAGCCTCAGGATCTTGCCGTTGAGCGAGCCGAGGTCCTGCGTGTAGGGGTTCGTCGAGTCGCCGGGGTTGCCCATGTCGCCGGTGCCCGAGTCGCCGACGCTGACCCACAGCTTGCCGTCTGGGCCGATGCGCAGGCCGCCGCCGTCGTGGTTGCCTCCGTCGGTGCGGATGCCGCTCAGCAGTACGGACATGCTGGCGAGGCTGACGGTGCCGCCGCTCATCGTGACGCGTACGACCTCGTTGAACCGCCCGGTCGACGTCGAGCAGTCCGCGCCGAAGGAGCGATAGAGGTAGATCGAGCCGTTGCTGCCCGAGAAGCTCGGGTCGACGGCGACCCCGAGCAGACCCATCTCGGAGGCAGTGCAGACGGGAATCGTGACGAGCGTCGTCGCGGTGCCGCCGCTGACGAGCTTGAGCGCCCCGCCCTTCTCCGTCACCAGCATGCGGCCGTCCGGCAGGAACGCGATCGCAGTGGGCGAGTTCAAGCCCGCGACGACGGGGTTGTCGCTGAACTGGGCCGGGGGAGTGCCGGCGCGCGCGCCGGGCACGAAGGCGAGGCAGGCCAGGGCGAGGACGACGATGACGGCGGGACGGCGCATCGCTCGACCATGCTAGCCCGGCCCGAACAGGATCGTTACGGAAGGGTTACCTCGCGGACGACCGTTCTAGGGCTGCGCCGCGGGGCAGCTACGGCGGCCGACGTAGATGTCGGCCGTGCCGTTGCGGTCGTCTTCCCAGGCGACGTAGCAGGTGCCCGCCGACCACGCCAGTCGCGGGCGGGTCTGCTCGCTGCGGCCGGCGCCCGTGTCGTCCACGCGCTCCGACGGCGTGAAGGAGGTGCCGTCGTCGGTGCTTCTGCTGAAGAAGATGTCGTTGTTGCCGAGGCGGTTGTCCTGCCAGGCGACGAAGAGCCGGTCGCCCGCCACGGCGAGGCTCGGGTGCCACTGGTTCGAGGGCGTGTCGCGGTCGGGGTCGAAGCCTGCCCGTGAGTCGTCCAGCTGCCGGGCGGGCGCGAAGCTCGCGCCCAGGTTTGCGCTGCGCGCATAGGAGATGTTGGTGTCGGCCTCCCGGGCGCGCAGGTCGGTCCACACTGCATGAATCGCACCCCCGTTGCCGAACGCGACCGACGGGCGCTCGTTCAGCCGCTCGTCGGCGAGGTAGTCGTCGATTCGGACGTTGGAGTCCCATGTCCGGCCGCCGTCGTCGGAGCGCGCGCCGAAGATCTCCCAGTTGTAGTTGCGGAAGTCCGCCCAGGCCACGAAGACCCGCGCGCCGGAGGTCGCGATCGTGGGCGCCCACTTGTTGTCGAGGTGCAACGAGAGCGCAACCGGTGCGCCGGCGTCGACCCGCATGCTCGCCCCAAACGCGGTCGCGCCGTCGGTCGCGCGGGCGGCGTAGACGTGCTCGAGGGATTCGCCGTCCGGACCCTTGTCGCGCTCGTCGATCCAGGCGACGACCGGCGTCCCGGCGGAGAGCGCCACGGATGGAAGCCACTTCCCGCTCGCGTCCTCGTCGTCGACGCGGATCGGGTTGCCCAGCCGCCGCCCGTCCGGGTCGAAGCGCGCGAGCTCGATGCGGCCGCGGTCGTCGTCGCGACCCGCGGTGAGCTCCTGCCACGCGACCACGACCCGGGTGCCGTCCGCGGCGACGCTGGGGTGAAGCTCGTCGACAGCGCCGGCCGGATTCGTGCTCACCCTGACCGGCTCGCCGAAACTGCGCCCGCCGTCGCGGCTCGCCGCGAGCCACACGTTCGAGAGGCCGTCGCCGACCGCCTCGTGCCACACCACGTACACGCGCTGCCCGACCGCCGCGAGCTGGGGCGAGCGCTGCTCGCGCGGCAGGAACTTGCCCTTCACCCCTCCGCCACGCGCCAGCTTCTTCATCTGTCCGGGCGGGTAGTGCTCACGACCACTGGCGAGCACGGCGGGCTCGAAGCTCGGCGGCCGCGCGCGGGTGGAGTCGACGGGGCCGAGCTCCGGCCCGTCGGGCAGGCGCAGGTCCGCCCAGATGATCGACTCCCGGTATCCGTTGCGACAGGCGCCGAGCTCCAGCGAGCCTGCGCAGGGCGGGCCGATCCTGAGCCGCGACCCGTCCGCGGCGAGCATCGCGCGCCGCTGGTCGAGCGTCAGGGCTGCGTTTGCGATGCCGGGATCGGGCTCGATCCATGGAGCGAGCCCGATGAAGCTGGTATCGGGGTTCTGGCCGATCCAGGCGTTGGCGGGCCCGAGCGGCCCGGCGGGTGCCTTGCGCTTGCGGCCGATGATCGCGCTCTGGCCGTCGAAGGTCGCGTTGACGAAGTTCCCGGTCATGCTGGCGGCGACGTTGAAACGAAGCTCCGGGAGCTTCTGGAGGTTCGCGAACCCGCCCGCCTTGAAGGTGTCCGGCGCCCACGGGCTCGTGACGAATCCCCAATCGCTGAAGGCCTCCGGCTGAAGGATGAGGTTCGCGCCCTTGGTCGCGAAGCGGTCGTTCACATCCATCATCCATGCGTCCTTGGAGATCACGATCCCGAGCCTGCCGACGGGCGTGTCGAGCACGTCCAGGTCCCGCACTGCGCCGAACGCGAGAGACAGCCCCAGGAACTCGCCCGGCGGTGGCTGCTCCGGCTGCGTCAGGTAGGCCTTCTTCGCCGAGGGCTCGATCACGCCGCCGGTCTGGCGCGGGCTCTCGAGCGTGCCGCCGTGCCCGTCCGGGACGAGCACCTGGCCGTTGGGCGCGAACACGTAGGTCGAGTTCGTCGGGTACGGCGAGGTGGCCTCGTAGGCGTAGGTGCGCTGCGGCTCGTCGGGATCGCGCAGGAGTGCGACCAGCGCGGGGTCCTGCGACGCCTCCACGCGCCGCGCGGGCGGCGCGTTCATAGCGGCCGCGATGTAGACGTGGTGCTTGACGGCGAGGTCGCGGAAGGTCTCGTAGAAGCTGCGATAGAGCGTGTCCGTGAGCGCCACGACCAGCGTGCGGATGCCGAGCAGCCCCGCGAACTTGTTCGCGTAGTAGGCGGTCTGGGGCGAGTACGGGCCGAACAGGGAGATGATCGCGAGCGCCGAGTCGGTTTGCCGGCGGGCCGTCGCGCCGCGCGTGCCCACCAGCGCCGGGATCAGCCCGACATCCTCGGGGAACACGGCGAGCGCGTGCTCGGGGGCGGCCGGGTCGGCCGGCCGGATGTGGCTCGCGACGTCGTCGACGCCCGCCTGCACGAAGCTTTCCCGGTTCGGGAAGCTGCGGTCCATCAGGGCCGACATCTTGTCCTGGTAGGACTGGTAGGTGACCGCGTCGGCGACGCGCTGCTTGTTGCCGACCGCGAACACGCGCACGGTCGCGGCATCCGCGCCCGCAACCGACACCGCAAAGGCGGTGGCCAGCACCGCCAGGAGACGAACCCACACGACCTGCCGAGGCTATCCGGGTAGGGGGGCTCGATTCAAGCCCTTCGCGCTCAAATAGAATCGCCGCATGGTCCTGGAGCGGCGCAGGTTGACATCGGAGGAGCTCGAGCGCCGCACGGGCTGGAAGCTCGAGCCGCAGGGTGCCTGCAAGGGAGACAGGTGCGTGCCGCTGCCGGTGGGCGAGGACGGGATGCTCGACTTGCACGTGCTGTCCGAGCGGCTCGGCATGGAGCTGGTGCACGACGCCGATCACCACTTGTGGGCGCTCGGGCCGGAGTCGGGCGCGCACGCGCTCGCGTCCGCCGATTTTCCGCCGATCACGCTGCCCGACAGGCACGGAAACCCGTTCTCGCTCGACTCTCTGCGCGGGTCGAAGGTCCTGCTCGTCGCCTGGGCGTCGTGGTGAGGATGCCGCTTCGACCTGCCCGGGTGGCAGGCCTTGCGGGCGGAGCTCCAGCCGAAGGGGCTCGAGGTCGTGACGGTTGCGCTGGACCTCGGCGGCGCGGAGGCGGCCGGGCCGTGGATCGACCTGGCAAAGCCGGAGCACCCGGCGCTGATCGATCAGGCACACGTGCTCGACGAGCTGCTGGGCGTCGTGAACGTGCCGACCGGCGTGTGGATCGATGAGCACGGCGTGATCGTGCGGCCACCCGAGCCGGCCTTTCCGGGCTACGTCGCGATCGCGGGCTTCGGCCTGCCGGAGGGATCTCCGCCGCGCGTGGTCGAGATGCTGCGCGAGGCCGCCAAGATGAAGGTCGAGCCCGAGCGCTACGCCGAGGCGGTCCGCGACTGGGCCGAGCACGGCTCGGCCAGCCGCTTCGCGATCTCCCCGGAGGAGGTCGTGGTGCGCTCGAGGCCCCGCTCGCGGGACGTCTCCCGCGCGGCGGCGTCGTTCGCGCTGGGACAGCACCTGCATCGTGCGGGCCACGCGGACGACGCCGTGGGCTGGTTCCGGGAGGCGCACCGGCTTCAGCCGGACAACTGGACCTACAAGCGCCAGGCCTGGGAGCTCGTGGACCCGGTCCTCCAGGGACCGAGCGACCAGTACGAGGGAGACTGGCTGAGCGACGTGCGCGCGATCGGTGCCGAGAACTACTACCCGCAGCCCGAGCTGTAGTGGCGCAGGCGCGTCGTGCCGGCGGCCTCACCGTTGCGATCACGGGGCCGACCGGCGACATCGGCCGCTCGGTGGTGCGCGCACTCGAGCGGACCCGCGAGGTGCAGCGGATCATCGGCATGGCGAGGCGACCCTTCGAGCCGGCCGTGCACGGCTGGAAGCGCACGGAGTACCGGCGCGGCGACGTGCTCGACCGCGACTCGGTCGACGCGCTCGTGGCCGGCGCGGACGTGGTGGTGCACCTCGCTTTCCTGATCTTCGGCAACCGCGACGAGACCCGCGAGATCAACCTCAAGGGCTCGCGCAACGTGTTCGAGGCGGCGGTCGCGGCGGGCGCGAAGCGGCTCGTCTACACATCGTCGGTTGCCGCCTATGGATTTCACCGCGACAATCCCGACGTCCTCACCGAGCAGGTCCCCACGCGCGGGACGCGCGACTTCTACTACTCCGCGCAGAAGGCCGAGCTCGAGGATCTCCTGGCCGAGCTCACGGCGGCCTCGAGCACCGACGTCTACACGTTTCGCCCGTGCATCGTGGCCGGCCGCGATGCGCCCACGCTGATCGAGGGTTTCACAGGCCAGAAGGTCTTCGGGCGGCGCGTGCGGATGCTCTGGCGCGCGCTCGACGCGCTGCCGGTGGTCGGGCCGGTGCTGCCCGACAGCGGCCTGCCGTTTCAGCTCGTCCACCACGACGACGTCGCGACCGCGGTCCGCGCGGCCGTTCTCGGGAGGGGAACGCCGGGGACGTACAACCTCGCGAGCGACGACGCGGTGACGGTGACCGACGTGGCCCATGCGCTGGGGTGGCGTGCGGTGCCCGTGCCGCGGGTGGCGCTCGGCGCGCTCGGCGAGGTGATCGCACGCGCACCGATGCTGCCGGCCGAGGCAGGCTGGGTCGACGCGCTTCGCAAGCCCGTGCTGATGGACACCGCCAAGGCTCGCCGGGAGCTTCGCTGGCGCGCGCGTCGTGACGCTCACGAGACGCTTGCCGAGACGGTCGAGGGAGCCCGGGAGGCGGGCATCGTCTGATGAGCACCGCGGCGCCGGCACCGCTGACGAACCCACTGCTCGTGCTCTGGCAGGACGTGCGGGCGGACCGCGCCGCCGGCGGGCCGTGGCCGCCCGGCGAGACGGGCTTCAGCATGGCCCGCACGCGTGCGTTCGAGCACGACCCGCTGGGCCTGCTGGTGTCCTCCTACGAGCGCTTCGGGCCCGTCTTCACGCTGAAGATCTTCCACCACAACGCGGTGTTCATGCTCGGGCCGGAGGCGAACCACTACATGCTGGTGTCGCACGCGGGCAACTTCCTCTGGCGCGACGGTCACCTGCGCGACCTGATCCCGCTGCTCGGCGACGGGCTGCTGACGATCGATGGCGCCTCGCACCGCGCGCACCGCAGGATGATGCTGCCCGCGTTCCACCGGGAGCGCATCCAGGCGGCGACCGGCGTCATGCTGGAGGAGGTCGACGCGGCGCTCGCCGAGCTCGTGCCCGGCGAGGTCGTGAACCTGTACGAGTGGACCCGGCGGGTCGCCCTTCGGATCGCGATGCGGGCGCTGTTCGGCTTCGATCCCGACCGCGCCCAGGCCGGCGGGCTGAACGCCGCGGCGGAGTTCGAGTTCGCCCTGTCCTTCTACGGCCGCGACTACCTGCTGCAGTTGCTGCGCGGCCCGCGCACGCCGTTCGCGAGGATGCTCGAGTCGCGGCGCCGCCTGGACGGCTTGATCCATGCCGAGATCGCACATCGCCGCGCGACCGGCGAGCGGGGCGAAAACATCCTGTCGCTGCTGCTCGACGCCCGCGACGAGGATGGCGCCGCGCTCGGGGACGGGCAGATCCGCGACGAGGTCATGACGCTGCTGTTCGCGGGTCACGACACCACCACCTCGACGGTGTCGTTCATGTTCTACGAGCTCGCGCGAAACCCGGAGCTCGTCGAGGACCCGGCGACGAGCATCGAGATGATCCTCGACGAGACGCTCCGCAAGTACCCGCCCGCGTATGTCGGGCCTCGCCGTTCGATCGAGGCGTTCGAGTTCAACGGCGTGCACGTCCCGGCCCACGCGCACGTGCACTACTGCTCGTGGGCGAGCCACCACCTGCCCGACGTCTTCCCCGAGCCGGACGAGTTCCGCCCCGCCCGATTCAGCCAGGAGCACAAGGCGAAGCTGCCGCGCGGCGCGTACGTGCCGTTCGGCGGCGGTTCCCGGACCTGCATCGGGATGCGCTTCGGCGAGGCCGAGATCGCGGTGATCGCACGCGCGATCCTGGCACGGTTCCGGATCGACCTGCTCCCCGGCTACGAGCTCGAGATCCGCCAGGCGCCGACGATCTCACCGCGGAAGGGGCTACCGGTGCGGGTGCGAAGCGCCGAGCCGGCGGCGGTGCTAGCGGCTGCCGCCCCTTAGCCGGTCGCGCACCGTCAACACGATCCCGCCGAGAGTCAGCGCCAGCGGCGGCGCGAAGAAAGGCAGCATCGGCAGCGCGTGGCCCAGGTGGGCGAAGGGAATCACGATCACGTTGGGCTCCCTTCGACCGTGAACGGGCGAGGACGTGGTGCGGGCGCGGCGGGCGAGCGGCCGGGGCGGCTGCGGCCCGCAAGTCGCGAGAGCGACCAGCCGAGCAGCAGCAGGAGCGCCACCACGGTCGATCCGACCGCGGTGTAGCCGAGCGTCGCAAGCGATGCGGGCACGTCGCCCTTCTGCTCGCGCTGGAGGATCTTCCTTTCGAGCACGAACGGGCGCTCGAAGTGGCTCACGGCCGGCACCGCGGGGGCGGGGATCGCCTTGTCCTCGGGCATGTAGACCGGGATCGCGACGATCGAGCGGCGCTTGTGGAGGCGGATCAGCGCCTTCCAGTCGCCGTGGACGGGCAGCGGCCTGGTCGTGCGGTACACGCCGGGGCCGACCCGCTCGAGGCGGTCGGACTGGAAGCCGCCTCCCTGCCACGCCATCGCGCGCAGCCAGTCGGCATCCTTGGCGGCCGCCGGTGGATCGATCCGGACGGTCGCTTCGACCGTGCGGTTAGGCGCGGGCGCGGCATCTTGCAGGGCGACCGAGGCGCGCACGCCTCCGGCGGGCCTGGTGTCGAGCCCGTAGGCGAACACGGCGACCAGCGCGACGAGGCCGAGCGCCGCCGGGGCGAGGCGCGGCGCGCCGAGATTCGCGCCACGGCGACTATGGCGTGGCGCCGCCAGCGCGGTGCCGACGAAGGCGCCGACGAGCCCGCCGGCGACGGCGGCGACGAGCGTGGGCAGGATCGCCTCACCGATCAGACCGGCCGGCCAGGGGGTGGGCATCCAGGCGTGCGACCAGGCCCACTCGGCGAAGAAGCCGACGGTCCCGATCAGGGCGCCGCTGATCGCGCCGAAGCGGTAGGGGCGTGTGAGCGGCACCGCGAAAGCGACCGCCTCGACCAGCGCGGCCTCGACGATGTACAGGGGCATGTGCGGCGTGGTCTCGCCGAGCACGGGACCGACGAGCAGCCCCACCAATCCGCGGATCACGATGAAGTACGCGGCCGCGCCGAGTGCGGCGCCACGGCCTGAGTAGGTCCGCGCCACTACCAGCGCGATCGCCGCCGCGGCCGCGATCAGGACCGGTTGGAAGAGCAGCCGGAACTGCGGCACGCCGAAGTCGAACTCGGCCTGGAAAGTCGAGAGGCCGACGAGAAAGCCTCCTGCGACGCCGGCATAGCGCGTGCGGGCGAGGAAGTCGAGCAGCCCCTGCGCGCGGCCGCCCGCCGGTGCGTTCGTGCGGCCCTCGACCATCAGCATCGCGTGGCCGATCAGCGCGAGCCCGGCGCCGCCGATCAGCATCAGGTGGGTCGGGCCCCAGAGGGTCACGTCCTGGCCGAACAGGCGGTGCCACATGTCGTCGAGCGGGAAGCCGAAGAGCGAGAACGCGGCACACGCGATCAGCGCGATCCCGGCAACGGGCGCATACCAGTCGCCGGCGATCCGGACGGCCGCCCGGCTCGGCTTGCCGACGGGCAGGACGACGGCCAGGAACCCGGCCGCGAAGACGCCGAACAGCCCGCCCAGGATGAAGTAGTGCGCGGGGTTCGCGAGTGGGCCGGGGTCGCGTCCGACGTCGATGTGCAGCGAGATGTCCCAGTACATGCCGAACAGCGCGATCAGCAGCGACGCCGAGGCGACCTGTGTCGGGAGCGCTGCCCAGACCGGCAGGCCGGTGGCGCGGGCGGTCGCCTCGGCGGGCCGGCGCAGGAGGCTCGTGCGCCCGGTCCGGTGAGCCCAGCCAAGCAGCACGAGGGCCGCCGTGATCACCGTGGCGCCCAGGGTGGCGAGCACTATCTCCCCGATCGCGGCGCCACCGGCGGGCGCTGTATCTGCGGCTGCGGCAAGGGTCGTGGCGATCATCGAGGTCTCGCTTTCACGAATCGTTGGGACGGCGGAAGCGACTGCGGAGAAGTATGCACGCGGAACAGTTACATCAAACTATGTAACGTGTCAAGCTGTAAGCTCGCTTCCGTGACCGATGACACGCAGTTGACGATCGACGAGCTCGCGCGCGAGGTCGGGATGACGGTCCGCAACGTGCGCGCCCACCAGTCCCGCGGACTGCTGCCGCCGCCCGAGATCCGGGGTCGCACAGGGTTCTACGGGCCCGAGCACATGGACCGGCTCGAGCTCGTGAAAGACCTGCAAGCGGAGGGATTCAGCCTCGATGTCATCAAGCGCATCCTGGACCGCGCGCCGGGTGCCAACGCGGCCCAGGTGCTGAGCTTCACGCGCGCCGTCGCAGAGCCGTTCGGCGACGAGGAGCCGGAGCTGGTCGAGGCGGGCGAGATCGCCGCCGTGTGGGGCGACGAGATCAAGCCCGAGCTGGTCGCGCAGATCGAGGCGCTCGGCTTCCTCCGGCCGGTCGGCGACGGCCGCTACGAGATCCTGAGCCCGCGCCTGCATGCCGTCTCGGAGGAGCTCGCGGGCCTCGGCATCCCGCTCGAGACCGCGGTCGAGATCACCGCGACCGTGAAGCGCCACGCCCAGGCGGTCGCAAACGCTTACGTGGCGCTGTTCTTGAAGCACGTCTGGCACCCGTTCGAGCGCGCCGGTGAGCCCGAGGAGCGGTGGGGCGAGGTGCGGGAGTCGCTCGACCGCCTCCGCCCGATGGCGGTCGAATCGCTCGTCGCGATCTTCGGGATCGTGATGACCCAGGCCGTCGAAAAGGCGCTCGAGCGCGAGCTGTCGCGGCTCGGGAGCCGCCGCGGCAAGCGGGCCTAGCCCGCCCCTGCCGCTCGCCGAGCCTCGTCTTCGGTGCGGAAGGCCTCGAAGCGGATTGCCTTGCCGTCCCTCCACGTCCACAGATGCACCAGCCGGCCCTCGACCTCGGCGCCGCTGATTCGCCCGCGCGCCTGCGAGCGCACGACCACCAGGATGTGTTCCTCGCTCAGCTCGAACACGTCTTCGGGGTGATTCCGGTAGGCCGCGAACATCTCGGCGTTCTCGGTCACCATCCGCACGAAGCCCTCGTGGCCGTGGTAGGTCTCCGCCATCGGGCTCTCGGCGAGCACGTCGGACCGAAGCTCGGGGTGCAAGAGCCCGAGCACCCCCTCCAGGTCGCCCCGGTTGAACGCCTCGTAGCCGCGCCGCACGAGCTCGGCATTGGGGGTCGCGGTCATCTCGGCAGTATCGCGCCGCGCCGGGCGCGGCCGGTAACGTGGGCGTCGATGGCGGCCCCCTTCGTCCACGAGCTGCGCGTGCGCTACGGCGAATGCGATCCCCAGGCGATCGTCTTCAACGCCAACTACCTCGCCTACTTCGACGTCTGCTTCACCGAGCTTTGGCGCGCGGCGGTCGGCTCGTGGCAGGAGATGGTCGACCGAGGGTTCGACGCCGTGGTCGCCGAGGCGAACATCCGCTTTCGATCGGCGGCACGGTTCGACGACGTGATCGCGCTCGAGGCACGCGTCGCCCGGATCGGGAACACGAGCATCACGACCGAGATAGACGTCGTGCGTGACGGGGAGGTGCTGGTCGAGGGCCTGCTGCGGCACGTGATCGTCGACACCTCGACCTGGGGCCCGACCGCGATCCCGGACTGGGTGCGCGAGGGCATGTCGACGTTTCAGGCTGGGCGCGTCGGATAGCCAGGGGGCGCAACGCCCCCGCTTTGGCTCGCCGCCGAGTCGGGTCTTGGCCCTACTGCGCGACGCCGCAGAAGCGGAAGCCGTAGCGCTTCGCGATCTTCCGCCGGTCGAGCTGGAGCCTCTTCGCGGCCGCGGTGAGCTGCGCGACCTTCTTCGTGTCCTGTTTCGCCACTGCGTCGGCGACCTGCTTCGTGATCCCGATGCTGTCCTTGAGGTCCGCCCGGTAGCGCGTCAGGAGCGCCGCGTCTGGGCGAGGCTCCGGCAATGCCGCGAAGCTCCGGTAGAACGACTGTGCCTCGGTCACGACCCGCCGGTACAGAGCGGCGGTCGCCTTGGGGTTCTTGGCGGTCTGCGGAATCGCCTGGATGCGCTGATTGAACCGCTGGCAAGCGGCGTCTGCCTTGGTGATGAACTCCCGTTTGGTCAGCGAGGCCGCCGGCGACTGGCTGGTCGTCGTGGTCGCGGTCGGGGTCTTGCTCGTGGTCTTGGTGCCACCGTCGCTCGAGCCCCCGCAGCCGGCGGCCACGAGGACGGCGAGCATCGCTATCGGCAACGTCCGGCGCATCGAGCGGTGCAGCCTAGCGCGCCGTGACGCGGGCCGCGCGCATTCGTCCGGTGGACCGGCTTACTGAGCGTCCCAGAACGCGCACTTGTGATCGGCGGCGAAGCCGGTGTCGGCTGTCGGCGTCGGCGGCACGAGCGACATGTATGTGTCGCTCGAGACGGTGTACGGCGGCCAGAACGGCGTGCCCGGCGCGTTGGGCGCGCCGGATCGTGCGAACTGGGTCCAGTACCGCTTCATCGTCTCGGCGAGTTGCTGCTGGTCGGCGTTCAGAGGCGCGGCGCCGGTCTGGTTCGGCACGTCGAACAGATACTGGACCTCGGATGCGTGATAGGCGCCGTAGGGGAAGCTTGCCGGCGGTATGAACAGCTGAGGCGCGTTGGGGTCGTCGAACTCGTACGCATAGGTCGGCACGAACTGCGACAGCGACTGCGCCGCCCTGCGCCCGGGACAGGCGAACAGCCCGTCCGTGCCGATCGCGGCGATCGCGCGGCCGACGCTCTGCCCGTAGGCGCTGACCGGGTACAGCGCCACCACCGCGGCCGGATCAGCGGTGAGCCCGACCGTCGAGAGCAGCGTGTTGACGACGATCGGGTAGAGGAACGGCGGAAGCTGGCCGAAGACGAACTCGACGTTCAGCGCCGCGAACAGCGTGAACTCGTCATGCGTCGAGCCTTCGATCACCGGGACCCTGTTGAACTGCCCGCTGTCGATCGCCGCCTTGATCGACTGCGGGAGCACCTTGCCGTCCACATTCGGAAGGATCGATCCCGACGTGGTCGGCTGGCTCGCCAGCACCGTTTGCACGGGCAGCGCGCGAAGGCAGGCCGCGGTCTGGTCTGCGCACCCGATGCTCTGGGCGAAGTTGCTGCCCTTCTGCTCGGCCGCGGACAGGGACGGTAGGTCGAGCGCGTATGCACCGCTCTGCGCGATCGCGCGGTTGAACAGCCCGGCCGCGAGCGGAGACACGAGCTGCGAGTGGACGCTCAACCCGCCGGCCGACTGGCCGAAGATCGTCACGTTCCCGGGGTCGCCGCCGAACTTCGAGATGTTGCGATGGACCCACCGCAGCGCGGCCTGCTGGTCCATCAGGCCGTAGTCACCGGACGCGTGGTCCCCGGACTCGGCGCTGAACGCAGGATGGGCGAGGAAGCCGAGATACCCGAGGCGGTAGTTGATCGTGACGACCACGACGCCCTTCTGGACCAGCTTGGTCGGGTCGTACTCGTCGCTTTCCCCGACCGCGAGCCCGCCGCCGTGGATCCAGAACATGACCGGCAGGTGCTTCGCGTGGCCACGCCCGGGGCCGACGTTCGGCGTGAAGACGTTCAGGTACAGGCAGTCCTCGGTGCTGGATTCGCGCCCGAACGGCGACGCCGGCTGCGGGCAGTGGTTGCCGAGGTGGCTCGCGTCGCGCGGACCGTGCCAGCGTGCGGCCGGCTGCGGGGGGCGCCAGCGAAGCTGCCCGGCCGGCGGGGCGGCATAGGGAATCCCGAGGTACTGCTTGGTGACGGGAGTTTCCACGCCCCTCACGGGGCCGTTGTCGGTCGGCACGACGCCGGCGCCGAGCGCGGCTCCCGCCCAGCAGGCCGCGACCGCGGCATAGGTCAGCAGCACGCCGACGATCAGCCTCCGGCCCCCACCAAGCACGACTTCCGCAGCTCCACTCACCGCGTATCCCCTCCTAAGCCTCTCGAACTCGGCTCCCCGAGCTTCTCCGCTTCGGAGCCTAGCGGGGATTCGGCCTGGTTTTCACAGTTGGTTCCCGGTAAGCTGCGCGCGCGATGCGCGTCCTGGGGGGGATCGGGTTGGCGGCGACGATGCTTGTGATCGGCGCGATGCCTGCTGCCGCGCAGGCCGACACGCCGTGGAGCATCGGGGGGGCGAAGGTCGACACCACGCCGCCGGCGTTCGACGCGGGACAGGACCTCCAGGACTTTCCGGAGGTCGACCCCGTCAGCGCCACGAGTTGTCCGCGGATCACCTACAGCGGCCCGCGCCTGTGGCGCTTCGAGGAGCCCTACCAGGACACCGACGGCTCGGGTGACTTCTCCTATCCCGTGAGTGGCGACCCGGGCGCCGCGCCTGCGCCCGAGCCGTTCTGCGACTACAACCACAACGGCCGCTGGGACGGGATCTACCTGTCCGGGGGCGCGAACCACCTGATGAAGGCCGTGCACGACCCGATCGACGTGCGCGCGGTGGCCTTCTCCGACGGCTCGAAGACGGTCGTGCTCGAGTCGGTGATCGCGCAGGGGATCTTCGAGAACTACATCCGCGAGGCGCGCACGAGGGCCCAGTCGCTTGCCGCGGAGGGTTCGCATCTGGCGACCTGCGGTCACATCGACGAGATCGTGGTCAGCTCCAACCACAACGAGAGCTCGCCGGACACGGTCGGCATCTACGGCGCGCCGGCCGATCCGACCGGAAGCTTCGGGCTCAACTCGTCGATCGACGAGTACTACATGGACTGGCTGGACGAGCGGATGGCGGAGGCCGCGGTCGAAGCCTGTGACAGCCGCAGGCCGGCTTCGCTGCGGGAGGTCGACTTCCCCGTCCCGGCCGGCCTGCGGCAGGAGATACATGCGTGGCCGACCACCGATCACGCCGGCCACCCCACCGCGGTCGACCCCAAGGTGCGTGTGCTCCAGGCCCGCGACGCGGGCGGCAACCCGATCTTCACGATGATGAACCTCGCCGATCACAATCAGGACATCGGCCAGTCGGACGACTACGACGTCGCGCATGCCGTCAGCGGCGACTGGCCCGGTTACTTCCACCGCCGCCTGGAGCAGGACGTCGGCGGGCTCGCGATGTTCCTGGCCGCGGACATCGGCTCGATGGAGGACCTGATCACCGATCCGGCGATTCCGGGACCGCCGTGCTTCAGCGGCGCCAACGGCTGCTATGCGCAGGTGGAGGCGACCGGGGACTCGATCGCGGACCACGTGGCCGCCGAGCTGGCGAACGCGCAGCCCGTTCCCGCCGGACCGGTGAACGGGCAGCGCACGGAGTTCTGCGCCCCGCTCGAGAACAACCTGTTCCGGGCGGCCTTCGAGGCAGGCCTCTTCGGTGAGCGCCAGGGTTACACCGACTGCCAGCCGACGGGCCGGGTCGGCACGGAGGTGCACACCTCGGTCGCGGTGCTCGACATCGGCGCGGAGCTTCAGTTCATCGTCACTCCCGGCGAGGCCTTTCCCGGACTGATGCTGGGCAGCCCGTGGGGGATCGAGGACGCGAGCTGCCCGAGCGAGGCCAACCCGCCGGTGCCGACCTGGCACGCACACGCGAAGCACCGGTTCCAGGTGGGGCTCGGCGACGACCTGATCGGCTACGAGAAGCCGGCCTGGTCGTTCGTCTACGAGCCACTCACCTTCACGTCGCCGAACTGCAACACCGACCCGCACGGTCACAGCCACAGCCTGGAGTCCGAGGCGATCGGGCCCGCGGCCTCGAACATGGTCGCCGAGCACCTGACCGATCTGCTCGACCAGCAGCCGGATCCCGCGGCGGAGATTCGCCTCGGGCGCTACGTCAAGGCGGACGGCACGTTGACGGACGCCTACTCGGTGCCGGTCGACCAGGGCGCCCCGGGCCATTTCCCGACGGACGCGGTCGCGATCTGGCTTGCCGCGCCGGGTTCGACCACGCTCGATCCCTCGCCCGGGCAGCCGGACAGCGGCACGATCGTGGCACTGTCCAACATTGGATCGTTCGGCAACCGACCGGTGGACGCCAACGGCGAATTCATGGACTTCGACGGCGCCGGCCAGCCCGGCGGGCCGGACGTCTCGACGCGGGGCATGCTCGGCAAGGCGCCCGACGGCGCCGTGCAGAAGCGCTACTACGTGAACGTCTATCCGGCGCTGACGGTCTCGGGACCGCTCGGTCCGTCCAATCCGCCGGCGTATGCCCGGCCGAAGGGCGCAACGCCGCTGCGCGCGTCGCTCGTGCTCGCCTACGCCGATTGCCCCGCGGCGTCGGCGAACAGCCAGCATGGCGCTCCCCTGAGCTTTGCCTCGTGCAAGCCGCCCCACCAGGCCTCGGACTATCTGACGGTCGGCACCTATGACGCGAACGGCGCGGCCGCGAACGCGGTCGGCTCGGTCCGCTACGACGTCCGGATCAACGCCGCGCCCACGCCCAACGACGTGCTCATGAACATCAGCACGTCCGACGTGCGCTGCCGGAGCGCGGGCAGCACCGCCTGCGGGAGCGCGAACGACACCGCCGGCCCCGACTACGCCGGCCAGTTGCAGGAGACCACCGCCCTCCGGATCACGGATGCCGACTACTCGCCGAGCGACTCCGGCACCACGCAGGACATCCCGTTTCCCGTGACGGTTCCGTGCTCGGCCAGCGCCAGCGCGAGCACCGGCTCCACATGCGCGATCTCGACAAGCGCCAACTCGGTCGTGCCGGGCTCGGCGAAGTCGGGCATGCGGGCGATCTGGGAGATGGGGCAGGTGCGGGTCTTCGACGGCGGCGCGAGCGGCGTCGCCGGGGCGGCGGACGCGACGCTGTTCGAGGACCAGGGGATCTTCGTCCCCTGACGCGGTGCCCACGCAGATAGCCGCCGCGCGTCGTACCGTGGTGCGATGCCCAAGACACTCGTAGTCGCGGAGAAGCCCTCGGTCGGACAGGACATCGCCTCGGCCCTGCCCGGGTCGTTCAGCGCCAGCAAGGACAAGACGCACCTCGTCGGCGACGACTACGTGATCACGTGGGCGGTCGGCCATCTGGTGGGCCTCGCAGAGCCCGACTCCTACGACCCGAAGTTCAAGAAGTGGCGTTTCGCGGATCTGCCGATCCTGCCGGACGAATTCAAGCTCGTCCCCAACGACGACAAGTCCAAGCAGCAGCTGACCGCGATCCACAAGCTGATCAGGAGCGATGAGATCGCCGATGTCGTGAACGCGTGCGATGCCGGCCGCGAGGGTGAGTTGATCTTCGTGTACGTCTACGAGACCTCGAAGGCGACGAAGCCGGTCAGGCGGCTGTGGCTCAATGCGATGACCGCGAAGGCGATCGTCGACGCGTTCGGTCGCCTTCGCCCGGCCGACGAGATGCTGCCGCTCGAGGCGGCCGCCCGCTCGCGCTCGGAGGCGGACTGGATCGTGGGCATGAACGCCACGCGCGCCGCCTCGATCAGGCTGCGCGCCGCATTCGACGGCATCGTCTCGCTGGGTCGCGTGCAGACGCCCACGCTGGCGCTGGTGGCCCGGCGGGAAGAAGAGATCCGTGCATTCGAGCCTGAGCCGTACTGGCTCGTCGAGGCGGACTTCGCGGCGGACGGCGAGCGGCTGTACGCGGGCCGCTACCTCGGCGGCAAGCGGATCGACGAGCAGCTGGCGGCCACGATCGTGGAGGAGTGCCGCGACCAGCCGGGCGAGATCACGAAGCTCGAGACGAAGGAGGAGCGGGAGCGCTCACAGCTGCTCTACGACCTCACCTCGCTCCAGCGAGAGGCGAACGTGCGATTCGGCTTCTCCGCGAGGCGCACGCTTGGCGCGGCGCAGAAGCTCTACGAGCAGCACAAGGCGATCACCTATCCGCGCACCAGCTCGCGCTGGCTCTCGGGCGACATGATTCCCGAGATCCGGCCGACGGCGGAGCTCGTGGGCAAGCACCGCGAGTACGCTAAGGGCGCGGCATACGTCACGGGGCTGAAGGACCTGCCGCTGGGGCGCGTGGTCAACGACAAGAAGGTGTCAGACCACCACGCGATCATCCCGACCAAGTCGACGCAGGATCTGGCGAGGATGCGCCCGGACGAGAAGAAGGTCTACGACCTCGTCGCGAGGCGCTTCCTCTCGATCTTCCATCCGGACGCGGTCTTCGAGCGCACGCGGGTCGAGACCACGGTCGCCGCGCACGTCTTCCGCACGAGCGGGCGCGTGTTGCTCGAGGCGGGCTGGCGCTCGGTGTACGGCCAGGAGGCCGATTCGCCGGACCGGCCCGACGACGACTCGGGTGGCGACCAGCAGCTGCCGAAGCTCGAGCTGGGGGAGAGCGTCGCGACGCGCCGGGTCGAGTCGCTGCGCAAGGAGACGCAGCCTCCGAGGCGGTTCACCGAGGCCTCGTTGCTGGGCGCGATGGAGACTGCGGGCAAGGACATCGGGGACGCCGAGCTGCGCGAGGCGATGAAGGACTCCGGCATCGGCACCCCCGCAACGCGCGCTTCGATCATCGAGCGGCTCATCTCCGTGAGCTACATCGAGCGCGAGGGCCGGGCCCTCCACGCGACCGAGAAGGGCGTCCAGGTGATCCGGCTGCTCGGCGACCACCAGCTCACCTCGCCGGAGCTCACCGGTGAGTGGGAGAAGCGCCTGGAGCTGATCGCCCAGGGCGAGGAGAGCCGCCCGTCGTTCATGCGCGACATCGCCCGCTTCGCCGAGCAGACCGTTGGGCAGCTCGACGGCTTGAAGGGCGTGAAGATCGAGCGCGCCAACCTCGGCTCGTGCCCGGTCTGCGGCAAGGACGTGACCGAGAACCGGAAGGGCTTTTCCTGCTGGTCGAAGGAGGACCCCGGCTGCGGCTTCGTGGTGTGGAAGCAGAAGGCCGGCAAGAGCCTCCCGGCCTCGGTCGTGAAGGAGCTGATGGAGAGCCTTCAGCAGTCGATCGAGCGCGGTGACGAGCCGCCCACCGGCCGCACCGCCAAGCAGGTCAAGGGCTTCAAGAGCCGTGCGCGGCGCTCGTTCAACGCGAAGCTGAAGATCGCCCGGACGGACGAGGGAAAATGGCGGGTCGACTTCGACGAGGAGTGGGCGTCGGACAAGGCCGGCGGCACCGACGGCGTGGAGGGGGCGGTCTCGGAGGCTGCTTAGGGCGATACGCTCCGGCGTGACACCGATGGAAGCGAAGCTCTACGTCATTCTCGGCTCGCATGCCTGTCGCACGGGGATGCTGATGCTGGACCACAAGGACATCGAGTATCAGCGCGTGGAGCTGCCCACGGTGCTGCATCCATGGGCTCTGCGGCTGCACCGCTTCGCGGGCAATTCGACGCCGTTTCGCGAGGTCGACGGCCAGGCCCCCCGCATGCTCGCGACGGCAGATCGGATGGGGACGGTGCCGGCGCTGCTCGTCGATGGCCAGCGAGTCAAGACCAACCGGGAGATTGCACGCTTCCTCGACGTGATCCGCTCCGACCCGCCGCTCTTTCCCGCCGATCCAGACCGCCGCCGCGCGGTCGAGGAAGCAGAGCGCTGGGGCGACGAGGTCCTGCAGATGGCCGCGCGCCGGCTGGCGCTCACCGCCTCGCTGCCCGGCGGGGCGGGGCTGACCAGGCAGGCCGATGACGGCCGGCTCGGGCCGTTGCTGTGGAGGCGGCGGGCGGTGAGGCTGATCGGGACGCGCATGATCGCGCGGCTGGTGTTTCGTGCCAACCGGCGGGCCGAGCTGCAGCTCATGAAGGAGCTGCCCAGCCTGCTCGACCGGGTCGATGCCTGGATCGAGGCCGGCGTGCTCAACGGGGAGCAGTTGAACGCGGCCGATTTCATGATCGCCCCGAGCCTCGCGCTGCTCTGCTACCGGCCCGACGTTCGACAGGAGATCGAGCGGCGGCCGGCGATCGACCTCGTGGACCGCCTGCTGCCCGACCCCGCCGCGTCACAGGCGCAGGCGCTCGCGGCCTGAGCTGCGCGCGCGCAACACGAGCGCGAGCTCAAACCGGTAATCGGGATCGTCGAGGGCGCTGCCGAAGCACTCGCGCAGGCGACCGAGGCGGTACCGCACGGTCTGGGGATGGACGTTCAGCGCCGCGGCGATCTCCGGCACCTTGCCCTGATGGTCGAGCCAGGCGAGCAGCGTCTGGCCCAAGCGCTCACGTGAGCTCTCCGTCTCGTCGGCCAGCGGGGCAAGGCGCTGCCGCGCGAGGTCGTCGAGCAGGCTTCGATCGGCGTGCAGTATGAGCGCCGCGAGCTGCTCGTCGGCGAGCACCAGCCCGTTCGCCGGAATCACACCCTCCTCGATGAGCCTCTGTGCCGCGAAGGCCCGGCGGGCGCTGACCGCCGCCTGCTGCCACGGGACCGCCGGACCGATGACGGCGTCGTGTTCCCCGAGCGCCGCTTCGATCTCGTGTCGCCGCCCCGGTACCTCCGGATCGGGCACGAGCGCGCAGCTGGCATCGTCGAGCGGTGCGACAATCGTCTCCGCCGGGAGGCGGACGGCGATGCGCCTTTCCGACTTGCGCCAGACGAGCGCGGCCAGTGAGCCGGGCACCGTCCAGCCGGCCTCCCGGGCCGCGTCCTCGACGGCAGCGAGGTCCGGGGCCGGGGACTGGATCATCAGGGTGGCGAGCCGGCGACGGCGGCGCTGCGCCTCCCCGGCGGCTGCCGCCTGCTCCTGTGCATGGCCCTCGGCCGAGGCCGCGGAAAGCTCGTCGATGTAGGCGAAGATCGACTCGGCAAGGCGGGCGAGGATCTCCTCGCCGAGCTCAGCCGCGCGGGCAGCCTCGGCCACCCGTCGCCAGGCCACGCGGGCGCCGATGCGGTACGCGGCGAGCAGAGCCTCCATCGTTCGTCCTGCCCGCGCCTCGCCGCGGCCGATCCGGACATAGACCTCGCGCCCGGCGGAGCGATCCCGGTCGGGCTCCTCGACCAGGTCGACGAACTGGGTGAGCGCCTGCTCGACCCCGATGCGGACACCGGCGCCAAACGCTCCCTCCAGCGGCCGAGCGTAGGCCGGGACGCCGTCGCGGATCGCGTCGATGATCTCATCGCTGAGCTGGGGTATGCCGGGGCCGAGCACGTCGGCGACCGCCGGAGGCAGGGCCGCCCACGGTTCGTCAGCGTGGGTTCGAGTTTTTCGTTGCAATGTCACAAGTTTCCGGTGGCCCCTTCTTATACCACCAACGAGAACCGTATTGTTTTGGCCGTTAGCCTCAAAGTCCCAGGAACCGAAGCCTCCGACGAAAGGTCGACGAATGGAAGCCATAACCAGCGCGATCGCAGAGGCCGCAGCAGCGACCGTCAACGACGTTCACCCGGAGTCGACGCCGTTCTCGATCGAACTTTCCCAGGACCAGCGCGACGTTCGCGACTGGGTGCACGGCTTTGCCGAGCAGGTCGTGCGTCCCGCCGCCGCCGAGTGGGACGAGCGCGAGGAAACACCCTGGCCGGTGATCCAGGAAGCGGCGAAGATCGGCCTCTACGGCTTCGAGGCGATCGCCCAGTTCTGGGTCGACCCTTCCGGTCTGACGATGCCGATCGTCAACGAGGAGCTGTTCTGGGGCGATGCCGGCATCGGCATGTCGATCATGGGCACGACGCTTGCCGTGGCCGGCATCCACGCGGCCGGCACGCCCGACCAGCTCGTCGAGTGGATACCGCAGTGCTTCGGGACCGCCGACGATCCCAAGGTGGGCGCCTTCTGCGTCTCCGAGCCGGATGCCGGCTCCGATGTCTCGTCGCTTCGCACACGCGCCCGCTACGACGAGGCCACCGACGAGTGGGTCCTGAACGGCCAGAAGGCCTGGTGCACGAACGGTGGGATCGCGAACGTCCACGTGGTCGTTGCCTCCGTCGATCCAGAGCTCCGCGCTCGTGGGCAGGCTGCGTTCGTAGTCCCGCCCGAGACGAAGGGCCTCGTGATGGGCACCAAGCTGAAGAAACACGGCATCCGCGCCTCGCACACCGCCGACGTGTTCCTCGACGACTGCCGCGTGCCGGGCTCGTGCCTGCTGGGCGGAAAGGACAAGCTCGACGAGCGCCTCGCGCGGACGCGCGAAGGGACGAGGGCGAAAAAGCAGGCCGCGATGCAGACGTTCGAGTTGAGCCGGCCCACCGTGGGCGCCCAGGCGCTCGGGATCGCCCGCGCCGCCCACGAGTATGCGCTCGACTACGCCAAGCAGCGCGTGCAGTTCGGCCGCCCGATCATCGAGAACCAGGCGATCGCGTTCCCGCTCGCGGACATGAAGATGGAGATCGATGCCGCGCGGCTGCTGGTCTGGCGGGCCGCGTGGATGGGAAAGACCGGCAAGCCGTTCACCGCCGCCGAGGGCTCGATGTCGAAGCTCAAGGCAGGGGAGGTCGCTGTCTGGGTGACCGAGCGCGCGATTCAGATCCTCGGAGGCAACGGCTACACCCGCGAGTTCCCCGTCGAGCGCATGCACCGCGACGCGAAGATCTACACGATCTTCGAGGGCACCTCGGAGATCCAGCGGCTCGTGATCGCGCGGGCGATCTCGGGCATCCAGATCCAGTGAGACGGAATGGCTGAACGAGGAGCTCGACCCAACGTCCCCGCCTGGCGGCTGAGGCTGCTTCAGGCGCTGCGGGCGTTCTTCACGCCGCTGCTCCCGGACGACTACCTGGAGCTGATCAATCCGCTGTGGTCGACGCAGGAGCTCCGTGGCCGGATCGAGCGCATCGAGCGGGAGACGCCTGACGCGGTCACGGTCGTGATCAAGCCCGGCTGGGAGTGGCCCGGGCACAGGCCCGGCCAGTACCTGCGCATCGGCATGCCCGTCAACGGGGTCCACCACTGGCGCGCCTATTCGATCACCTCCGACCCGGGCCACCCGGACGGCTGCATCAGCATCACGCCGAAGCTGGTCGAGACGGGGAAGGTGTCGCCATACCTGGTGCGCACGGCCCGGCGGGGCGTGATCGTCCGGCTCGGTGGAGTGGAGGGCGCCTTCACGCTTCCCGAACCATTACCGGCCAAGCTGCTGTTCATCAGCGCCGGCAGCGGCATCACCCCGATCATGAGCATGCTGCGCAGCATCGACCGCGACGGGGGATTCACCGACGTCGTGCATCTCCACTCGGCGCGCAGCGCCGCGGACGTGATCTTCGGCGCTCAGCTGCGCGACATCGCCCAGCGCAATCCGGGCTTCCGGCTGCACGAGCAACACACCGGCGAGCGGGGTCGCATGTCCCCTGCCGACCTCGACCGGCTGTGTCCCGACTGGCGCGAGCGCGAGACCTTCCTTTCCGGGCCCGCCGAGATGCTGGCCGCGATCACCGCGCACTGGCGACAGCAGCTCGGAGACTCCGATCGCCTCCACGTCGAGCATTTCCAGCCCTATCTGGGCGAAACGGAAGGCCGGCAGGGAGACGGCGGCACGATCCGCTTCTGCACGAGCGGCGTGAACGCCTCCTCCGACGGCTCGAAGCCGATGCTCGTGGCCGGCGAGGACGCGGGCGCCACGCTTCCCTTCGGCTGCCGGATGGGAATCTGCCACACCTGCGTCGGGCGCCTGCGCTCTGGCAGGATCCGCGACTTGCGCACCGGCGAGGTCCACGGCCAGGACGGCGAGATGGTCCGCACCTGCATCAACGCGCCCGAGGGCGCGGTCGAGATCGAACTCTGACCCCGCAAGGGAGGAACAACATGACCACCCTGATCGAGAGCCCTCTCACCAGCCTGACCCCCGCGCAGATCGAGCAGATCGGCCGGGAGTTCGACGCGATCCACGACGAGGTGGCAGCGGAGCTGGGCGACCGCGACCGCGTCTACATCACGAGCATGATCGAGATGCACCGCCGGCTTGTCGTGCTCGGGCGGGTGCTGTTGCTCGCCTCGCGCTACCGCCCCGGGTGGATCGCCGGCACCACGACGCTGTCGCTGGCCAAGATCCTCGAGAACATGGAGATCGGCCACAACGTGATGCACGGCCAGTGGGACTGGATGAACGATCCCCAGATCAACTCCTCCACCTGGGACTGGGACTCCGCCTCAACCCCCGAGGCGTGGAAGCACTCACACAACTACGTCCATCACACCTACACGAACATCCGTGGCAAGGACCGCGACCTCGGCTACGAGATCATGCGGATCGACCCCCACCAGAAGTGGCATCCGGTTTACCTCTTCCAGCCCTTCTACAACCTCGTCCTGGCGGGCTTCTTCGAATGGGGCGTCGCCACCCACGACCTCGACTTCGAGGCGATCAGGGCCGGTCAGAAATCGAAGGCCGAGATCAGGCGCCAGCTCAAGGGGATGGCCGGCAAGGCCCGCAGCCAGATCGTCAAGGACTACGTCGCGTGGCCGCTGATCAGCGGGCTGGCGATGGCCGCCGTCGACCTCGCGCGCGGGGCCCGGAAGCGCGATCCGGTCCACAGTGGCGGCCTCACGGGCGCCCTCGAAAGTGGCATCCGGTCGTTCCGCGCGACGCAAAAGGCGAACTTCACCGCCAACATCGTCCGCAACGTCTGGGCCTACGCGATCATCTTCTGCGGCCACTTCCCCGACCAGACCTACACCTTCAGCCAGGAGGAGGTCGCCGACGAGAACAGGGGCACGTGGTACATCCGCCAGCTGCTGGGCGCGGCGAACATCGAGGGAAGCCCGCTCTTCCACGTGATCAGCGGCAACCTCGGGTACCAGGTCGAGCATCACCTCTTCCCTGACATGCCCAGCACGCGGTACGCCGAGATCGCACCGCGCGTGCGCGAGATCTGCGAGCGCTACGAACTGCCCTACAACACAGGGCCGTTCGGCAGGCAGCTGGGAAGCGTGCAGCGCACGATTCTGCGGCTGGCGCTCCCGGGCGGCAAGCCTCGCCCCAAGCCCGGTCCCTACCGAGGCGACGGCGACTCGAGATCCTCGGCTGACGATCGGGCCCCGACCGCCGCCGCCGCGTAACGCGCTCGGGTTCTCCGGCAAACGCCGAGCTCGCCGATAACCTCGGCCTCCTGCATCTCGATGTCGAAACCACGGAGGCCGAGCGACAGGTGGCCGACCTGCTGTCGGTCGAGGCCGACCCGGCGCTCGCTCGCGCCACCGTCGAGACGGTGCCCTTCTGGTTCCACACCTTCGCGCTCAACCGGGCCGTGGGCATCTACACGCCCGGCGCCGCGCGCGACCACCGCTATCGCGTCTCGATGCTTCCCGAGGACTTCGGCGGGAAGAGCGTGCTGGATGTCGGCACCTTCGACGGCTTCTACGCCTTCCTGGCCGAGCGCCGGGGGGCCGAGCGGGTCGTGGCGATCGACAACGAGCAGTACCGGCTTTGGGTCGCCTCCCGGTGGGGCATCGAGCTGAAGGGCGGCGAGGGCTTCCGCGCCATCCATCGCCTGCTCGACTCGGCCGTCGAGTATCAGCGGATGGACGCGTTCGAGCTCGACCGTCTCCAGGAGCGCTTTGATCTCGTCTACTGCTTCGGCATCCTCCACCGGGTCGAGAACCCACTCGGGCTGCTGCGCCTGCTGCGTGGGCGGACAGCGAGCGGCGGCACCGTGCTGATCGAGACCTACGGCATCCGCACCGAAGAACGAAACGGGCCCGCGATCCGGGTCTCGGAGCCCGGTGAGGTCTATGCGCGCGACGAGTTCGTCTACTGGGGGTTCGGGCACACCGGCCTCGAGCGGCTGGCCCGGTTCGCAGGATTCTCGCGCGCGGAGTCACTCGTCGACGTGGAGGTCGACGATCATCCGCGCATCATCGGCCGGCTGATCGCGTAAAAACAGTCTCGGCACCTGCATTAACAGCCTTTTCACCTCACGGTTGCAGACAAGTAACGGCCTGCCGCGTCCGCGCCGACAGTTATGGCGATGCTTCCGGCCGCGTCCGCGAAGTGCTGCTGAACGCGGCTTGAAACTACGGCATAAGATCGCAGCGCCCTGACGCCCCCTGGTTCGACACCACGACGAGCACCGGTTTGGAGAAGCGCCTGCGCGGCGATCGGCGTGATCGCTGCACTTGCAGCGATGCCGTCGGTCGCGGCGGCTGCTGTCTCGCTCACCAATTTCGAGGTCACGTCCGACATGCCACTCGGCCCCGCGGTCCCGAGCCCGGGACCGTCGACCGTGGTGGCCGGAGCTCATCCGAGCGCGGGCTCCTTCTCGACCTTTGGCTACCCGGACGCGACCGAGGACCTCGCCACGGCGATCACCAACTTCGGCCCCGGCCTGCTCGGAAGCCCCGAGTCGGTGCCCAAGTGCCCCGAGACGGCGCTCGAAGCCGGCGGCGCGGCCTGCCCCCCGGGGAGCCTGATCGGGTCTTCGCGCCTCGACATCAGCACCGGCGCCTCGCTCGGCGGGCAGCTCTACAACGCAGAGCTGCTCGGCAACGAGCCCGGACGGCTGGCCGCGGTCACCGACGCCGGCCCGCCGCTCGGGGTCATCGTCTCGTCGCTTCCGATGACGATCACTCCCCGGGGCGGCGGCGACTACGGGCTGACGGGCACTCTCACCAACATCAGCCGGCTCTTTCCGGGCGTCCAGGTGACGGCGCTCGGGTTCCTCGTAGACGCCTCTGCCGCCTACGTTCGCAACCCGACGTCCTGTGAGCTGAACGTCTCGACCGGGCAGGGAGCCGGCTACGACGATCCCGCGTTCGGCGACGGCCCGCCGTACGGGTTCACGACCACCGGCTGCCGGCAACTGCCCTACGACCCGAAGGTCGCCGTCACCGTGGGCGACCGCGGCTCGACGGCCTTCAACAAGTTCCCGCCGTTCGTGTTCAAGATCACGCAGGCGGCCGGCGAGGCGGACATCATGGGCACAAAGATCACCCTGCCGATCGAGCTGAACAGCAACAACACCGCCTACAAGCTCTGCTCGCAGGCACAGGCGGACGCCGACAGCTGCCCGGCGGCATCGAAGTTCGGCTGGGTGACGGCGCACAGCCCGTTTCTGTCGGAGGCGTCGCAGGGACCGGTCTATCTGGTCCAGCAGACGGTGACCTCGCTGCCCGGCCTGCTGCTCGACTTCCGGGGCCGGGTCCACGCGAAGGTCCAGACGAAGACCTCGATCGTGAACGGCAAGCAGATCCAGTCGCTCGTGCTGAATGCACCGCAGCTGCCGATCTCCGACATAACGGTCGCGATGAACGGCGGCAGGAAGACCGGGGTCTTGCTGAACCGCGAGGACCTCTGCTTCAAGGGGAATTCGACGACGAAGTTCAACTCCGTCACGGGTTTCGTCAAGTCCTACGGATGGAACGGCAAGCAGACGTCCGACCAGAGGTACGCCGCGGTCGTGAACGGGTGCGGCCCGGCGGTCAAGGCCGGGCTGGCGCAGGCGAGGTCGCAGCCGGCCTTCTCGGCCACGGTCACGAAGCACCCGGACGCGCCGAACTTCAAGGGCCTGGAGGTCACGCTCGGCAAGAACCTCTCGGTCTCCAGCTCACGGCTAGACCGTGGTGGAAGCGCAAGCGCCTCCGCCACCGGGGCCTCGCTGCAGTTCGTGAGCACTCACAAGTTCCGGGTCACCGGCCTTGCCTCCGCGGGCGCCGGCACGATCACGATCCGGCTGCGAAACGGGGCGGTCCGGGTCGGCAAGCGCTCGAAGCGCGTGCTGAGGCACGGTCAGAGCAGGCGCTTCACCGTCAAGGTGAGCCAGACGTCGGTCTCCGGCCAGGCCACCACGACCAGGGCGAAGTTCAGGGTCAGGGGCCGGCGCCGCTAGCCGAGGTCGCCGAGGATCTCGGCGACGACGCGCTCGCCGGTCTCGACGGCGCCGTTCAGGTATCCCTGGAAGTCGATCGAGGTGTGCTCCCCGCAGAAATGGCAGTGGCCCTGCTGCTTGCGCTCCATCCCGGAGAACTTCGTGTACTGGCCCACCTTCCAGTACGAGTACGAGCCCTTGGTCCACGGGTAGCCCGTCCAGTAGTCGACCGTGGCCTTGCCGTTCCACTGCTTGGAGATGCCCGGTAGCACCGGCTCGATCTGCGCGAGGAACTGCTTCGCACGATCGGTGGGCGTGCCCGTCCCGAAGCTCGCGCCGATGTTCCCGCCCGTGTAGTCGACCAGGATCCCGGCCGTCCCAGGCTGGCCGCGGGAGACCTCCCAGGTGTTCTGGTACCCGGTGCCCGCGTAGGTCTCGCCGTTCGAGCCGAGGCCGACCCAGTGTCGCTTCGAGAATTGCAGGTGCAGCTTCGAGTTGGTGCCCATGCCGAGGTCGCGGATCGCGGTCACCTTGAGCGGCTCGAAGCCCGCCTTGGAGAAGTCGACGGACGAGCGCAGAATCGAGAACGGCAGCGCAAGCACCGCCTTGTCGGCGGTGACGGTGGTGGTCGCGAGCCCATTCTTGAAGGTCAGCTCGTACCGGCCCGCCGGCGTTTGCTTGATCGCGACCAGCTCCTGGCCGGTCCTGATCTGGCCGGGCAGCCTGGCGGCCATCGCGAGCGGGATCTGATCGTTTCCGCCACGCACGTGGTACTTCTCGTTCGAGGGGCCGAAGATCCGCAACTGCCCCTGGCCGGAATAGGCGATCAGGTACAGCATGTTGAGCGCACTCTGGGTGCGCGCCTCGGCGCCGTACTCGATGTTGTAGGCGACGTCGAGCAGCTGGCCCAGCCGCGAGGAGGTGCCGCCGGGGACGAACTGCTTGATCCAGTCGGTGATCGACATGTGGTCCAGCTCGAACCCGCGCTGCGTGTACGAGTCGAACAGGGTGGGATAGCTCGCCGCGGACACGTCCCTGTGGAGCTGTTGCCAGATCACCTTGATGTCGTCGGTCATCTCGGCGTAGGAGTACGGGCGCCCGTCGAAGAAGCCGAGCATCTCGGTGCCGTTCACCTCCGCCGCAAGCAGGTTGTCGAGCGTGAGCTTGAGCTCGTTCGCGAGGTTGCGGACTTGCGTGTGGCCCTGGTCGATCAGCTCGCCGCCGTGCTCGTACCACTGACCCTCGGCGAACGGATTGTCCGGCGCGCCAGCCCGGCCCGACCAGCAGCGGCCGCCGATGCGCGTGGAGGCCTCGTAGACGTCTGCGACGTAGCCGGCCCGCTTGAGCCGGTAGGCACAGCTGAGCCCTGCGAGCCCCGCCCCGACGATCACGATCTTGGGGGCCGCGGCGGCCCGCGCTGCGGGCGTCAGCCGGCCGAGCGCCGTCAGGCCAATGCCGGCAGCGCCGGCCGTCTTCAGGAACCTGCGGCGCGTGGTCGCGCCGTGCTCCGCAGCGGCGGACGCGACAGCGCTCTCGACCGACTGCATGAGTGGCGTACGAGCCATGAAAACCCCTCCTCCGTTTCTCCCGAGACCCCGCGCGGTTGACGATGACCGACGGGGCGGCCGATGTCAATCCTCGAGCTAGCGTGCTCGTCGAGGAGGATCAGGAGGTCGCTCGCGCTGCCTGTCAATCTTGGATCCTCGGAGGATAGTCACGCGCCTCGTGCGTGGCTTGCATGGCGGCCGTTGACATCATCACCGCCGAGCGCTTACAGTCGCCCCCCTTGGTGCAAGGTGTCGACAACCGCAACCGTGGCCGACGATGAGCACCCCCAACGTCGGCGATCGCGCACCCGACTTCCAGCTCGACGGCACGGACGGGCCGTTCAGGCTCTCCGATCACCGGGGAGAACGGGTGGTGCTGCTCTTCTACCCCGGGGACGGCACGCCCGTCTGCACCAAGCAGTTCTGCTCGTATGCAGAGAGGCCCGATGAGATGCGGAACCTGCAGGCGACGGTGATCGGCATCTCCTCGCAGGAGGTCGAATCCCACGAGGAGTTCCAGCAGATGCACTCGATTCCCGTGCCGCTGCTGGCCGACCCCGATCGGTCTGTTGCAAAGGCTTACGGGGCGAGCGCGCCGCTGGTCGGTACTCGGCGCGCCGTGATCATCGTTGACGAGCAAGGCGTTGTTCGCTACCGCCACGTACACCGGTTGGGCCTGGACTTTCAGACCGTGGACGAGATCAGGGCAGCACTCGAGGGGCTCGCGCCGCAAGCTGACGCGAACGCCGAAGAAGCACCGCACTAAGAAGGGTCGTTGCCTACTCGGTAGGCCGACTGCCGATACATCGTCGTCCCAAGGCCTCGCGCAGCTGCTCGAACTGGCATATGACTGCCTCCCGACCTACGTAAGGCCCCGCATCCGGCCAGCCCTCGGACGATGTCGCAGGAAGATAGGCTGCGCGCATGTCCGAGCGAAAAGGAGGAGCCCCATGCACGCAGTAGTCGTCAAGGTGAGCGTTCAGGACGGGCCCACGGCAACCAAGCACTTGCGGGAGACAATCGTTCCCGGCGTGTCGCAAGCACCCGGCTTTGTCGCCGGCTATTGGGTGCGGCTGGAGGGCGGGGGAGAAGGAACCTCGGTGGTCGTTTTCGAGTCCGAGGACGCGGCGCGTGCCGCAGCAGAACGAATCCGCGAGAACACCAATACGAGCCCGGGCGTGACGCTCGACGACATCACGGTCGGCGAGGTAGTCGCAAACGCCTGACGGCCAACCGAAGCGGCAAGGACCCGATGGGCGGTACCGGGTTCGAACCAGTGACCTCCTGCTTGTAAGGCAGGCGCTCTCCCAGCTGAGCTAACCGCCCGAGAGGGTTGATTCTACGCCCGGGCGGCGCTGAGTCCGCGATGCAGCGCCGACGGCGTTAGCCGAAGACGTTGCCGATCTGCGTCAGCTCGGGAAGGCCCTCGATGAAGGCGACGGTCGTGGGGTTCACCGTCACGGGGATCTCGCCGGCCGTGCCGAGGTCGCGCCTCAGCGACGTGAAGCCGTGCCCGTAGGCCTTGCTGAGGGCACCCTCTACGACCGTGTGATCCTCGAGGACGACGATCTCCTGGCCGTTCTGGAAGACGAGTTTGGTAGCCATCGATATATGTCTTCGGCTCCGGATCGCTGCACCTGAAGCGCGGCCGCGCGCTGTCGGTCGCTCAGGCCTTCTGAATCTCGACATAGAGGCTCTCGTGGCCGCGCGTGGGGATGTCGAGCATCCCGAGCTCGGGCACTGCGCTTTCCCGGCACGCGCGCTGCTCGACCGCCGCCGGGTCGAAGCCGGCCGCCTCGGCGGCATGGCGGAGCTCCTCGAAGTCATACATCCACCGGTGACCCCACCGGAAGAAGGTCTGGTTGACCATGAAGGCGCGGCGCTCGATTGCCTCCGGTTCCGAGAGCGTCGAGGCGATCGCGTTTCCGTGCTCGGTGAAGAACTGCGCCGTCGGGTCGAGGTAGCCCTCCATGTACTTGCGCAGGTCCGGCGTGCTCACGCGCACGCGCCCGCCGGGCTTCAGCAGGCGCCGCATGTCGGCCAGCCAGGCGATCCCCTCCCCGAGCGGGACGTGCTCGATCAGGTGCTCGGAGTAGGCCAGGTCGAGGCTCTCGTCCTCGATCGGGAACGGCTCCGGGATGTCGTGCTGGATGAAGAACCGATCCTCCTCGACGCGGTAGACGCGGCCCGGCACGGTCCTGTTGCCCTCGCCGTCGTGAACCGAGCGAAAGTCGCTGTTGAGCCAGTACCGCCGGACCGCGTCGCCGCATCCGCTCTGGAGGCCACGGATGCCGAGCTGCTCGAGCGCCGCGCCGGTGACCGGTAACTGGAGGTCCAGCGCCACGAGCGGCGAGAAGGGCTTCTTGATCGGTCGTGGCGGGGCGGGCACGCGATGACTCTAGTGGGAAGGAACTGGGGGGCAGTACACGGCCGACACGATCTAGGATCGGCGGGGAAAGTGACTGCCGGCACCGCAACTGGGGCGAGGGGAGGGCGCAAGACAAGCCTGCGAAAGCTCGTCGAGCGCTTCGACCACGATGCCTTCGACCTGCCTGGCCGCCGTGCCGTGATCCGGCTCGGGACGATCGGCGGCTCGTCATGGGACGTCGTGGTCGAGGCCGGACAGGCGCGGCTGGAGAAAGCCGGCGGCGGCGACCCCGACGCTCTGCTGAGCGCCGACCAGGCGACCTGGGACCAGATCGCGCGCGATGTCGGAAGCGGGATGGAGGCGTTCCGGCGCGGCCGCCTGGCCGTCCGCCGAAACCTTCATCTCGGGATCGGCTTCCTTGCGGCGACGTCTGGATCGACGGCACGCGGGAAGCTGCGCTTCAAGCGCGTCCAGACCGGCGCGGGCGCCTATTCGACGCTCGAGGCCGGGACCGGGCCGCCGATCGTGATGCTGCACGGGCTTGGCGGCACGAAGGCGTCGTTCCTGCCGACGGTCGCGGCGCTCGCGCCGTCCTTCCGCACGATCGCGGTCGATCTGCTCGGCTTCGGCGACTCGGACAAGCCGCTCGGCGCCTCCTACGGGCCCGACTTCCAGGCGCGCGGGATCGCCCAGCTGCTCGACGCGCTCGAGCTCGAGCGGTCGCACTTCATCGGGCACAGCATGGGCGGCAGGGTGGCGCTCGAGCTGGGGTTCCGCCATCCGGAGCGCACGATCGGCCTGGTGCTGATGACACCTGCGATGGCCTGGCTGCGCGAGCGCCGCTGGGCGCCGTACCTGCGCTTCATCCGCCCGGAGCTGGGCTTGCTGCAGGTCACGCCGCGGCCGGTCGTGGAGATGTTCATGCGCTGGGCGGTGCCCGGCTCTGACACGCCCTGGGGCAGCGCTGCGATCGACGAGTTCGTCCGGATCTACACGACCGCGCGCGGTCGCACTGCGTTCTATGCGGCGGCGCGCCACATCTACCTGGACGAGCCGCACGGCGACAAGGGCTTCTGGACGCAGATGCGCACGCTCGCGCCGGAGTCGCTCTTCCTTTGGGGACGCCACGACGGCCTCGTCCCGATCAGCTTCATCAAGCACGTCGAGGCGGCGCTGCCGGCCGCGCGGCACGTCGAGCTCGAGAGCGGCCACCTGCCGCAATTCGAGCGCCCGCGTGAGACGCACCAGGCGATCGCGCGGTTCCTGAAGACGGTGAAGCCGGTCGCCTGAGGCAGTCAATCGCCGGCCGCAGGGGGTGAACTTCCACCGCCCACGCCCTTATCTCCCCGAGTGACAACTTCGAGCAGGAGGTGATGGCCCTGGCCGGCGAAACGATCATGGTCGTCGAGGACGACGACGCCACGCGCGCGTTCCTCGCCGACAACCTGAAGGCCGACAGCTACGGCGTCGTGGCGGCTTCGAGCGCCCGGCAGGCGCTCAACCTGCTCGAGATCAAGGACTGCGACCTGATGCTCCTCGACGTGATGCTTCCCGACGCGTCCGGCTTCGAGCTCTGCCGCCGCCTGCGGGACGCCGACGGGCTTGCGCAGCGCTTGGATCCGCAGATCCCGGTGATCATGCTGACCGGTCGCGCCTCGGAGACCGACCGCGTCCGCGGCTTCGCGCGGGGCGCGGACGACTATGTCGTCAAGCCCTTCCACTACCCGGAGCTCGCGGCTCGCGTGGAGGCGCTGCTCAGGCGCTCGAAGGGGCGCCAGGGGCAGGGCGTGCTCCAGGTCGGCGAGCTCAGGATCGACCCGGTCGCCCGGGAGGTCACCTTGGGCGAGCG